>CAVHFE010000070.1:0-9298 GCA_963635145.1 Oscillospiraceae bacterium
AAGATGAGGATGATGTTGAGTGAGCCTGATTGGGCCTGATGGTATAGGTGGCGGGCAAAGTGGGGCCGTTCTGCTTTGGCGTTGCGGGCGACGGGTCGGTTAGCTTGATCAGGTTTGGTGCTGTGGGCGACAGGCCAGGTGACGCTGCGGCATTGCTAGCGGACACATGGCCTGCAAAAAACAAGGCGCCGAAACGAATCGACGCCTTGAATCAAGCAAGCTTATTGCGGCTTGTTGCAGCTACAGGATTCCGCGTTCCTTAAGGCGGCGGTTAAGCTCGTCCGCCAGCAGGTTGCGCTTCACCTTGCCGGATTCCGTCAGGGGGATTTCGTCGATGTACTCCACGTATTCGGGGCGCAAGCGCTTGGCGATTCCGATGGAGTTGAGGTACTCGGCGATGCTCTCCACAGTGGGAGCCGGATCGCTCGTCGGCACGAGGAAGGTGCAGATGCGCTCGCCCATGCGCTCATCGGGGTAGCCGATGGTGGCATGGTTGCCGACGCCGGGGCACTCGCTTAGGTTGTTGTCAATCTCGTTGGCGGAGATGTTCTCGCCGCCGCGAATGATGATTTCCTTCTTGCGGCCGTTGATTTTAACGCGGCCTTCTTCGTCCATCGTGCAAAGGTCGCCCGAATAGAACCAGCCGTCGTCCTTCAGATCGCGTGCGGTGGCCTCGGGGTTGTTCAGGTAGCCGGCGAACATATGGGGCCCGCGGGAAATCTCCTCGCCCTGCTTGCCGCGAGGAACCTCGTTGCCCAGGGAGTCAACCACCTTGACCTCGATGCCCTCGCCGCAGGGGATGCCGCTGAAGCGACCGTCCCATTCAAGGGTCTTCGAGGGGGGGACGGCCAAGTGCGGGCAGCTTTCGGTTGAGCCGTAGCATTCGCACAGGACGATCCCGTGCTTGTCGGCCCACTTGCTCATGCTGCCGGGGACGGGCGCACCGCCGCAGATGAACAGACGAAGGGATCCGAAGGACTTGCCCTCGCTTTCTGCGGTGGTGAGGTAGTCGTAGATGAAGGGCGTGGCTCCCATCGACCAGGTGACGCCCTGGGAATTCAGGAAGTCGATGGCAGGGGAGGCCTTGAACTCCTGCATAAGCACAACGCGTGCGCCGGAGAGCATGGGCGTGATAAGCCCGTGATTGAAGCCGGTTGCGTGGTTGAGCGGCGCGGGCATGAACATGACATCGTCGTGCGTGAGCCCGAAATGCTTGGTGAAGGATTCCTCGGAGTAGATGAGTGCGTTGTGGGTGATGAGCACGGCCTTGGGAAAGCCCGTGGTGCCTGAGGTCGAAAGGATGAGGACCACTTCGTCGGACTGGGAAGCCGGGGCTTCGGCCAAGGGCTCGAAGTCGTTCATGATTTGCTTGAGCGTGATGGTGCCGTGGCTCTGCTCAAGCTTGTCGTGCACGGCGATTGCTTTGCGATCGAGCGTGGGGACCTCGTCGACGATGCTAAGCACCTGATCTTCGAAGTTGGTTTTGTGGTAGAAGGTCGGGCAGATGAAGGCCTTGGTACCCACCAGGTTCATGCTGTAAACAAGATCCGTCCCGTTGAAGGTGACGGGCAGGGGATGGATCACGGCGCCGACCTTAAGGCAGGCAACGTAAATCACGCAGAATTCAGACCAGGGCGGGCACTGGAAGGTGACGATGTCGCCGTTTTCGACGCCGACGCTCTTCAGCCATGAGGCAAGCCGCGCGGCCTTTTCGTCAACTTCAGCGTAGGTGTAATGGACGCCCAAATTGTCGCAGACGTATTCCTGATCTGGGTAGGCTGCAACGGCCTGATTCCAGCGATCGTTAAGAGTTTTATCAGTCCACCAGCCCTTTTCGTAGTAGAGCTTCTTGTTGTCGGCGTTGATTTTAAGGTCGGTAATCATGAAGATCGACTCCTTGTTTTAAGCCCACCAGGCAAAAGCCGGGCGAACTCCCCTCCCACGACAGCGCCCTCACGCATGTCTTTTCAGATTCTACCCCCTTGCTATTGCAATCGTGTTGAGAATCAAGAACGTGTTTTCCGCTTCGTTAAGGAATGGACTGTCGAATGAGTCCCGCCGCTCATATGGAAATGAAGTGTGCTAAATCGGAAACCCTATCTTTTGGTTTGCGTCTTGTGCAAAGAATAGGCAAAATTGGCTCTATGGCTAGATTCGAAAATAAGAAGTCACGCCGTTCGGGGCAGAAGGCAGACGCGTCCGCCTTCAGTCGTTCCGCTTACGGCTCGGGAGAAACTTCGACTTATCGCGACCATCGTGCGGGCACTCACGCCACCGCCGCGGGGGACGCCAGCAACCCGTATTCCCGTGCGGGCCACAACTCCCATAATTATGTACGCAATAACAAGCTTGCCAAGAAAAAGGCACGCCGCCGCAAGGGCCTTATTGCCGCATGCGCGGTGCTGGTTGCGCTCGTCTTGGGCGGCGCCGGCGCTGCATTCGCCTACATGGCCTACCTTGACGGCCAGATGAACGGCCTTGACAGCGATGCCACCGACTCGCTTGTTGCAACCGATAACGCAACCGATCCTTTCTACATGTTGCTTATCGGCGTGGATAAATCGGAGGCGCGCGAGAACTCGGGCAAATGGGGCGGCTACCGCACCGACTCGATGATCCTTACGCGCGTCGACCCGCAGAATAAAACCGTCACCATGATCTCGATCGCCCGAGACCTTAAGACGGACATGGGTTCGCACGGTACGCAGAAGATCAACGCCGCATATACCTTCGATGGGCCTGCGGGCGCCATCAAGGTTGTGTCCGAGCTTGCGGGCGTGCCCATTTCCCACTATGCGGAAATCGACTTCGACGCGTTTAAGGAAGTTGTGGATGCTCTTGGCGGCGTTGAGGTTGACGTTGCCATGGACATCGATGACTCGCACGTTGACGACAAGATCAAGGCAGGTCACCAGACCCTCAACGG
Organism: Oscillospiraceae bacterium; assembly: GCA_963635145.1. Taxonomy (GTDB): domain Bacteria; phylum Actinomycetota; class Coriobacteriia; order Coriobacteriales; family Eggerthellaceae; genus Anaerotardibacter. The sequence continues at coordinate 2,927 of CAVHFE010000070.1, forward strand.
TTCTCAGGCACTGTCCCTTTGTCGCTCGCGTCACACCTACGATAAGGTCGGCGACGGCGATGCTCTTCGTACCGCCAACCAGCGCATGGTTCTGTCGGCAATCATGAAGAAGGTCGTCAGCTCCGACGTTGCCACCATGATGAGCACGGTCAACACCATGGTTGGTTACGTCACTACCGACATGTCCGCTTCCTACATCCTGGGCTTGGCACAGCAGTTCGCGGGCATCGATGTTGACAACAACGTCTACACCGCCTCCACGCCCAAAACCTCCGAGAAGCAAAACGGCGTGTGGTGGGACCTGCTGCTGGAAGACCAGTGGAAGACCATGATGGCACGTGTTGACCAAGGCCTTTCGCCCACGGCCGAAAGCCAGACCGACTCCGGCACGGGCATCGAGACCTCGCATTCCGGCAACGGTGGCAACACTTCCACCACCAACCAGGGCTCAACCAGCACCGATCTTTCCGGCTTGAGCATCGTGGTTAAGAACGGCTCGGGCGTTTCCGGTTGCGCCGATCAGGCTGCTACCAAGCTCACCAAGCAGGGCGCTACCTGCGATACGGGCAACGCTGACAACTTCGCCTACACCTCTACGCTCGTCATCTACGACAGCGATGATATGAAGGACAAGGCGCAAGAGGTTGTTGACACCCTGGGCGTGGGCACCCTGAAGAAGAACTCCGGCACCTACAAGCACTCCGGCGACATCTTGGTTGTCATCGGTGCCGACTGGGGCTAGGGCACTTAAGTTAGCTTTCCCGCTAATGCCATAGTAATAATGCAAGAGGCTGCGGCTCGTTTGGGCTGCAGCCTCTTGTTTTGTAGGTTCTGGTTGGTCGGCGAGGCACGGCTTGCAGATTTGATTGGATGCAGGAGTGGGTGTGGCTCGGGGTTTCCGCTGGGCGTGGATGCGGTTCGGCTTAAGCGCTTGCAGGCTTTGGCCTAGCGGGCTAAGGGGTACTTGTGCTGGTAGCCCTCGATGCAAAGCTCGATGAAATCTTGCATCGAGCTTTGGAAGTCGACCTTTTTGGTTTCGCGTCCCAGGCGCTCAAGGGCTTCGCGCACCAGCGGGTTGCTTAGGCACGTGCCAGTGAGCCCAATAGCCTGGTGATAGATTGCAAGGGTCAAAGGCGAGATACGCTCGGGCTCTATGCTCAAGGCGCTGGAAAGTTGCGCAGTGAGCGCTTCGAGCTGTTCGTAGTAGGTCTTTTTGAAGACCATGAGCTTCTCGACGGTGACGTTGGTCTCGATGATCATCAGCAGGATGCCGCCGTACACGAAATGCTGCTGGTTTTCGCTTGCGATTTCAGTCCAGGTAAGCGCGGCCTCCTGGGCGCTTGGTTTGGAGCTGGCGGGAAAGGCTTGAAGCAGCGCCTGGTGGTAGGCGTCGCGTTTGTCCATGGCGAGCGAAAGGAAGATTTCTTCCTTGGTGGCAACGTACTTATATAGGTTCGCGCGCGACCAGCCGAGTTCGTCGGCGATGGTGGTAAGGGAAATCTCGTGGTACGGGCGTTCGGCGAACTGGCGCTCCGTGGCGGCCTTGATCTGCGCCATGCGCTGCGCTTTATGTTCTTCGCTTCGGGCGCGAATGAACTCTGCCATGATGCTTCCTTTCCGTACATGGGCGAGTATATCGCAGCTGCAAGCGAGGAATTTCGCTTCTTCACAGGAATGCCTGCTTTCGCAAAGGTGGCGCGCTGGCGTGGTGACGATTGCGTGCGGAATCGGCCCCTTTCGCAGCATCAGCCCGACCAACTTCATGCAAGCTGCATTATTCAGTGGTCTTTGCAGCAGCGAAAACTTGGCTCTGACTAGGTGATTTCCTGGAAACAGCTTTCCAATGTCGCGGGCAAGTCGAAGAGCAAGAAGAAACACCTGGTGGCCGCAAATGAAAATCTTTATTCAGCGCATGGAGCCGATTCCTCAGATTTGCGATTTTGTCTATCAATTTTCCCAAAAAACAAATATCTGTTTCAATTTCTTTGCCATTTGTGGATTATTCATGCCTTTTATGGAAAAAAGACTAAACAAAAAGACATGAACGCGTTCTAATACTCCTGCGCGATTCTGCGACGTTTCGGGGGAAACGAGGGGTGTCAGCGTCGTGCAATAGGTTCCCTTTGGGTAGTTGGGGCTTTCGCCTCGACCCCCCGCTCTAACCGAAGGAGTTATCTTGTCTGAGAAAATCGAGAGGCAGGGCCTCACGTGGCGCCATTGCGGCGTCGTTCTGACCTGTATGGTCGCCCTGTTCACCTGCATCGCAATGATCCTTGTGTGCGCAGGTCTTACTTATCGTCCTGTTGCAGCTCACTTTGGCTGCCAGGTTTCCGATGTCTCGTTCTACATGACCTGCGTCTACATCGGCTCCACCATCGCGCCGATTCCTGCTGGTTATCTGTTCGAGCGCATCAACCCCAAGGTGTTCTTCACCGGCGCTTTGATCCTGACCACCGTTCCCTACTTCTGCAACAGCCTGTGGCCTAGCATTCAGATGATGCAGGCTGGCGGCGTTGTCATCGGTCTTGGTCTTGCCGTTCTGGAGTACACCATGACCGCAGGTCTGCTGTCCCGCTGGTTCCACACCAACTACGGTACTGTTATCGGTCTGTCCTTCGCATGCACCGGTGCTGGCGGTATCGTTTGGAACCTCGTCGGCCAGTTCATCCTGGGCGCTGACCTCACCGGTTGGCCTACCCTCTACAGGACTTACGCCATCATCATGGGCGTTGCCACCCTGGTTTGCATCCTGCTCTTCGCCGACCGTACTCCTGAGACCCGCGGTATCCTTCCTTTCGGTATGCCCCTGGCTGCCGAGGAGGCCGAGGCTGACGGCTCCATCGAAGCTCCTGAGGAGCCCGGCTTCACGCTGAAGGAAGCAACTCGTCTGCCCTTCTTCTACACCATGCTTTTGGGCGCTGGCTGCCTGAATGTCGTTACCACCATGTCCCAGCTGTTCGCAACCTACGTTCAGTTCCTTGGCCATGAAGGTTGGGAAGGCCAGGCAATCGTCGCTCTGCTGCTGCTCTCCGGTACTCTGGAGTCCTTCGCATCCGCTGGTCAGCTGGTCGGTAAGATTCTCGTCGGTATCATCGAGTCCCACTCCCTGCTCGCCGCTCAGATCATGGGCGTTTGCGGTGGTGTTCTTGGCCTTACGATGATTTGGCAGTTCCCCAAGATTCTTGGTGAGGGCGGCATCTACCTGATGTTCGCCGGTGGTGCTGTTTACGGTCTTATGTACGCTTGCTCCACTGCAATGCTTCCCTTCCTCGTTCGCGAATGCTTCGGTGGTAAGGAATACGACCGCATCTACTCCATCCAGGTTGCACTGTTCAACCTGCTCGGTGGCTTCGGTGCTACCGCTTGGGCTGTTCTTATGCAGACCTACGGCTGGGATGCCTTCTTCACCTTCGCAATCGCCGAGATCGTTGTGACCTTCATCCTGATCGCCTACACCGGCATTGCGGCCTACAAGAAGCGCGAGCAGACTTGGTACGTCTCCGACACCAAGCTGGCTCACGAGGCCTAAAAACATTAGGGCGCGCGTAGAGGGGAACGCGTACCTGTAAAGCCGAAACCCATAGTCGGCTTTGAGCCCGGGAGTGTAAAAGCTCCCGGGCTTTTCTTTGTTCGGACTGTGCAGCTTTACTGAACCTAATTCGGAAAAATCGCACCGATAACCTGGTATTTTATGCAGTTTGTGCCAAATATGAACCTGTTCAATTTTCTTGAGCGAAGCGCAATTCAACCAAACACTTGCAGCTCATGGGCGTGGTTATCCTGATTAGGACATGAGGTGGGCAAACAGACGAGAGGGAACGTCTGCCACCTGAAACACCATCGTTTCGTTGGGAAGTTTTCTCATGTTCTAAGGAGGAGTCATGACTGAGAAAATTGAAAGGCAGGGGATGACTTGGCATCACTTCGGTGTCGTTATCACCTGTATGGTTGCACTGTTCACGTGCGTGGCGATGATCTTCATCTGCGCGGGCCTTTGCTACCGCCCCGTGGCAGCTCATTTCGGCTGCCAGGTTTCCGATGTTTCGTTCTACATCACTTGCGTTTACATCGGATCCACCATCGCGCCGATCCCGGCTTCTTGGCTGTTCGAGCGCATCAATCCGCGAATCTTCTTCACGGGTGCCCTGATTCTTACTTCGGTACCGTACTTCTTCAATAGTATGTGGCCGAGCGTTCAGTGCATGTGGGCCGCCGGTATCGTCATCGGCATCGGCCTGGCAACCCTGGAGTACACCATGACCGCGGGCATGCTTTCCCGCTGGTTCCACACGAACTACGGCACCGCAATCGGCGTTTCCTTCGCATGCACCGGTGCTGGCGGCATCGTTTGGAATCTTGTTGGTCAGCATCTTCTGGGTGCCGATCTTACCGGCTGGCCTCAGATTTACCAGTACTATGCGGTCATCATGTTCTTCGCAACCCTGATCTGCATCTGGGCCTTCCTGGACCGCACTCCCGAGAAGGTCGGCCTTCTGCCTTACGGTATGCCCCTGGCTGCCGAGGAAGCCGATGAGGAAGAATCCCTCGAGGCTCCTGAGGAGCCTGGCTTCACGCTGAAGGAAGCCCTGCATCAGCCTTTCTACTGGACCATGATGCTTGGCTGCGGCTGCTTGAACATCGTCACCACGCTGTCTCAGCTGTTCGCAACCTATGTTCAGTTCCTGGGTAACGAAGGCTGGGAGGGCCAGGCAATCGTCGCCTTGCTGCTGCTTTCCGGTACCCTGGAATCCTTCGCATCCGCTGGCCAGATGGTCGGTAAGGTGCTCGTCGGTATCATCGAGTCCCACTCCCTGCTTGCCGCTCAGATCATGGGCGTGTGCGGCGGCGTTTCCGGCCTGCTCCTTATTTGGCAAATGCCCAAGATCTTCGGCGAGGCGGGCGTTTGGCCCATGTTCTTCGGCGGCGCGCTGTACGGCTTGATGTACGCCTGCTCGACGGCGATGATCCCGTTCCTGATCAAGGAATGCTTCGGCGGCAAGGATTACGACCGCATCTACTCCATCCAGGTTTGCCTGTACAACCTGCTCGGCGGCTTCGGCGCCACCGGTTGGGCCATCCTCATGCAGACCTACGGCTGGGATGCGTTCTTCATGTTCTCGCTGGCAGAGGTTGTTCTGACCTTCGTCCTGATTGCCTACACCGGCATAGCCGCGTACAAGAAGCGCGAGCAGACTTGGTACGTCTCGGACGCCAAGCTCGTGGCTTAGCGGCAGCCTAACAGCCAGATTTCCTTCGGCTTGCGGATACATCCCTATTGAAGCAGCTGGAGTTTATCTGAAAGGGGGAGCCGCCGGAGGGGACCTATCAACTTTGACGGCGGCGAAAGCGGGCTCGTGTGAAACCTCGAGTCTTGCAAGATAACTTCACTCGTAGGTTTTGCATAAACCCAAGAAGGCCAGGGGCGTAATGCTCCCTGGCCTTTTACATATTTTTCGTTGGTTTTGAGAGTTAATGACGGAAGCGCGGCTGTACTCGGCGAAGTCCCGAAGGGTTCGCTCTGAAATCCAAAAAGAGGGCTTCGTTAGAAGCCCGCATATAAATACTGAAGCAGTGAGCGCATGAAGAAGCCCAGGCTTTCGGCCTGGGCTTCTGAACAGCGGAACGGGCGATACCCGGAGGGGCTTTGCCGAGGGCGGCCGCGAGGTTCGAGTTGCTAGCGGTTCTCGATGCTGGTGATGTTGTTGAGCGAGATGGAGTAGGTGCCGTCCGCGGTGCTGGTGAAGCTGATGAACTCGGGACTGCGGACGTACTCGGCGGGGAAGCTGATCTCGATACCGGTGTCGGTTCTGATCTTCTGGGTGCGCGCAACACGCTTCACCACTTCTTTCTCGACGCTGACTTGTTGGGGGAGCTCGCGTTCCTGCGCATACTCGCGGATGGTCTCACGCGGGGCGGCCTGGTTGCCGAAGACCTCGTCGGCCATTTCGTCGAGGTCGAAATCGCGCGAATCGCGTGCGCACTCGGTAACGTAGTCTTTGACGCGCGCGGTGGCCACAGCGGGGTTGGCGCCGTATTCCTGTGCCACTTCCTCGACAATCTGCACGGCGGTGCTCACGATTTCCTTGGTGGATGCTTTAGACGAGCACTGCAGCAGGCCGTCGGGGATAAGATAGGTTTCCTGGCCTGCGATAACGCGCTTCTTGTCGACGAACAGCACATCCTGGGAACGCAGATCGATGACGGCGGCGGACTGAACCTTTTGGCTGGGGTTGGGCAGGATGGCGAAATGGCGCGAAATGGTGTTCTCGGTGCCGGTCTCGCCGACGAAAAGGTCGTGCATGTAGGCCTGCTTGCTTTCGAGCAGGATGATGGCGAAGTAGCGCTTGTTCATCTGCGCAAGGATATCGGCGG
>CAVHFE010000071.1:0-9172 GCA_963635145.1 Oscillospiraceae bacterium
CAGTGCGCTGTCTTCGTCTTCGCATGTGGATGGAAGTATAGCGCAACGCCCGCAAGGCCGCAGCGCCGCAGCGCCCAAAAGCACAAAACGGCCCGCGAAGACGGGCGGCAAGTGACCCAGGGCGCAAAACGGCCCGCGACGGGGAATCGTCGTGGGCCGTTGCTTGCTGGAGTTGCCGTCGCTAGGAGCAGCCTAGGAGCCGCTGTTCCCTAGCGCTAGCGATTGCGGCGACGCAGGGCCACGATGGCCACGATCACGGCGGCGACCGCGACCACGGCTATCGCCGCCACGGCGAACACCGGGATGGAGTCGCCGGTCTTGGCGGAGGCGGACTTGGCATCGGTTGCGGCGTTGTCACCGTTCGAAGCCTCGCCGCCATCGTCGGGATCAACAGCAGGAGTGTCGCCGTCTCCCCCGCCCTGCGAAGGAGCGGCGATCTTGATGGTGGTGGAAACGTCCAAGCTAATGCCGCTCGTGTCGATTTCGTCCTCGGAGGCGATATTGCCGACCGTTCCCTTCACGGTTATCTCCTGGGCCGCAGTGGCGTTCGCATCGAAGCCGGCGGGGATGTCCCAAGTTATGTCGCCGTCGACGGTCTCGCCGTTCTCAAGCTGGATGCTAACCGTCTTGGGCAGCGGCCAGCAGAGCTCGTCGGAGTGGGCGGCTTGGTTCGCTTCGCAGCCCACGGCCTCCTCGAAGGAAAGCTCAACATCGGAAGGCTGGGTAATGCTTGTGGCCTTCACTGCGGGGGTTTCAGGGAAGGCCACGCACAGATAGAGGCTGCCGTCGACGACGGTAAAGCCCGCCCCGGTGGCCTCGGTGCCGTCAGAGGCCTTGATGATGGCGTTGGCGCCGATGACCTTGTCGACATCAACCAGATCCTCAGCCCCATCGGCGATCTTCACCATGGCGGTGTAAGCGGTGGAGTAGTCGGCTTTGCCGTTGTCGCCCTCGGGCGACCAGGACACGGGCAAGCCCTTAGAGCCGATAAGATCAACGAAGTTGATCCTACTCCCATCAGAGCAGGTAACCCAGAGCTCGGAAACGCTTTCCGCCAAGTTGTCACCCGCAACCTTGGGAGCGGAGGCGGCGAACTCCGCCTCGGTGACAACCGGAGTGTACACGGCGGCGATACGCAAGCTGCCGTCGAGCGCGGATTCAGGAACCGTTACGGTGCCCTTCTCATCATCATGCTCCCAAGAGGAGCCTGCAAGATCCCAATAGCAGAAGTTGTAGCCATCAAGCGCGGGAGCCGTGATGGTCACATCGCCGGCGTTCTTGGCGTACGAGACTTCATATTCCTCGATGGTCTTGCCATCACGGAGGAGCTGTCCGTTGCTGCCATCCCCCTCGGTAAAGGCTGCAACAGCAGCAGTCGATGAGCCACCGTCCAAGGCAGCCTCGAGTCCGCCGTTCTGCAGCTCGATGGTGACTTTACCGGACTCGGAGGGATCGGGTGCCTCACCTTGAGTCTTCTCGAACGCCGTCGTCTCGAATGTGAGTGCGCCGGTGGATCCATCGACCGAGGCAGAGGTCGCAGCAATATCCGCTCCCGTATCCGTCTTGACGGTCACCCCATCTGCAGTGAAAGACGAGCTGAAGCACAGCCCGCCCCAGTCAGACGGGGCGCAGGTAACAGATGCGATGTACGAGGTTCCCGCCTTGGCCGCACCCGAGGCCAAGGTCTTGGTGCCATCCTGGGCCACCTCGTACCAAGTTATCGGAGCCGCGAAAATATAGTTGCCGCCGATGCCGTTGGCGCGGCGAAGCTCGGCAGCCACAGGCAGCGCCTTGCCGGCAACGGGCGCGTTGATACCGACAATGACCTTGGTCGCCCGCGTGGCATAGACGGGAACAGCGTTCACATCGTTCTGCGGCATCTTGAACGAGAGGGTGTTGTTGAACTTAGTCTTATCCGAGATATAATCGCCGATCGGCTTCAGGCCGGTAGTCGAATCGGTGTCCCAATACCAGAACACCTGGTCGGACCCCTTGGTGGCGGGCGCAACAAGCGTCACATTTGCGCCCTGCTTGTATCGGTTGGAGCCCTCGCCGTTCACCTTGGCGGCGAATTCCAGGGTACGGTGGCGCTGCCAAGCGTCGCCACCCTCATCGGTGCCGTAGCTGACGTAGTAGCCGTCCAGGTCGATGAAGAAGCAGTCCTTGGTTGCGCTGGTGAAGTTCTTAGCAATGCGGCGGTCGCCAGTGATACCCGTGCGCACGCCCACAGTCGAATCCTTCGAAAGATTGCCCGTGATGTAGGCCTTTGCCGTTGCGCCGACGTTCTCTCGCAGGAACACGTCATCGGCGCTACCGCCTTTGCCGCGAGTGTTGCCCTTAACAACGCACGTGTTGGTCATCTTGATATCGTAGTCGCACCAAACGTAGATGCCGCCGCCCTCGTAGTTCTTGCCCGCAAGGTTGCAGACGTTGTCGGTGATGGTGCAGTTATCGATGATGTTCCTGTCGTTGCAGTCGTAGATGCCGCCGCCCTCGTAGTAGGCGGTATTGCCAGTGATGGTGCAGTTGCGGACAGTAGTCCATTCCTGATCCAGTTCGATGCCGCCGGCATCGTAGGCCGAATAGTTGTCCGAGATGGTGATGCCCTCAATCAGGCCTTCGTTCGACTCGAACTCGCGCTGATCCACGTGTATGCCGCCACCGCTCTGCAGTTCCTTTTTAGTGATCGTACTGGAACTGAGGCAACGATTGGCAGAGACGAACGCATTGCAGTCTTCGGACTTAAGCGAGAAATCCGAGTAGCGGAAGTAGATACCGCCGCCGGCATACCCGGCCGTATTGCCGCTGATCTTCGCGCCATTGGTCATGTTGATATGGATTCGCTTCTCATCACACAGGATGCCACCGGCGTTTCCCAAGGCGTAATTGTCGCTGATGGAGGAATTCTCTATGTTAATGGTGATATCGGTGGAGGCAGCGTAAACCCCGGCGCCTTTGAGCGCCTTGTTGTGCTCGATCGATGCGCCGTTCTTCATATTCAGGGTCGAATAATCAGTCAAAAACACACCGCCTATGCCATTTTCCGTCAGCCTTATGTCCTGCGTCACGCTGCTCCCGCCCACGGTAACTCCATCAAGAGTGACTGTGGAGTAGTCGCTGCCCTGGATGATAGAGCTGTGATTGTCCGTAACCTTCACCAGGCCGCCTGTTGTGGTCTGAACATCCATTTCGCTGCCGTCCTGGCTGCTATAACCTTTGTACGTGAAGGTGCTCTTGACGCTTGAGGTGAGCACGAGCTCGGAATGTTCGTTCAAGAAGAAAGCAAGGTAGTTGCTGTCTATGCGGTGGCCGTTCATGTCGAGGGTGACTTTTTTGCCACTGGGCACGATGAAATGATCTTTCTTCTCGAACTTCCAGTCGGTGTCCATGACAACGGTGACTCCGTTATAGCAGGCCGATCGCGCGCTTGCTATGTCGTAGTAGTCGGTTACGTTGCCGGACGCATCGACCGAGTGGGCGACCCTTTCGTCCGCCATGGCCGTTGCCGGATGCGCCAATGCGCACAGCGTTGCCGCAAGCGCCACTGCGCATGCCACGATGAAAAGGCCGGGCATGCTGCGCAAAGCTGTTCTCTTCTCCATAAGAAGCCCCTGTCCTAGAATTCCCAATTCAAACAGGATAACGCACCGTCTGCGTGTGTGGGTTAACACAGTGTTGCCCTTGAGAACCGGCCCTTAGCTAAAAAGACACTGGAGGTTTGGCTTCAAGGGAAGCCCATCGGCCGCATCGCCGAGAACCGCCGCGGTGCCAAGTTCGAGTACAGCCCGCAGGTGGTAGAGGCGAAACAGAGGCACGAAGCATCGTGCTTTCAACCCTGAGCAAGCTGGAAGCCGGCATAACCGTAGCTTCGGAAGCGTTCCCTACTGCAGCTCAGCGGCATAGGGCAAACGCGGTGGAAAGAATCCGTGAGTTAAGGCAGATGGGCTGAACCCACCCCAGCAACCCCAACGGCCCGCAGCGGGAATCGTCGCGGGCCGTTGCTTGCTTTGGTTGCCGTCGCCAGACGCAGCCTTAAAGCTCTATCCCCTAATCGGTAGGCTGATTGTACCTACGAATGTCGATGCACTGGTTCTGGCTACCGTTGTAGTTGCTGTCGTTGATTGCTTTGGAGTACCAGTTCGTCTGATACCAGCTCTTATAGTCGGGCATAAGCGAAGTCCTGCCTTTGACAGTGACACTAAGCTCACCGAATGGATAATATTCGCATCTAACCAGCCCAGCGAAGTCACGAGAGCCTAGACGAATTATGTCAAGCGCTGTTGGCAGCTGAATCTCTATCGCGTAAAGCAGTTGGTTCTCCACCTTTTCCCCTGTCTTGATATTGAAGACCGTGCCATAGCGCATACCGGTTTGGGTCGGGACATCTTTCATGCACCCGTTTCCACCCCATTTGGAAACTCCATTTCCCTTATAGTCATCAACCGAAAGAACGATGTAGTTCTGCGGGTCAGTGATCTTGTTGCCGATGTCTACGCTCGAGATAAGCCTGTCGCCACCAGAGCTGAGGTTCCGGTTGTATTGCTGCCGAATCTTCTTGCCATTTTTATAGATGATGTCGTACTCATATTCCGCGAAGAAGTAATTCCAGTTGCGCGCCTCATCCGTGTAGCGGTCCACCTCATCGGTGGGATTCTTGTCATTGGCCTTAACGGTAGCCCATACGTCGGTCGTACTGCCGTTCTGCGCCCAAAGCGAATCCTTGGTGCTGCCAAGGATCTTCTCTTCCCTTGCCTTCATGGTGGCGGTATCGAGTTTGAGCAACTGTTTCTTATACTGCGTATTCGGCTGCTGCGACTTGAAGCCCACAGCTTCCATCTCCTCAGCGATATTCTCTACCGGGCGCGATGTCCCATCGGAATCAGTGATGGTAAGGCGCATGGATTCCGGCAAGGCATTAAGACGTGCGGCCATGGTGCGCAGCTCATCGAGCTCGAAACTGCAGGAAGGCTGCCATGAGTTACTGAGGTCAGTAAAACGGCCGCTCACGTAAGCATTTGCGAAGCAGGACGCGTCGTAGGCCGCCGAGAGTGCATAGCTGTCAACATCAAACGACCTTGAGCGCGATGAGTCGGTCGCAAGGAGCTCGACGCTCTTAACCTCGGTATCGGTCGCTGCGGTCATGTAGGGCGAAGGCGTAAGGTACTTCTCCTGCACCACCTGGTCGAAGGTCTTGCCAGGGTTGTCTTTGAGGAGTTTTTCTACGTCGATATCCGTAGCGGTAATCGAGGGAGCGACGGACGACTGGCCGCTCTTGCCAGGATAGTCCTTCCTTAGCTTATCCCAATCGACCGTGCCATAAAGCACCTGGGAGATTTCGTCGGCATACCTATGCAGCTCTTTGATCTCGACCTGAATCGCCTCAACCTTGCTGGTTTCTTTCGCCTTCTCGGCTTCGTACAGCTCTACCCCAAGCTGAGCACTGCGCAGGGCATACGCGTTGTTGTACATAATCATGAAACTTGCCAGGAAGGCGCGCTTAGAGGCCTTGGTCTCCACGTCCCAGTTGTACTTGGCGTTGACGTACTTGTAGTAGACATCAAGGATGGTTTCGCTGTCGGAAGAGCCGGTAACGAGCACATTGTGCAGCGCGTTGTATGCGGACCCAAGGCCATTGTCGAAGCCCTTGTTCTTTGCGTTGCCGTCGATGCGCGAGAGGTACGTCTTAAGATCCTTCACGGCATCTTCGGGCATCTGCGAAATCGAGGTGCTGCGAGAGCACTTCTTCGTGGTGGTCTTGCCGTTTGCGTCAAGCTCGTTGTACTTGCCCAACACGTTGTCCATCCCCGTAAAGATATCGGTGGTGGTCTGCGAGCAAAGCAGGCTCATCAGGTTCGTGTAGGTGTCAGACTTCTGGTTCCACTCGATCTTTGTTTCCTGCTCGTCAAGCTTCACGTTGATGGTCTTTACCGTGGTCTCCACGGTGTCGAGTTTGGCATCCATCGCGTTGAGCTTATTCATCACGTCGTCAACGGTGTACTGTTGGGTTTCCTGAGGGAGGAAGTCCATCGCAAAAGCACCGATAAGGCCAACGATGGTGAGGCCTGACGTTGCGTAATTGAGGAATCCCGACCCAAGGACTCTTATGAGGTTGACAGCATGATTGATACCGAGACCCGTCGTGACCGCATCGCTAAGAACCGACTTGATCTTTGCATCAGACTTAGAGTTGCTTGACGACTTACGGTAGATGGTGTCCATCTTGTTTACATCATCGGCTGTGTATTTGGAGACCTCAGGTACAGCCGCATCGAATGACCCGAATCTGCATATGCACTCGTTCATATCGAGGATAGTGGGCGCAACCACAGATGCGGCGGCAACACCGGCATCGTTGCCAGCTTCGTTGTCCGCAACGCCTACAGCCTCGATGCCAGCAGTAAGGGCAACGGCACCGGATCCATCGGTAGAAGCAGCTTCACTGGTTTCGGCGCCCTCCGTGCTGCTGCTGGCAGCGTTGCCGGTTGCAGAGGCAGACTCGGTGCCATTGCCAGTAGCAGCATCGGCGCCAGCAGCGGCTTTGGCATCGGATCCATCGGCAGCGGGAGTCGTGGCACCAGCATCAGCGGTATCGGCATCGCCGGCAGCTGCGGTACCGGCCTCGGTATCGGCGCCGGAGATAGCGCTGAACCCACCATCCGCGCCAGCAATGGCTTCGGACTCGGTGCTAGCAGAATCCTTGGCGTCGCTCTCGGTTCCAGCTACGGTGCCGTTATCGGCATCTGCGTCGGAGCCGGCATTGGTATCAGCATTTGCAAGGGCAGAAGCGCCGGTATCGCCCTGGCCGGTGGTCTCATCTTCTTTTTCGGCACGGTTAAAGGACTCGCCGTCGAAGAGCACGATGTCGGCATCCTTCTCCGGCACGCCGAAGGCGTTGATCGAGCCGTTGGTCATGCGCAATTTAACACCGCTCAAGAACATGTACATCGCGTCGAAGAACGCATCGGTATCCGACTTGTCCATGCCGCGAAGCTCGGCATCGCTGTCGAACTGGCTGTTGGGCACAGATACCTCGATCTTGAGCAGGTCTTCGTCGGCGCTCTGAACCGAAGCCTTGATGTCGCTCGCAGCAGCCTCCGAGGACTCGCCCTCCTTATTGGTCGTGGTTCTAAAGGCAGTAAACGTCGTGTCGTCGGTAAGGTCGACGTCGCCCACCTCTACCTCGTCTTCCGCCTCCTGGCTGGAGCGTGCACCGGCGAGGTAGGTAACGGTCGTATCGCTCTCACCGCGGTCAACCTGAACAGCCCACGCGAAAGCAATGGAGCTTGTCTCGGCATAGGCGAACAGATCGCCTGTCGAACCAGTTGAATCAGCTTCCTTGCCCTGAGGGTAGACGGTAGTGTTCTGGTAAGTCGAGATTATCTCGCCGCCGATGAACAAACCGCTATCCGTCAGAGCCTCGGTCAACTTCTGGTACGCATCGAAGCCAGTGGCATCTTCGACTTCAATCGTGACCCAGGTATACCCAAGATCCCCATCGCACCCCACAACCTTGAAACCGTTGTTGGATTTGACGCTCATGGACTTCACGATATCTTCGCTGGTGAACATGCAGTACTCGATGCCGTCGATGGTGAACCTGTCGCCATGGGCGTACTTGGCGAATTCCGACGTTGCGGGAACAGGCAGGCCGATGTCAGCGCCGTCAAGGTCGACGGGGATGCGGAAACGGTTGTTGCCGTCCCAGTAGTAGCCGTTGCTGAAGGTGTGCGTGTTCACATCGCCTTCCATCGGGGAAGTAGAGGAAACGTCAGAGGGAACCTGGGCGATGCTGCCGGCCGGGTCCGAGTAGCTTACGCAGGCGATGCCGTAGCCCTGATTCTCGTCGGCGAAGGGCTGGTTGCCAAGCTCGATGTAGCCGCACTCGGAGTCCTTGCTCGCCGCGCCCTCGGGGATGTTGTCAATAATAAAATGCAGCTCGTAGTGGGTGCGGTTCTTGAGCTCGGAATCGTCCTCGTTCTGGCCCTTAACCTTCATGGTGTAGGCGCCCCCGCGGACGGTCGCGCCCTCAAGACTGCCGGAAAGCGTGATCTTGGAAGTGTCGAAGGCGCTCTTCATGCCGGTGTCCTCCGAGCAGCCAGCATAGGCCACCTCGGAAAGAACGGTGACGTTGACACTGCTAGCCCCATAGTGGATAGGGGTGTTCATCTCGAGGTTGACGATGCCGGAAGCGCCTTCCATGCTGCCCGCGCGGCAGGTGACCGATGCCTCAATCGAAAGCGCTTCGCCGCGGACATCGACATCGGCAGTCTTGGAGAACGTGAGCGGGGCATTGTCGGACTCATCGTCGGATGCGCCGCCAGAGGTCACCTTTGCGCCGTTGACCTCATCAGCCATGGCCTGCAGACCACCCGTGGGGAGCATGCTGAAAACAAGAAGCGCCGACAGCAGGACGCTCAGGGCTGCACGCGAGCGCTTCCTTGCCGCGAAAAGGAGCACGGCAGCAAGGGCGATTGCCACGATAAGGGCGATAACGGTGAAGGGATCGCCCGTTTTCGGCGTCTTGCCTGCCGAGCCATCGGAGCCATCGGAGCCTTCGTCAGCCTGCCCTTGCGCCCCGCTGCCGCCCGAACCCTTGGCAAGAACGGCCGTGGTGCTTACCGATTCGCCGTCTTGCGTCGTTGCGGGCGTAGAGGAAACAGAGCCGCTTACCAGGGTCCAGCCATCGGGGACCTTGAACGAAACCGAGTGGTCGGCAAGCTCCATGCTGGCCGCATTCGTGCCCGTAACCGTGATCTGCACTTGGTTGTCCGGCAGACCATCGGTCGATGCCGAAATTTCAAGGGGCAAGAACTCGAATGGGTCGACCGTGGACTCCGAGCCCGCAGTTTCATCCGCAAGCGCGATGCGCGGTGCAAGCGTAAACGCAAGCGCCACGACCGCCAGAAGAAGGACCAAAAGCATTCCGGCGCGCTTGCCCGCCGCCTGCCAACTCTGCTGATTCGTCAAAACAACCCCTATCGCCAGGATCTCACCTACTGAGAGTGCTTTTTCAATCCTTTTAGGATAGACCATCGGCAGCATGGTTGAGCTGTTTAACCCATCGTATTCAGCATTGCTTCTGCCACAGGGCGCAAGAGGCCCGCGGCGATTTCCCGAAGGGGCACCCAGAACGCAGAACGGCCCGCGACGGGGAATCGTCGCGGGCCGTTGG
>CAVHFE010000072.1:0-9054 GCA_963635145.1 Oscillospiraceae bacterium
CCCCGTGGCACGACCGAGCCGGCGGAAGCGACCGGAGCGGCGGGGCTTCCGCGCTGGCCAACCCTTGGTTGCTTAGCGGCGTCGCGTGGCGGCCCTGGGCCGTGGGCGGGGGCAGATAAAAGTTTTTCTTACCGATGACAGCTGGTTAAAAGGCTTCCTATTGAGCTGCTTTGCGGAGGCATTCTTGCATGCTTGCAAAGGCGATTTATATGGATTCAATGAACCGCGACGCCAAAATTGGGGATTCCCTCAGCCGATGGCTTTGTTCTCTTACTTGTGGTGAGGGCCGTCCTCAAACACTGGAATTGCGAAGAAGACTAGCGGGACGCTTTCTTCAGACTCGATTTGCTGATGTTAGAATAGCAAGTCTGAGTTTTGTGTCTATGATTAGAAGATTGGAGTCATGCCGTGTCTGATAACACCGGAAACGAGTCAACGGTGCGAGCCGTTGACCTTTTTTCTGGCTGCGGCGGCATGTCGCTGGGATTCACTCGCGCGGGCTTTGATGTCGTTGAGGCCTACGACAATTGGAATCCTGCCATCGAGGTTTATAAGAAGAACTTCGATCACCCTATTATCAAGAAGGATCTCTCCGACGTTGAGGGCACGGTTCAATCCGTGTCTGAGGCTGCGCCTCAGCTTATTTTCGGCGGCCCCCCTTGTCAGGACTTCTCAACTGCTGGGTATCAGGATGAATCACGCGGCAGAGCAGCCCTTTCCGTCTGCTACGCGAAAATAGTCGCCGGCGTCCACCCCCAGTGGTTTGTGATGGAAAACGTTGCCACCATTCGCAATACCGAGTCCTTTAAGAAGGCCTGCTCCATCTTTAGACAGGCGGGGTATGGGCTGACTTGCAAGGTTCTCAATGCCGCCTACTGTGGTGTTCCCCAGACGAGAAAGCGCATGTTTGTTATAGGCGGAATCGGCGAAGATGACGGGTTCCTTGAGGAAATCCTAGATTCGCATCTCGCTGACAAGGCAATGACCATACGCGATTACTTGGGTGATTCTCTCGGCATCGAACACTACTTCCGCGTTCCGACTAACTACAGCCGACGCGGCGTGTTCAGCATCGATGAGCCCTCCATGACCATACGCGGCGTCGACCGGCCGATACCCAAGGGGTATCACGGCAACCCTAAGGATTCCGCGCCTGTCGACCAAGTGCGAATCCTTACGCCCAAAGAGCGTAGCTATATCCAAACGTTCCCCGAGGAATTCGAGTTCTTCGGTTCGAAGTCCGACGTCAACCAAATGATTGGCAATGCTGTGCCCGTGAATCTCGCGAAGTACGTTGGGCTTGCGCTCATGGAGCACATCGATGGAAAGAGTGAGGCTACGAAGTGAGAGCCGTAGACATTTTCTCTGGCTGCGGCGGCATGTCGCTTGGTTTTGAGCAGGCCGGCATCGACGTCGTTGCTGCTTATGACAAATGGGCCCCAGCAGTCGAAATCTATAAGGCGAATTTCAATCATCCGATAGAGCAGAAAGACCTTTGCGACGAGGATGCCGCTGAGGTCATTGCCCAAAAGAACCCCGACATCATCATGGGTGGCCCTCCCTGCCAGGACTACTCCATTGCGGGGAAAAGAAAAGTCGGTGATCGCGCGAACCTTACGATTAGATTTGCTGAAATCGTTGCGGAAGTTCACCCTGACTGGGTTGTCTTTGAGAACGTCTATAACATCGAGCGCTTTGGAACCCTGCCCGTTATGCGCGAGAAGCTTAAGAGCGCCGGCTACGGAATCTCTGAGCGCGTGCTAGACGCAAGTCTCTGTGGCGCTCCGCAGGCGAGGAAGCGCTTCATCCTTGTGGGACACAAAGGAGATGAGGATGGCTTTCTGGATGAGATTCTGGAGGCCAATCTCAGCGAGACGCATATGACGGTTAGGGACTACCTTGGCGACAAGCTCCAGACCCAGTACTACTACATGCATCCTAGAAGCTATGCCCGGCGTGCCGTGTTTTCCATTGACGAGCCCTCCGCCACCATACGAGGTATCAACAGGCCCATTCCCGCTAACTATAAGCAGCATCATGCTGATGCTGCTTCAATTGAGGATGGTGTGCGCGCGCTGACCACCAAGGAGCGAAGTTATCTTCAAACCTTCCCTGAGGATTTTGAGCTGCCCGGAGCGAAGACGAACGTCGAGCTTGCCATTGGCAACGCCGTGCCTCCCGCATTGGCAAAATACGTTGCCAACTGCATTAAGCAGTATATTGACAGAGGCAAGACAACTGATTAGGGGTGATCCGCATGCCGTATTTTAAGCGCATCGATGACTATCGAACCTACTCGGGCAATAAGTTCGACTTCCATTTCGATTACAACGCCAACAGCGGCGGCGGGCAGGCTTTCCTAGGCGGAAGCTACGCGGATGCAGACGGGCTGGAGCATCACCCAAGGGAACTTGAAGGACGCAACGCGCATCTGGGCTTCGCGTTCATCGATAATAGCGGCGAAAGGCATACCATCAATCTGGGCGTGGATCCGAAAGCCGATTATGCAATCAACCCGCGTGCTACCGGCAGTAGCCAGATGAAACTAGGGATGACGGATAAGGTTAGGCCGAGTCTTATCTACCCCGCCCTTCTCGCTCTTCCGCCCACATGCGGAGTCAATATGGCCGAGTCTTTGGACGTGTCGCCCCTTACTCAAGGAAACTACTGGCTGCGCTCCATGTGGCTCGACTGCGAAGATGACGGTACAAGGGCAACCCTCATACCTAGGGATTACGTCTTTAGTGGCGGCAGCTCCAAGAAGGGAACCCAAGACGGCAAGGTGACCGGTGAGGCCGAGTTCTTCCTTCTTGATCACAGCCTCAGAGCAAATGACATACTCAACGCCGATAGCCATGCGGCCGCCCTCGCTAACGAAGTTGCTTCGCCCCTGCATTACCTTGCGGAGGTTCTACGCTCCAACGAGCCGTTTTCTTATGAACAGTGTGCTGGTAGCACCGCTAGCTTGATGAAAGCGCTGGCAAGGCTTTACCCGGAGTTGTATTCCGGCTACTCAGATCCGCTCCCAACGGTTCTTGAGCTGCTCAGCGAAAGTGGAGCCGACTTAGGAGCGAACCGTAGAAGCCCTGCCAACAGCATCATGGAGCCCCGCAACCTCATCTTTTTCGGTGCGCCCGGTACCGGAAAGTCGCATCAGTTGAACAAACTCGCTAGGGAGGCTTTCGGCGATAGTGTTCGGCGCGTGACGTTTTATCCCGATTACACCTACTCGCAGTTCGTCGGCTGCTTCAAGCCGGTTACGAAGTACCAATACGTTCCGAACGACGGCCGTTCGGAGAAAGAGCGCGCGTCGGCCATTTCGGATGACAACGCGTGCCCTTCGCAGAACGATGCCGGGGAGCACATGGAGGCCTACATCTCCTATGAGTTCGTACCCGGCCCCTTCCTGGAGACCTATATGCAGGCGGTCCAGAACCGCGATGAGGACTTCCTTCTCATCGTGGAAGAAATCAACCGCGCTAACCCCGCCGCCGTATTCGGCGACCTATTCCAGCTTCTTGACCGTGACTCTGACGGCCGAAGCGAGTACGAGGTCGCCGTCCCCAGGGAGATGAGAAGCTATTTCGAGACCTTCCTCCCCGAGTACGCCACCACTGCGCACATCTCCGACCCGGCCAAGCTGCTGAGCGAGCGCGATCGGCTCACAAGGGAGACGGCAAGGCTTTCGCTGCCGCCCAACATGTACATCTGGGCGACGATGAACAGCGCCGACCAGGGCGTTTTCCCTATGGACACGGCTTTCAAGCGCCGTTGGGACTTCCGCTATATCGGAATCGATGACGGCGAGGACGCCGATATCAACGGCACGCCCTTGAACAAGATCGAAGTGCCGTGCGGTGGCCGCACCGTTGTGTGGAACAACCTTCGCCATGCCATCAATGAGTTCATGGCGAGCGATGATCTGAAAATAAACGAGGATAAGCTCCTCGGACCCTTCTTCATCAATCCCTCGGCGCTTACGCCCGAGCGCTTTGCTGATGTGTTCAAGGACAAGGTGCTCCTCTACCTTTACGAGGACGCGGGCAAGACCAAGCGCACGAAGATGTTCAAGAAAGAGCTGAACACTTACTCAAAAATATGTGCGGCATTCGATAAAGACGGTGAGGGCATTTTCGGCAACGGCTTCGATGGCCATATCGTCTTCGGTGAAACGGAAGACGCCGATGATGCCGCTGCTGAGGAATAGCCGACGATGCGCCAGGCCTATGTATGCGAGCTGAAGCCCTATTCTATAGCGCAGCTCGCCGATGAGTTCGGCATGGAATCGGGGCGGACTCTTCATGTGATTGAGGGGTTGATGGCTCGCGGCATCGTGCGCTACCGTACCGATAAGTCCGTCAAAGGCGCGGACACCTCTGACGAGGAAGGTGCAAAGGACGACGAACGCTACCAGTTCAACTTCGTTGGCATGGTCATGATTGCCGACCTCGTTATAATCGCGTACCCAAAGTACTTTAGGGAAGATGTTCCTTCGCGCGACGAGTTACGCCAGGTCATGCGCCTGCTCAAACGCGATGCCGGCAGGGCCAGCGTGGCAACGCTGACCGAGGATGGCGAGCGAACCGATGACAAGCTGCCGGTGATGCTGGCGCTGCTGGAGCTCTACGCCGAGTACGGCGAGTACTCAAACTACATCGAGGGGCGTGAGCTGAACGGCGCCGGTACCATCGATTGGAACCGAACGATTGGCAACCACCTGCCCGTGCTTAACGGCGGGCGCCCGTTTTACCTTGAGTACGAGACCCGCAAGACGCTGCGCGATGACTCGGACTTCATCACTCGATTGCATCGCGCCGTGCTTACCGATTGCTCGAAGCAGCTTTTCGACGCGCAGGTTGGCGAGCTGTTGTCGCTTGACGAGGTGGAGCTCTCCGATGAAAAGGTGGACGAGTTCGGCGACGCCGAGGCGCTGGAATGGCGCCTGGAGCGCGAGCGCGGGTCGCAGTTCGTTGATTGGAAGATCGCCGTTCTCGACCTCTTGCGGCGCTACCTGTTGAACCGCGAGAGCGCGACTGAGCGCGACGAGATTCGCGCGCTAGGAACGACGAGTTTCTTCCATCTGTGGGAAGTGGCCTGCAAGGTTGCCTTTGGCGATGCGCTCAACACGAAGCTTGGGAAGCTCGATTTCCCTCTCAAGGGTGAATGGGTCGAGCGCAAGCGGAAAACGCTGCTCGACATCATTGAGTCCCCGAAATGGGAACGGCGCCGAGGCGAGCAGTACGTCGAATGCGACCCCGTGGCCACGCTCATCCCCGACACCATCTCCTTCGCTGCGGATGATGACGGGCGCCGTGTGTTCTGCATCTACGACGCAAAATACTACGCTCCCGACATCGCCAAGAAGATTGAGAAGCAGCCCGGGCTGGAATCGGTGACGAAGCAGTTCCTCTACCAGTCCGCATACAAAGACTTTGTTGCTGACCACGGGTTTGATTGCGTGGTCAACGCCTTCCTGGTGCCGACCGCCGATAGTGAGCTTCGTGAGCTGGCGAGGGTTTCGTTCGCCAAAGTCATGGGTGAGGTCGAGCCGCCGTTCAGCAACTACATACACATGTGGGCGCTACCGGCCAGCGAGGTGTTTGAGGCATACTTGCGGGGTGAGAGAATCGACGCAGGTAGCATGAGGGCGATTTGGGAGAGCGGTGAATAGAGTCCATCAACGCCGCGGGGCGCGCGGCGGCTTCTTGAAGGACTCGCCGATGCTGGCGAGCGCGGATATCGTCGAAGCCGTCTTGACGCTCTTCAGCATCCTCTGCATCGAGTTCGCGCGCTTGAGCTGTTCCCTCGCCAGCCTGTTCGCCTCTTGCTGGGCTGAGATGAGCTCCCTCTGCTGGTTGATCTGGATGTCGCCCTGCCTCGTCTGGACCTGGAGCTCGTCGAGCTGGTCGACCTGCACGTCGAGCGACTGCTTGAGCACGATCAGCTGGGCCACGGCGGTGTTTATCAGCTGCTCTTCTTGGGCCGAGATCTTGCTGAGCTGGCCGTTGACGTCCGCCCTGAAATCTCTCAGCTCCTTATAGTTGGCGGCCATCGAGGCGACGAGCTCGGCGTGGCGCTCCTCGGCGCGGAACTGCAGCAGCGCCTCCTTGCGCGTCTCCGCGTATCCGCGGCGCACCAGCTCGTAAAGGGCGTCGATCGCCGGCCAGTCCTCCTCCACGGGGAGGTTCCGGTTCTTGTTGGTCGTGACCATCCGGGTCAGGTCGTCGTGCAGGTCGTCGACCTTCCGGTTCGCCTCGCGCAGCTCGGTGGCGGCCTCGTCGATCTCGGTCGCCTGCAGGATCGCGGCCCTGGCCTTCGCGGTCTTCTCGATCTCGTTGATCTCGCCGTCCACAAGCGCCTGAAGGGCCTCGACCTTGGCCGCGTTAAGCTCGGCCTTCTCGGCGTGGCGGTCCTTGAACTCCTCGAGGGTCTTCGACGCCTCCGCCACATGGGCCGCGCACTCGGACTCCTTGGTCTTGATCTGCTTCGTGAGGTCTTTCTCCCTAACCCGCCTTGACCAGACGCCCAAGCCGCCCAATAAAGCGCAGATCAGGGCGAATTTTAGAAAATAAGGGCCCTCAGCGACCGGGGCGGGAGTGGCAAAGTCGAGGCCCATGAACAGCACCAACGGCACGGCGGCCACCAGGTAAAAGGCGAAGGGGCCAATGATGAAAAAGCCCAGGCAGCCCTTCGAAACGCAGCACGCGACAAACGCGACGGCACCGAGCAGCACCGCGATGACCGAGACCGGCATGCGCGCGGTTTCGTACTCCATCTGCGATCCCCACGTGACCAGCGAGACGACGAGGAACACCGCGGCCCCGGCGAGAAACGCATACGAGAAGATCGGGGGCTTGAGGTCGGCCAGCTTCTTCTTGTCGCCCTGGATGCTTTCCTTCTCGCTGCGGCATGCGACAGCTTCGACCAGCGGGCCTAGGGCCTTGTCGTATTGATCAAGCTCGTCATCTTTCAGCTGGATGGCGCTCGAGAGCTCGTAGCGCGTCTCCCTGACCACGAGGCGCGACTTCGAGACGACGTCGTCGCAGGAGCGCTTGTAGTAATCCTCTTTGTTAACGCCGGCGAGCTTCTTGTGCCTCTGCCCGGCCTGTCGCAGGTCCTCGATCGCGTCCGTGTACTGGTGATAGCGGTCCCTGAATACCGCCATATCCTCGACGATGCCCATATCAACCTCGCTCTTCTCGTCCACGTTTGCGCAACGACTCGTCGCAGATTACCGTCTACCTGCACAAATGCACGAATGACACGGCTTGGATGGCTCGAATCATACACGAATGGCACGGTGTGGATGGCTTCTCCCTGTAAAAATGAGGGTTGTCTGATGGTCGCGAGGCGTCCGGCTTTCAAATCCAGGGGTTGTCTGATGCCAAACGGGCTTCTCGCTTTCAAATCTCGGGCTTGTCTGACACCAAATCATCAGACAAGCCCCTAAATTGAAAGCGAGAAGCCTTTCAGCCATCAGACAACCCCTGGATTTGAAAGCGAAAAGGGGCCCGGTGGTTGCCGGGTCCCTTTGTGTGGCGCGATGTTGTTGCGGGTCGGGGTTGCGCCACGCTCGCGGGGGGGGTTCCTAATTGTGGAACAGGTCCTTACCCGACACAACGTTGTCGCCAGGATAATCTGGCGTAACCGTAGAAGTCCTCACGACGTCATCAGCAAGCGCGATATAGATGAGCTTGGGCTCGGTGTACTCTTGTTTCATTTTCCTAAGCCTTTCTATTCCTGGCTCTTGCTGCAGACATTAATGATTTCTTGCGCATACGACTTGGCATCACGGTTCGCCATCGGGTGTTCGAGGATAGATTCCGCGACCTGTTTCACGGAACGCTCGTTGTAATCGCTCTCCGTGACCGTGACCAGCGTGCCATCGGCAGTCGCATACATGAGGTACGCCTTGACATAGACGGTCACATCGTAATTTGCCTGGCTCACGTTTGAAATAACCAGGTTCGACATGCAGGTGCCGTCTTCTAGTAAAAGATTGTTGTCGGCTTCAACGGTGTGCTTGTCGCTGGGGTCAACGTAGTATTCCCAGCTAATCCCCTCAAACGTTGCGCCCTTGGGAATGCTGAAGGTGTACCCAAACCGCAGGTAAGTCTCCGTGGCGGGATCGCCAGCGTCCATGCGGAGAGAGCCTCCCTTAAAGGTAATGAGGTCGCTAAGCGACCTTGCAGAGGCGAGGCTAATGCTGCTTTCGCCGTTATCGGCGAGGGTTATTGCCTCCTCGGAACTCCCCCCCCGCTTCACCGGCAGCCACGGTTTGTTCCGCGTCGCTATCGACGGCCCACGCGGATATGGGCACGTTGAGCGATACCACCACGGTGGCCGCCAGAAACGCTGCGAGCGCCATGCGGCCCAATGATGATCGTGCCATCTCTTCACCTTCCTTTCTTGATAGTGGCGCTTAACTGTGCGCCGTGCATGACGCTGCGCCAGGTGCGTCATGCTGCGCGATCTGGGCGTCACCTGCGCAAACACGCCTGACGGCATGTCGCGGCCGAATGAGCCCTTAACTGGTTAACTTTAAGGCCGGCTATTCGATTCGGTCAACGAGAAAGGCGTCCGCAGTGCAAAAGGCTCGGCGAAATCGGGGCTGAGCCGAGACGTCGGGGCGTCGCGATAGAGGCTTGAAAGAGAAACTTCCGCCAATCAGTGATTAAAACTGGGCTGGCTGAGTATCGACGGGTTGGGAAGGCTCGCCAACTGGGCAAACGTTGGAGCCTAGGGGTCGGCTACTCACCGAGTCTGAATTTAATCACTGATTGGCGGAAGTTTGAGTTTGTTGGGGCATGAAAAGGCCCCGCGGAGGCCGGGTTTCGGCCTTCCGCGGGGCTGGCGGTACGTTGCGGGGCTTGGGACTTAGTGCTGGTCGCGGCGCTTCGCGGCTGCGGCGGCCAGGCAGGCGGCCGAGACGGCGAGGATGGCCCCCGCGGCCATGGAGGTCGCGTCGCCGGTGGACGGGGTGCCCTTCTTGGCGGCCTTCGACGTGGTCACGGTCGTGGTGACCGTCGTCGCGGGCTGGTCGTTGACCTGGCC
>CAVHFE010000073.1:0-9004 GCA_963635145.1 Oscillospiraceae bacterium
CGATGGTGACTGCCTCGTTGTAGCAGGGTATGAGCACTGCGACCTTTTCAGCCATTATTTCTCCGTAATTAATCTTCTCGAATCTTTGGAACAGTCTACCTGAGTTGCATCTATGGATCTAAGGAAATTGAACCATACCTTCCTAAAGAGCCCTATACGCCTCGCAAACCTCTTCCACGGAGCCCTGCATACGCATATGACCCTTCTCTATCCAGACGGCCTGTTTGCACACGCGCTCCACCTGTTCGATGCTGTGGGAAACAAACAAAAGCGTGGTGCCGTGGTTTTCCACCAAGTCGTTGATGCGAGCTTCACACTTCTCTTGGAACTTGAAGTCACCTACCGAAAGCGCCTCATCGACAACAAGAATGTCTGGCGTGGTCGCCGTAGCAATTGCGAAAGCAATGCGCGCGACCATGCCCGAAGAGTAGTTCTTCAGGGGCATGTCAATAAAATCGCGCACCTCGGCGAAATCGACGATAGAGTCAAACTGTTTATCTATAAACTGCTTGCTGTAGCCCAGCAAAGCGCCGTTAAGGTAGACGTTCTCCCGCGCAGTGAGCTCATGGTCGAAGCCGGCCCCCAGCTCGATGAGCGGAGCGATGGTGCCGTTGATGGTACAAGTGCCTTCGGTCGGCTCGAGCACGCCTGCTATGATCTTCAGCAAGGTAGACTTACCCGAGCCATTAGTGCCCACAATCCCGTACACGTCACCACGATTGATGGTTATATCAATATCCTCAAGCGCCTTGAATTCCTTGAAGAACAGCTGACGCCTCGCAAGTGCAATAAGGTATTCTTTAAGGCTATTGAGCTGCTGGTTTGCGATGTTGAACACCATGCTTACATGGTCAACACGGATCATAACATCGTTGTTGCTTTGCGTAGAATCAGACATGTCGCTCCTCTCCTAGACGTAAAGAATGAACTTCTTTTCCGTCTTGCGGAAAACAAAGAAGCCGACCAAAAAAGTTACCAGCGCCATGCCGAAGCAAATCAGGTTCATCTCAAGGCTGGGCGCAGTATGCCACATCATAATGTCGCGGAAGTATGTTATGTACTGGTACATCGGGTTCCATGCCATAAGACCCTGCATCGTTTCAGGCAAAAGCTCAAGCGGATAAAAAATAGGCGTTGCGTACATCCATGCGGTGGTAACAACGCCCCACAAGTGAATAACATCGCGGAAAAACACCGCCAGCGAAGAGAGCAATAAGCCCAACCCAGTGCAGAATAGCAGCACAAATAGCAGCAGCAAGGGAATAAGCAAGACACGCCAAGTAGGCAGCACTTGGAAGAACACCATTACCGCCAAAACCGCGATAAGAGAAATCGCGAAGGTGACCAGGCCGAAAATAACTTTTTCCAACGGGAAAACCATCTTCTCAACGCGAACCTTCTTCAGCAAAGGAGAAGCATCGATGACCGAGGTCATGGCCGTGGTAGTTGCATCGGTCATAAGCGTGAACAGAACCTGCCCCAAGATAAGGTAC
This sequence comes from Oscillospiraceae bacterium, assembly GCA_963635145.1. Lineage (GTDB taxonomy): Bacteria > Actinomycetota > Coriobacteriia > Coriobacteriales > Eggerthellaceae > Anaerotardibacter. The sequence continues at coordinate 1,494 of CAVHFE010000073.1, forward strand.
AAAGGGTAGTTGTCGATCTGGAAACGGAACATAAAAGAGAACACCGCGGAAAGCACGATCATCATCAACAGCGGGTTCAATACGCTCCACAACACACCAAGGATGCTGCGGCGGTACTTCAGTTTAAAGTCTTTAGAAACCAGTGATTTCAGGACGAAGAGCGAATGATGCGCTCCGGTAACCATGTCTTGTTCGTTGGACATTGGACTCCTTAACAAAAGCCATACCGTCCGATAATACCGCAGGGAGCCGACTAAAGCCGACTCCCCACCGATAGTTCACTACGAACGACCACGAAGGGTTCGTCCGACCGTTTTGGCGATTTCACGCCTTCTTGAGCCCAGGGGCATCAACGGGTCAACAACTTTTCGGATAGGATTGTCCTCGCCTATGGCCTTTGCGGGGCGCGACTCTTCCTCAAGGCGCCGGGCAAGCAGATCTACACGATGTTGGGAAACCAGAGCGATAAGCTTCTCGTAGAACGGTGTTTTCCTGGCGTATTTCCAGTAACGTTCGGCAAAGTCGCACTCCGGAACAATCCAGGGTTTCTCGAAGCCGGCATAATGAATGACCTTTGGGTTAGCGCGAGATGCATTGTAGGCATCAAAGGCCTTCGCGGGCGCAAACGAGAACACGTTATTCACTCGCCCGCCACAATCGTGCATAACGTTCCACTCGTAGCCAAGGTAGACAACGCGGCCCTCGCAATTAGCGTTAAGGATGTCCTGGTCGTTGTAGATGTAGTCGGGGTTTGAGGCTATGTCCAGCCACTCGGCAACTGAATGAAGAGCGCGCATCTCTGAGGTGTTCAAGACTAGGACGCCTGCTTGAAAATACGAGTACGGATCGGACATCTTCAAGATTTCTTTGGTGTACTCTGCGCGCTTGCCATCTGGCATATTGAGGTTGCCCATGTAATCAACGTCATGAGCAGCAGCAACGAGATTGCTGCCCAGACCGGTTGCGAACAGCTCTGCGACATCGCCTTCGATAATGAGGTCTGAGTCAAGGTATAGAACCTTATCGTAGTACGGCAGGATATCTTGAATGAGGAAACGATAGTACGTCTCCTTGCTAATGTGCTCATTGCTCGTAGTTAGCTCATAGCTCCCCACTAAAGCGCCGGCTCCGAAAAAGCGCAGTGCAGCATTCTTGAACCCGGCAAAACTTTGCTGCATTAGCTGCTTATTCGAGCCAGAGATACCATCCTCGATAACCACAATGTCGTAATAGTAGTTGTCGGACGCGTTCTCCAGCATCGAAAGAATGGTCGTCGTAAGCATCGGAGCATAATTGTTGTCCGCAGCAAATACAACCGGGATTATCGGCTTCGTTAGCGTGGCGTATCCAGAAACCGGGGGCAGGGAGTATGCCCTTTTGTCGGGAAACTCAAAATGTACGCACTGGACCTCTTTACGTTTCCAGCCAGTGCCGACCCGCTCCCCATGAAGCAAGTAAATGTTCAGCAGGCGTTCAGCTAGGTGACCCGGGGTACGGAGACCCTCCTTGCTGCACAGCGAGCTATCCCACTCGGAAACAAAGCGCCGCAGAATTGGAAAAAGCCATTCGCAATAATCCATAAAGATTTGTTTTTTCATGATGAACATGTTGCAGAAGCAGCTCTTATGCCCATTGGCAAACGCCCCAATATCATCAATATAATCAGGGTACATGTCTTCAACAATTGCGAAGACATGGTAAAGATCCTCAGTATTGAGCTTAGGTGCCGCCTCGTACTGGGCCAAAGGCGTTGCTGCGTCTCCAGGGAACTTGGATAGATCCTTAACTTCAGTAGTTACAACATCGTAGCCTTCAACTGCTTTACGGATAGTTTCATCATCGAGGCCATACTTCCTTTGAGATGATTGATCGATGAGAGGCTCTATGATTTCGCCCCACTCGTTTTCCTCGTAGCGCGTTGTGGAAAAATTAAAGTAACGTCGATAATGGCAGAACCCGTAATATTCCGCATCAACATTCTTCCATGCCCAATACTGAGCCGTTAGCTCGCAGTACATGGGGTTCTGACTCGAAATATTCTCACCGTCATTGTCGTGCCACGCCCACGGGAAAAGAATACTCTTGGCGGAGCACCCTACTTGCACTGGCTGAAGAGAATTGCTATCAAACGTATCGACTTCCTTGTGTGCGGAAACGAAAATCCGAACATCTTGAGCGTCGTAGGATTTCATTTTCAGCTTAAAGGAGTTGGCCTTTAAGCCACCAATGTGATCACTTGCCGCTTTACAGTAATAAGAGTAATCCTTTGGCAAGCGCCCATTCCCACCAAGCGCCAAACGCTCTGCGCAAGCAAACCAAACCTGATAGTTCGCCCCATTCGAATACGGTTCCCCTTTACTGTAGGCCGCATATGCGGCATCACGGGCAAATCGCATGAGCTCGGTAGCTACCAACTCCCTGCCAGCCACCTCTGCAAAGACCTCTATAGCCTTAAGTTTTTCAGCCTCCCCAACCCGCTCGTACCACTCATTTGCCGCGGATGAAACAAGGCGTTCACGTAGCGCAGCAGCAGCCGCTTTGCACGAATCGCTTCCCTCAAGGTTCGCAAACCGCTCGGCGGCATCAGCGCACATCATGAGCTCCCTCGCTTCTGAAGCAAACCTCCCTAAAGACAGACTCTGGTCGTTGGTAACCCCACGTCCGATATGGTAAAGATAGCCCTTTATCTCATCACGCGTAACCTCCCCGTCGGACAAGGCCGCTAACACCAAAAGCTCATAGGCGTCTTCGGCCCTCTCGAGCCGAAGATTCAGCATACTCTCAAACGCATGTTTTGCGAATTCGGCGCCATAAACCCTATGGCACACATTCCAGTCTTTGCTGTGCTCGGCAGAACTAGAAAATACGCTTTTAAGCAGTTCGTCTCGGGACAAGCTGCCGCTATCAGTGTTTGCCCAGCCCTCAAAGCCTTTTGCCCGCGCGCGAGCAACAGCATCGCCGACGCAAGTAAGGCCAAAATGAAGGATCACGTTCTTTTCTGCCGGCAGTACATCACTAATGAGTTGAAGAGCATCGGAAGCGAGCTCATCGTCGCCATCAAGAAAAAGAACGTGGTCGCCCTTCGCCTTTTCAACGCCGGTTTTCCTGGCTAAATGCGCTCCCTCGTTTATGGCCTTATCTATCACAACGAACCGGGGGTCCTTGCCCGCATACCCCCTTGCGACACCCACAGCGTCATCAGGGCTCCCATCAATAACAACGATTGCCTCCCAATCCTTTAAGGTCTGGGACAAAAGGCTATTCAAGCATCCTGGAAGGTATGCAACGTTGTTGTAGACAGGTATAACAATTGAAAACCGAGGCACTACTCACTCCCGTCAATCGCTGACATTAGTTTATCGACTATGGATTTTAACATCGGCCAAGCAACGCATCTCGCCTCAGTAAGCCGATTCCCTGAGGCAAAGACCTGACCAACTGCTCGATCGTTCTTCTAGACGCACTGTATAATTAACCGGCACTTGAGCAAATACAGCATAAACGCACAAAGGAGACGGCCATGCCGCAACCAATCATTACCGTGCTTGTTCCAATCTACAATACCGATAAGTACCTTCCCGAATGTCTTGATGCCCTAGCCGCACAAACCTTAAAAGAGATCAGATTCATCTTAATAGATGATGGGTCAACGGACGGTTCGCCTGAAATCATGGATAGCCGCGCCAGATCAGATGAAAGGTTCTCCGTCATCAGGAAGCCAAACAGCGGATATGGAGCCTCGATGAATGCAGGCCTGGATGCAGCAGGCACGAAATACATCGGGATCGTCGAGCCCGACGACATCCCCTCAAGCAATATGTTTCTAGAACTCGTCGATTTAGCAGAAAGAACGTGCGCCGATGTCGTAAAGAGCAACTATTACGAGCATCTATCAGGAAACCAACCAGAAGAGGACTCCCTGGTTTTTAATCTAAGCAGGGATCTGCCCTCGGAACGCGTCTTTTCACCCAAGAAAAAGAAGGCCATCCTAAGGGCATCTGCGGCAATTTGGAGCGGCATCTATAGAACAGACTACCTTAGGGAAAAGGACATTCGCTTCCTTGAGACACCGGGAGCTTCCTTTCAGGACACTTCATTCAATCTAAAAGCTCTAATGGGAACAGACAGTGCAGCTCTTACCCCACAAGCCTTCCTTCACTACAGAATAGACAACAGCAGCTCCTCAGTAAAAGCCGCTAATAAGGCCTTTTTTATCTGCGATGAGTATCAGGAAGTCTGGCGTTTCCTGAAAGAAGATCCCTTTTTATACAACTCCTTCGCGCAAGATATCGCCGCTATTCAATTTGACGGCTATTGCTGGAATCTATGGCGTTTGGCCCGAAAGCACAGAGAGGTCTTCTTCAATCGCTTCCTCTCCGAGTGCAGAGACCTCGATGATCAAGGATTGTTCGAGAGAGCACTATTCTCGGAGCGCGGCTGGTCTGATCTGCAGCAGCTCCTTCATGAGCCAGATGAATTTTTCATGCGTGCTTGCGGCGCGAGAGGAATCTCCCAATCACTACTCCTTACCGTTTGCGAAGGAGTTGGCCAACGACCTTTCGAGAGCTACATTAGCGGCAGGCCAGCATGCGAAGAGATCCTCGTTCAATTCAAAGGTACCCCGGCTTTCGATATCTGGCCAATAGCAAAAAACGACTACCGAATCAAAGTGCTGTCGGAAATGTGCCCGGATGGAATACTGGCAGATTCCGATACTCGCGGTGACAAGCTGAGCAAAGACTCCCTCGAATTGATGGACAACGCAGAAACGAGCAACGAGAGGAGCACTCCGTCCCCCGCTCCAAGCCAAGCTAAAGCTAAATTGGCTAAACTTATACCATTCATACTCAAACGTCGAAACTAGAGAGGCTTAGTCTGTTGAGATGTTTCTCCAAGCGCCCTGATATTTCTGCAAACATTGCAGCCTTTGCTGAAAAGCAGGATGCACTCGACCAAAGGATATCCTTTCTCGAGGCCGAGCAGATGCGTTCACGCCGCACTTCGCTCCTCGCGGCAGAGCTGGCAAACCTTGAGCGTACTGTGCCCAAGGACAAAGGAAAACGGATTCTTGTTGCAGGATGGTACGGCGCAGACAATCTTGGAGACGAGCTCATGCTTCGAGCCGTGCTGGAATATCTCAGCAACGATGCGCTACAACGCACTTCTGTGCTGCTATGGGACAACTCAACCTATGACAGACTTGATTTGAGCCACGCCGTACACACGCTCCATTACCCAGCAACTACGCGAGAACTCGATTTTCTCGTAGACAGTTTCGATATTGTAATCTGGGGTGGTGGGGCAATTCTGGATGAGACACAATTCAATGACGACGCCAACAATGTAAATACGGGAAACCTCTTCATTCGCACCAATGAGCTTATGCTTAGTCGGGGCAAACACGTATTCTGCCTGGGACTCAGCGCCACACCAAAGCTCGAAAACCCTGAATACATTAGCAGACTTGCTCGAATCGTCGAAAAGGCCGACCACTTCTCGTTGCGCGACAAGCACTCCCTCGATGCGTTACGTGAATCAGGGATCAACCCCCTCAAATTATCCCTTTGCGAAGATCTTGCCTTCTCGTTGCCAGGATTAGCGGAACTAGCCGGTTCAAAAGAAGATAGCGAGAACTTCGTCATAGGGTTTGTCCCCATCTTTTCTGAAGCCCCTATCGACATCTTCGCGGAAACCATCCTTAACGTGGTTAACGAGCTCAAAAAAGATCTGAGCAAAAAAAACGATCGAGGCACTTCTTGTTCCGTTTCTCAACGAAGGGCATTTCGATGAGAGGAAAAATGCGGAATTGCAAAACAAGCTTCAACAAAAGGGCGTACAAGCCTCAGTCGCTGCTTACACCTATAGCCCTGAGCTCTCTGGCCTTCGAGCCTGCAACGCGGTCATAAGCTATAAATACCATGCAGCACTCTTGGCATGCTGTTTTGGAATACCTTGCCTTATGGTCTCCTCGCACGACCACCCCCATTACCCCAACAAAATGAGCCACTTGGCCAAATTGGCAAGCGTTCCGCTGGCTCATATTTCAGATAATGAGCTAATAAACGATCCAGTGTTACAAACTCGCATCCTTCTTGAAGTTCATAACAAGCCACACATCTCAAAGCAAATCTACGAACAGGCACAACAATACATGACCAAAATCTGCGAAACGGTAGAGAGTCTTTAATCCCTCTAGTAAACCTACGTCCAGCCTAACCGTAATTTCCAAAAAGTTCTAACCAGCAATCGTCATTAAGGGGACATCATGGAGCCAAGCAAAAACGCAAAACGATGCAGTTTTGTACTTCTTCTACTGTTTGCGGCACTTGCAGCCTGCGCGTTCTTCCCCATTAACAGCTATGCAGACGATGGGGACAGAGTCGTTTGGGTCTCTAAAACAGGCTCAAAATATCACTACATACAAGACTGCTCGGGGATGAAAAATCCGATCGAGACCACTTTGTCAAACGCCCTGGCCATGGGTAAGCAGCCATGTTCAAACTGCGTTCACGACTCCGGCGGCTCCTCGAGTTCGGAAGGAACATCAGGTTCGGCCGACTCCAATCCTAGAATCACCCCCTTCTCTGATATTTACCAAAATACCGATCATAGCCAAGATATATCCTGGCTTTACGAGAACGGCATAACCTCTGGTTGGCCAGCCGGTGGTGGCCTTATCGAGTTTCGCCCTTTTGACACCGTCAAACGCTGCGATATGGCAGCCTTCCTTTATCGAATGGCAGGCACGCCCGCTTATGAACCCACCGAAGAAGACATGGGGGCATTTTCCGATGTGACCCAAACCTCCGATCATGCCAAGGAAATATGGTGGTTGAGGTCTAAGGGCATTACCACAGGCTTCTCCGATGGCACGTTCAGAGGGTACGACACCATCAAACGATGCGATATGGCGGCTTTCCTAAAAAGGCTTGCGCATCAGCTAGGCGGCGATACTAATGGGGTGGCGATAAACCCATTCACAGACGTTTCGACGACAACCGATCATAGAGACGACATTCTCTGGATGGTCTCGTCCGAGATCAGCGAGGGATGGCGAATGGCAGATGGGACAAGGGAGTATCGCCCCTACGATACCGTCAAACGTTGCGATATGGCGGCCTTTCTTCATCGTCTAGATAATTGGTGCTCCAAGAATTACGACTAGCAAAGAGCGGGTACGGCCAAATCGGTGCTGATTGGCTAATCCAAATAAAAGCCTTCAAGATACATCACAGCAGTACTCGGCTTACGCCGTGCGCAGTTCCTGGATGCTGGCGAAGTCGGCCTCGGTGTTGGCGGAAGACGGGAGCGGTTCTTTGGACTGGCTACGAGGCCAGACCCGCCAACATAAGAAAACCCGCCTGTTTGCCAATTCAAATAACGAAACAGGCGGGTTTATTTGTGACCTAATGGCATATCGTCCCAGGTCTCATATGGCTTATGAGTATTCGCTAGCTTGATTACCTCGATTATTGGCTATGGTTACCGGTGGAATCGCGAAGGGTTACCGG
>CAVHFE010000074.1:0-8957 GCA_963635145.1 Oscillospiraceae bacterium
GGCAGGCAACCGCGTGAACATCGGCTCCACCGTCAAGGTGACGATGAACGGCAAGGAGCGCACCTTCACCATCGTCGGTGCCGCCGAGTCCAACGTCGCCGAGGGCAAAATCTCCAACGAGTCCCCCGTCGGTGCCGCGCTGCTGGGCACCAAGAAGGGCGATTGCGTGACCGCCTATGGTCCCACCGGCCGCGAGATCGAACTCAAGGTCGTCTCCCTGGCTAAGTAAATAAATAACGGAGCTCTTGAGCTCTTTTCCAGAGTTCCTTCATCCGCAGGTGAGGGAACTTTCTTTTTCCCGCCTTATCCCCGTAAAGGAGCCCTCATGGCAGAAGAAACCAACGCCCCTGAAATCGAAGACGATCCCATCGCGGTTCGCCGCGCCAAGCGCGAGGCCCTGCTTGCGGCCGGCAAGAACCCCTACGGCCACGCCTTCGAGTACACCCATCATGTTTGCGAGCTCGAGGAAAAGTACGCCGAGCTTGAAGACGGCGCCACCACCGAGGACGAAGTGGCGGTTGCCGGTCGCGTGATGGCCAAGCGCGTTCAGGGCAAGATCATCTTCTTCGAACTGATGGACAGCACCGCGCGCATCCAGTTGTTCTGCCGCATCAACGCCCTTGGCGAGGAAGCCTTCGCCGAGATGAAGGACCTCGATCTGGGCGACTGGATCGGCGTTCAGGGCGTGATGATGCGCACTCGTCGCGGCCAGCTTTCCGTCGCGGTTGCCACCTTCGAGCTTTTGTCGAAGTCGCTGCGCCCCCTGCCCGAGAAGTTCCATGGCCTTTCCGACAAGGAGATTCGCTATCGTCAGCGCTACGTCGACCTGATCGTCAACGACGACGTGCGCGACACCTTCCTTAAGCGCTCCAAGATCCTGTCCGCCTTCCGCCGCTACATGGAGGAGGACGGCTACTACGAGGTCGAGACCCCTATCCTGCAGACCATCCAGGGCGGCGCCACTGCAAAGCCCTTCATCACGCACTTCAACGCGCTCAACCAGGAATGCTATCTGCGCATTGCCACCGAGCTGCACCTGAAGCGCCTGCTGGTCGGCGGCTTCGAGCGCGTGTTCGAGATCGGCCGCATCTTCCGCAACGAAGGCATGGACTCCACGCACAACCCCGAGTTCACCACGATGGAGGCCTACTGCTCCTTCAACGACCTGCAGGGCATGAAGGCGCTGGCGCAGGGCGTCATCAAGGCTGCCAACGCCGCGGTCAACGACACCGAGCAGCTTGAGTACCAGGGTATGACCATCGACCTTTCCGGCGATTGGCCGAGCATCCCCATGACCAAGATCGTCTCCGACGCGTTGAGCGAGGAGGTAACGCTCGACACGCCGGTTGACCACTTGGCCGAGCTTGCCAAGAAGAACGGCATCGAGGTTAAGGACGAGTGGACCGCCGGCAAGCTGATCGCCGAGCTTTACGACGAAATCGGCGAGCCCACCATCGTCAACCCCACCTTCGTGGTCGACTACCCCGTTGAGGTGAGCCCCTTGGCCAAGCGCTTCGACGACGAGCCGCGCCTGACCGATCGCTTCGAGTTGGTTATCGCCGGTCATGAGTACGCCAACGCCTTCAGCGAGCTGAACGACCCGGTTGACCAGGCCGAGCGCTTCCAAGCGCAGATGGAGGAAAAGGCCTCCGGCGACGACGAGGCGATGGAATACGACCACGACTACGTCCGCGCGCTTGAGTACGGCATGCCGCCCGCCGGCGGCATCGGTATCGGCATCGACCGCGTGGTCATGCTCCTTACCAACCAGGCGACCATCCGCGATGTCCTTTTGTTCCCGCACATGCGACCCGAGGCCATCGACTAAACGCCCGCCTAACCGCGCTCAAGCACGGCAGCCTGCAAGGCCCCGAGCTTGGGCGCTGTTCATAGTTTTGATTAGGAACCGAAAGGGGAAACATGCCCTTCGACAAGTTCACCGATAAAGCCCGCAAGGTTTTGGTGCTCGCGCAAGAGGAAGCTCGCGCCCTGCATCAGCCCTATGTTGGCACCGAGCATCTGCTGCTGGCCCTTCTGAAGGAAAACGACGGCCTGGCCGCGCAGTCCCTGGACCACCTGGGTGTTACCTACGACGCTGTGGTCGACGCCATCAAGAAGATCGTCGAGATCGACCCCAACGCCGACGTTTCGGGGCACCTGGCCTTCACGCCGCATACCAAGCGCGTGCTTGAGCATTCCCTGCGCGAGGCTATGCAGATGGGCCAAACCTACATTTCCACCGAGCACATGCTTTTGGGCATCGTGCGCGAAAACGAAGGCACCGCCATCGAGGTTCTGGCCCGCATGGGCATCTCGGGCGAGGCCGTGCGCGCCTCTTTGAACGACCTGGTTGGCCAAAGCCCCATCTACGCGGGCACCAACGGGGTCGACCCGGTGATGGCCACCACCGACAGCATGCTTAGGGAGTTCGGCTGCGACTTAACGCGCAAGGCAGCCGATGGCAAGCTCGACCCGGTTATCGGTCGCGCGGGCGAGATTGAGCGCGTGATGCAGATCCTTTCGCGCCGCCAGAAGAACAACCCGCTTATCTTGGGCGAGCCGGGCGTTGGCAAAACCGCCATCGTTGAGGGCTTGGCTCAGCTTATCGTGGCCGATCAGGTGCCCGAAACCTTGCGCGGCAAGCGCCTGGTTACCCTGGACATCAGCGCCTTGGTTGCCGGCTCCAAGTATCGCGGCGAGTTCGAGGACCGCTTGAAGAAGTGCATCAAAGAGGTCATGGATGCGGGCGACATCATCCTCTTCATCGACGAGATTCACACCCTTCTGGGCGCCGGCGCCGCCGAGGGCTCCGTTGACGCCGCCTCCATCTTGAAGCCGCCCCTGTCGCGCGGTGAGATTCAGATCATCGGCGCCACCACGCTTGAGGAATATCGCAAGCACCTGGAAAAGGATTCCGCCTTCGAGCGCCGCTTCCAGTCGCTTACCGTCAAAGAGCCCAATGAGGAACAGGCCATTCGCATCATGGAGGGCCTGCGCGATCGTTACGAGGATTACCACAAGGTTCACTACTCCGAGGAAGCTCTGCGCGCGGCGGTGGGTCTTTCGCATCGCTATATCCAGGATCGCTTCCTTCCTGACAAGGCCATCGACGTCATCGACGAGGTGGGCGCGCGCCTGCGCATCCGCAACATGGTTTTGCCCGAGGAGGTGCAGGTGCTCGACGACAAGCTGCGTCGCCTGCGCGGCCAGAAGGACGAGGCCATCGCCGACCAGGACTTCGACCGTGCCGGCAAGGTGCGCGAGAAAGAGCTCGCGGTTCAGAAGGAACGCGACGCCGCCATGGCCAAATGGGAAGAGGAAAATTCCAAGAAGGTTACCGAGGTTTCCGTGGAGGACATCGCCGACGTGGTTTCCATGTCCACGGGCGTTCCCGTTTCCAACCTCACCGAGGCCGAAACCGACAAGCTCCTGCGTATGGAGTCCGTGTTGCATGAGCGCGTGATCGGTCAGGACGAGGCGGTAACCGCGCTTTCCAAGGCGATCCGCCGCAGCCGTTCGGGCCTGAAGGACCCCAAGCGCCCCGCCGGCTCGCTGATGTTCCTTGGCCCCAGCGGCGTGGGCAAAACCGAGCTTTCCAAGGCGCTTGCCGAGTTCCTCTTCGGTACCGAGCGCGCGCTTATCAGCTTCGACATGTCCGAGTACATGGAAAAGCACACGGTGTCGCGTCTTATCGGCTCGCCCCCGGGCTACGTGGGCTACGACGAGGGCGGTCAGCTTACCACGGCCGTGCGCCAGCAGCCCTACTCGGTGGTTCTTTTCGACGAGATCGAGAAGGCGCACCCCGATGTGTTCAATATCCTCCTGCAGATTTTGGAGGAGGGCCGCTTAACCGACTCGCAGGGCCGTTCCGTCGACTTCCGCAACACCGTCATCATCCTGACCTCCAACGTCGGCGCGCGCGAGATCACCGCGCAGGCGCCTTTGGGCTTCACCGGCGCGAAGAACGGCGGCATGGACGACAAAGAAATCAAGACGCGCGTGATGTCCGAGGTAAAGCGCCTGTTCAAGCCCGAATTCCTTAATCGCTTGGACGAAATTATCGTCTTCAAGAGCCTTACCGAGGAAGAGCTGCTTGAAATCGTCGACCTGATGGTGTCCGACCTGCGTGAGCGCCTGATCGAGCAGAACATGACCATCAACCTCACCGACGAGGCGGCGCGCTTCGTGGTGAAGGAGGGCACCGACCTGGCCATGGGCGCACGTCCCTTGCGCCGCGCCATCCAGCGCTTGCTTGAGGATCCCTTGTCGGAGCAGATTCTTGAGGGCAAGTGGACGGCAGGCTCCGTCATCGACGTGGACGTGGTGGACGGTAAACTTAGCTTCACCGCTGGCTCCGGATCCATCCCCGCGCCCCGCAAGCGTGATACCATTGCCAAGGAAGCCGAGCTGCTTTTGTCCCAGTACGACTTGGGGCATGCCGGCTTGCCGAGCGGCGGTAGCGCCCAGGGAGGCCAAGCAGCCGATTAACACGCGAGTTGCCAGGAGGAACAATGGTCAAGGAAATCGTCGATCCCGTATCTGCACCCTTTGCCTTGCGCAACCTCTTGGAGACTCTAGACGATGCTGAATTCGATGCCCTGCAGGCGGAGTACCGCCCGCAGGGCATCGTTGACAAAAAAGCCGCAACCGCTGCCGTTATCTTGGCGGGCGGCTCGGGCGAGCGCTTCGGCCGCGAGGGCGGCAAGCAGCTGGTCGAGATTGCGGGCAAGCCCGTGCTCACGCGTTCCATCGAGGTCATGGACCGCGTGCCCGACATCGGCCTTATCGTGGTGGTTGCTCCCAAAGATCGCGCCGCCGAGTATCTTTCCCGCGCCATCGATCCTTACGAGTTCGCCACGCCCATCGTGATGGCGGAATCGGGCTCTATTCGTCAGGAATCCGCTTTCAACGGCTTGGAGCAGGTGCCCGAGAAATACGATTTCATCTTGTTGCACGACGGTGCGCGCCCCTTGGTTTCGGCCAAGCTCGTTGAGCACACCATCGCAACGCTCAAGGGCAACTTCGACGCCGACGGCGCGGTGGTGGGGCATCCCTCCATCGACACTTTGAAAGTGGTCGAAAACGGCGCCATCGTGGGCACGCCCGACCGTTCGGTGTTCTGGAACGCCCAGACCCCGCAGGTTTTCCGTGCGGGAATTTACCGCCGCGCCCATGCTGACGCGCTCTCGCACGGCTTCGTGGGCACCGACGACTCCTCGCTCATTGAGCGCTTGGGCGGCCGGGTGCTGATGGTCGAGGGCAAGCGCGACAATCTTAAGCTCACCGTGCCCGAGGATTACCGCATCATCTCCGCCGCTGTTCGTGCGGCGCTTGAAAACGCCATGAAGGACGAAGCTTCGTCCAATGAAGATTCCTTAAAGGAAGGATTCACCGATGCCGAATAAGGGCTTGCGTATTGGCCTGGGCTTTGACGTTCACGCTTTTGCCAAGGACAGGAAGCTGATTTTAGGCGGCGTGGAAATACCCCATTACCAGGGGCTTGACGGTCATTCCGATGCCGATGTTCTGGCTCATGCGGTGGCCGATGCTTTGCTGGGCGCCATTCGCGGCGGTGATATTGGCAAGCTTTTCCCCGACACCGACCCGGCCTACAAGGGCGCTGATTCCTTGGTGCTGCTGGGCGCTGTGGCCGACTTGGTGCGCGAGCAGGGCTACGAGATCCTGGACATCGATTGCGTGATTTCCGCACAGGCGCCCAAGCTGTCGCCCCATCGCGAGGCCATGCGCGAGAATTTGGCGCGCGCCATGAAGATCGATGTGGATAACATCGGCGTCAAGGCAACCACCACCGAGCACCTGGGTTTCGAGGGTAGGGAAGAAGGCATTTCCGCCGAGGCCGTGGCGCTTCTTGAGCGATGTTGCTAGCGTGGCGCGACAGCGTTGCGTGTGTTCGTTCGTTCGGCGCAGGACACTGCTGGCTCGTTTGCGGGGCGCAACATTGTGCGCACGTTCCTCTTCTATAATTAGGCACTTACATTCTCAATCCTTGAAAGGCTAAGGATTTTCATGAGCATCAAGATTTACGACACCAAGGCCCGCGCTAAGCGCGAGTTCGTTCCCGTGCACGAGGGCGAGGTGCGCATGTACGTGTGCGGCCCCACCGTGTACAACTTCATTCACATTGGCAATGCGCGCACCTTCATCAGCTTCGACACCGTGCGCCGCTACCTTGAGTGGCGCGGTTTCAAGGTGACCTTCGTGCAGAACGTGACCGACGTTGACGACAAGATCATCAAAAAGGCGAACGAGGAGGGCACCTCTGCCGAGGCCGTGGCCGCCCACTACACCGAGCAGTTCATCGCCGACATGCGTGCCGCCGGTGTGAAGGATCCCGACATTCGTCCCAAGGCCACCGAAGAGATTCCTGCGATGATCGAGCTGGTGCAGTTGCTGATCGAGCGCGGGCATGCCTACGAGGCCGAGGGCGATGTGTACTTCGACGTGCGCTCCTACGGCGCTTACGGTGAGCTTTCGGGTCGCAACATCGACGAGATGGAATCGGGGCATCGCGAGCTGCGTGCCGACGGCCAGGGGCTGGAAGATCGTAAACACGACCCCTTGGACTTCGCGCTTTGGAAGGCTGCCAAGCCCGGCGAGCCCAGTTGGGATTCCCCCTGGGGCCAGGGCCGTCCCGGTTGGCACATCGAGTGCTCGGCCATGAGCAAAAAGTATCTCGACTTGCCCTTTGACATTCATGGTGGCGGCGCCGACCTGTGCTTCCCTCATCATGAGAACGAGCGCGCCCAGTCCGAGGCTGCCTACGGCGTTACCTTCAACAATTATTGGATGCACGGCGGCATGCTCAACATCAACAACGAGAAGATGTCCAAGTCGCTGGGCAACTTCCTGCTTCTGCGCGACGTTTTGCAGACGACGCCCGCCGCGGTTTTGCGCATGCTCATGCTGCAGACGCACTATCGCAGCCCGCTCGACTTCAGCGACGATCGTCTGAAGGAGTCCGAGACCGCGCTTTCCCGCATCGGGAACTTCGTGAAGAACACTCGCTGGGCTGCCGACAACGCCGGGGCCGATGGAGCTGCTGGTGCCGACGCGGGCAAGGCGCTCGACGCTGCAGCCCTGAGTGCGGCCGTGGAGGCCATGCGCGCCGGCTTCACCGAGTCCATGGACGACGACTTCAACACCGCCGGCGCCCTGGGCTTCGTGTTCACCTTCGTGAACGAGGCCAACGCTCTTATCGGCGAGGCTGCGCTTACCAAGGCCGACGCGGCCGCCCTTAAGGCTGCGGCCGATGCGGTGGCCGAGCTTGTTGCCGTGTTGGGAATCGAGCTGGGCGCCGCCGAGGAAGAGGCCAGCTATCCTGCCGAGATCTTCGATCTGGCCCGCGAGGTTGCAGGCTATGAAGGCGCCGACGGCGAGGCTGCCGTGCAGGCGCTGCTTGATGCTCGTGCCGCTGCCCGCGCCGAGAAGAACTGGGCCGTCGCCGACAGCGTGCGCGATGGCTTCACCGCCGCCGGCTTCGTCATCGAAGATACCCCCCAAGGCGCCCGCGTTTCCCGCAAATAGAGAAGGGACGTAAGAGCCACGGGCGGGGGCTTACGGTCCCGAGCTGAGATTCGAGACCGCGCGTTCGTCAGCGACCGGTGCGGTTTGTACGCCGTAAACTCATAGGCGTTTTGCCAGCCCAACCTATCACCAAGTAAAAGGATGTCTGCAATTTTGCAGACATCCTTTTTGCGCTTTTAAGGGTGTTCAGGACTGGTAATCCAACTTCAAATCCCCTCCAACTTTTCTTCAGCATCTATCGGTTAGGCTATGCATTGGCGCAGGCAAGAAGCGTTTTCAATCTTTTTACGTTGCCGATGAATCCCGGATGTATTTGGAGGTGCTTGGACGATGAAAGGCTCTGCTTTGAGAGCATCTATAGACAGTAATAACGGTAATTATGCTATGTTGTATTTACGGTCATTACAGAGGAAGGCCCCGAAAATGCCAACATTAGCAACTGTTACAAAGACGGGAAACAGCGCGACCATCGTCCTTCCGTCTGATTTGCGCAAAGCAAATGGTATTCATATCGGCGATCAGCTTGAGCTTGTTTCTCGCCCAGATGGGGTCATCGAGCTGAAAAAGGTGAAGGGGAAAAAGGAGAAGCAAGCGCTTTTCGAGGAGGCAGTAGAGTTCTTTGAATCGGTTGAATGCAAGCCATGGCCCGGTGATTGCAGCAAGGAGTCCGACCGGGAGTTGATAGGGGAGCGATATGCCGATTAGCAATCGCAAATGGTTCGTCGACACCAACGTATTGCTTGATATCGCATCGGATGCTCGAGGGAAATTCCATGATGACGCCATCCTTTTTTATGGGGCGGCGGGCAAAAGCGATGTGAAGCTTTATGCTTCGGTGGCTGTTTTGAAAGATGTGTATTACCTGCTTTGCAGGAACTATTGCGACGAGGCCAAGGCCCGTAAAGCGGTGCGGTTTTTTATGGGCACCTTCACTATCGTCGACCTTACGGGGGCTATGGCGGAGATAGCGCTTGATTCCAACGAACCCGATTTTGAGGACGGGCTCATCCGTGTTTCTGCCGATATGTGCGAATGCAAGTACATCGTTTCTCGTGATGTGAAAGCTTTCAAAGAAGGAAGCGCTAAACGATTGGAACCGCTTGAGGCTTACCGCTTGCTTACGAATGGCGCTTCCGCTGGTTCGAGCTCGCTGTAGATACAAGGAGGTCGGAGCTTGTTCGGACGTTACCCCTTGTCGAGATGGCGATCCACGAGGTTTTTCGGTTTCCTGCTTAGCCTATAATTGAGAACTTACCGATAATGCATTTCGCGCAAGCTGAGAGGGTCGGTGACCATGATCACTGGAGCAACAAAAGGCAAGGTAGACGCCATCTGGCAGAAGATGTGGGAGGGTGGAATCACCAACCCCATCGAGGTCATCAGCCAGCTCACCTACCTCATGTTCATCCGCT
>CAVHFE010000075.1:0-8666 GCA_963635145.1 Oscillospiraceae bacterium
AAGTTCAAATCTTGTAACGCCCACCATAAATTCGCAGGTCATCGCTTCGGCGGTGGCCTGTTTTCGTATGCACGGGCTTCCGGAGCCGAATTAGTGTACACAATTACAACCGACCCCAAACTCCAACAGGCCTTTTCTCAGCACCGGTTATATTTGTGTTCACTAATCGCCCCTCACCCCATCAGACAACCCCGGATTTTGCGCTCCCATCGACGCCGAGAATTCAGTTGCTTGCACCATTCTGCCGGGGCAAAAACTCAACAAGTATGCCATCAAAACCGGCACGGCACGGTAGCTGAGAAAACCGCAACCTCTTGACCTGCGGTTTCTTTTTGCCTAGTGGCAGGGCTACTTACCCATCCCGGTTTTGATGGCATACTTGCGCGATTTTTCGTTGGGCCAAGATGTTGCATTTTTACGTCCCACGGCCGTGCATTCACGATACGGTCGGCGCGCCGCAGGGGATCGAACTATTCATGTATATGAAACTGTTGGCCACATTCAATTGCTGAACCCGCTTGCGCGCGGGTATAATGATTTTCAATGGCCCCGGGAATGACCTCTGATTCAAGTCACCGGGGCTCGATTTGTATCTATGGGAGACTTCTTGGCTGACGAGAAAAAAGATCAATCCATGGAGGAAGACGTCGCACAGCGTGGGCTGGTTCTCCCGTGGGCCGAGAAATGGCTCTCCGCCGAGCGCTTTGCCCCGTACCTGGAGTCGTGCGATGGCGACGTGGGGAAGGCGCTCGACCTCTATCGGTGGAACGTCTCGCTCGGGCAGTTTCTCATGCGCGACATTTCGTATTTTGAGGTGGCGCTGCGCAATTCCTATAACGCCGTGATGGAAGCGCGCTGGGACGGTGAGGCTCATTGGCTCCTCGACGACAAATCGCCTGCCCGTAGACCAGTCGTGAGAAAGTCCAACAAGGGCGAGACCGACGTCAACCGCGTGAACCGCATCATCATCGACAAGGCCACAGACGGACTTCCCAAGGATTTTTCGATCGGCAGCCTGGTTGCGGGGCTCACGCTTGGCTTTTGGGTGCACCTGACCGACCGCTCCCGCGAGGCCGTGATCTGGCGTACCGGCCTTTACGAGGCTTGGCCGAAGGGCGCCAACCGCGCCAAGTTGCAGGAATGCCTGGACGGCATCCTGCGCATACGCAACCGCATAGCCCACAACGAGAGGCTGTTCAACCCGAAGCGCGATCAGCTTTCCCCGAAGAAGGTCAATGCTGACGCCGTGCGCCTGCTCGGCCAGCTGCAACCTGATGCGGCCAAATACCTGAGCAACGCGGAAGACGTGACTTTCGACGAGTTCCTGGAACAGCATCCAGCGCCGGTGGACGTCGAGCTTTAGGTGTGGGTTTCTCACTGCTGCAATCGGGCTAGAGTCGCAATTAGCGTACACAATTACAGCCGCCATCAAAATCTAACTGGCCTTTTCTCAGCCCCGCTTATAATTGTGTACACTAATCGCCCCTCAACCCATCAACAACCCCGGATTTTACGATCTAGCCCCAGCAACCGCTCACGCCCAATTCCATACCCCCGGGCACTTTTTTCGCTCGTGTTTCGCCACGAGTGTTGCTTCAGCTTACTTTGAGTGATAGCGTTACCAAAGTTGAAAATTAGGTAAACCCGTCGAAAGGCGGGGACACAAAGCCAGATGGGTCTAAGGACTACGGTCTATGACAGCCGGTTGCCGTCGGTACAAACCGACGATCACGACGTTGGAATACTCCCCGTCGCGCTTTTGTGTCCCATAGAGATATCTCGCGGGCTGGTGTGTGATGAAGGGAGAGTGTCGTGGAGCGCCAGAGCAAAACCAAAACAGCTGTTGTCGTTTTAGCGGCCCTCCTTTGCGTGAGCGCCCTGGCCCTTGTCGGCACACTCACCTACGGCAAACTCTCCGGCGCCGTCGCCGACGCCTCCGCCACTGTGACTGACAACCAGATTTCCCAATCGGGGGGGGGTTCCTCACAGTCCGCATCTGAGGTAGCCCAGGCATCCAGCGCCCAGGCCCAGGCGGCGAGCAACGCCTCCGCCCCGGCATCCAGCGCCTCTGCCGAGAACCACGGCAACCAAGCTTCAGGCACAACCTCAACCACAACCGCCCAGCCCTCAGCCTCGACCTCTTCCGCCCCCGCCAAGAAAGAGACCAAGATCGAGCTCTACGGCCTGCAGCCCGAGGAGAACACCCCCTTCCACGTGGGCAACATGTTCCCCGGCGACTCCGAGACCAAGAGCTTCCGCGTGCGCGTCTCGTACCGTGACAAGGTCACCGTGCACTTTGGCGTGACCGTCCGCGAGGGCTACGAGAAGCTCGCCGAGGTCATGAAGGTGCGCATCACCCTGCCTGCCTCGGGCGAGGTCATCTATGACGGTCTGATGCGCGACGTCCCCCAAAGCCTCAACCAGGACCTCTCGTTCAACGGCTACACCGCCAGCGAGCTCCAGTACCAGGTCACCGCCTACCTGGAGACCAGCGTTGGCAACGACTACCAGAACAAAGACCTTATTGCCGACCTCACCTGGTGGGTGGCAGAAGACGAGAAACCCAACCTCACCCCGCTGCCCATCCCCAACACGGGCGACCCCCTGACCTTCGTGCCCGTGATCTGCACCGTTTTGGCTGCAGCCGCGATCATCCTTGCAATCGCATCCCGCGTCCGCAAGGGAGGCGAGCGCCGTGGATAAGGCCCAGACCGTCAAGAAGCTCAAGAACAGCGTCGTGGCCGTGGTGGTTCTCGCCGTGTGCCTGTGCATCACGACCTTCGCCCTGCTGTTCTCCGCCGTCTCGGTGCGGGACAACCTGTTCCACACGGGCGAGGCCAAGATCAACCTCAATGACGGCCAGCCCGTCATCCAAGAAAACGAGTTCCTGTTCGAGCCCGGCATGACCGTGGCCAAGGACTTCTTTGTGCAGAACGACGGCACCTGGGACGAGTACTACCGCCTGTACTTCAACGACGTCTCCGGCGGCCTGGCCAGCGTGCTTGAGGTCCAGATCAAAGACGGCGAGAAGGTCCTGTGGTCCGGCACGATGACCCAGCTCTCCCGCCAAAACGCCGTCGCCGCGGACGACGTCCTGGCCGTGGGCGAGCGCCGCGACCTGACCATCGTCTTCCACTATCCCGAGGAGGTCGGCAACGAGAGCCAGGGTCTCGACCTTACCTTCACCATGTGCGCCGACGCGACGCAGACCAAGAACAACCCCAATAGGCTGTTCGACTAGGAGCAACGCGATGAAACCGATCGACATAGTAAAACGCGTGCTCGTGGGCCTGGTCGCGGTGGTCGCTGTCTGCATGATGGTGTTCACGGTGGTCTCGGTCACCACGTTCAACCGCGCCGACCGCAACCTCTTTGGCTACAAGGCCTTCATCGCCCTGTCGGACTCCATGAAGGCCACCGACTTTGAAGCCGGTGACCTGGTGCTCGTCAAAGAGACCGACTGCTCGACACTGCAGGCGGGCGACATCATTGCCTACACCTCGCAGAACACGTCGAACTACGGCGAGGTCGTCACGCACAAGATCCGCGAGGTCACGACCGACGCTAGCGGCAACCCCGGCTTTATCACCTACGGCACCACGACCGACACCAACGACGAGACCGTGGTCACCTACTCCAACGTGCTGGGCAAGTACCAGGGGCGCCTGGCCGGTCTGGGCACGTTTTTCCAGTTCCTGAAGACCGTGCCGGGATACATCTGCTGCATCCTGGTCCCGTTCATGATCCTGATCATCTCCGAGGCCGTGCGCAGCGTCCGGCTGTTCCGCAAGTACAAGGCCGAGCAGCTCGAGGAGCTTCGAGCCGAGCGCGAGAAGGTCGAGGCCGAGCGCCTGGAGGCCCAGCGCATGATGCAGGAGCTGATGCAGCTGAAGTCCCAGGTGGGGGAGGGTGCCGCGGGGTATGCGGCGCCGGCTGCGCCCGCGCCGGCGTACGAGCCCGCGTTCCAGCCGGCGCCCACGTACCAGCCGACGTACGAGCCCGTGACCGCCCCGACGCCCGCGCCCAGGAAAAAGAGGGCCGCGCACTTCGCTCCACCAAAGCAGTAGCCGCGAGACGCCGTGCTCGCATAGAGATCTTTGAAATGAAGGCAATCCTATAAAGGAGGCAATAATGAAAGAAAGTAAGAGTACAAAACGTGCGCTTGCGGCCAGTATTGGCTGCATGGCGCTGTGCGCGGCGATGCTCGTGGGCACCACGTTCGCGTGGTTCACCGACACGGCCACCACGAACGTGAACTCGATCCAGGCTGGCACGCTGGGTGTCGAGCTCTTGAACGAGAAAGATGAGAACATCGAGGGTGAGACCCTCTCGTTCGTGACGAAGGATAACCGCGCGGCCACTGATATTCTTTGGGAGCCGGGCTGCACCTACGAGCTGCCCGCCGTCTACGTGAAGAACAACGGCACCCTCGCCCTCAAGTACAAGATCGAGATCACCGGCATCCAGGGCGACGCGACGCTCAACGATGCAATTGACTGGACCATCACCGATGGCACCGAGACTAACAAACTCGACGCGGATCACACTCTTGCCGCGGGCGCTAAATCCGGCGCCCTGACTATCAAGGGTCACATGAAGGAGAGCGCTGGCAACACGTACCAGGGCCTTTCCATCGAGGGCGTCACGATCACTGTTGTCGCGACCCAGCAGACCGCTGAGTTCGACAGCTATAGTGACCAGTACGACAAGGACGCCGTCTATCCCGCAGTTGCGAGCATCGTCAATGCGAAGGCTAGCGGTGACTTGAACACAACCGGTGAGACCACGATTAGCGACAGCAGTAGTGCCGTCACCGCGACCATCCCTGAAGGCGCGGTTGAGTCTGGCAAGACGGTTGCGCTGACCGTTGACCGCACCGCTATGACCGCCGATTCCGTGACGTTCGACATCAACTTCCTCGTTGATAACACCAAGACGTCCAGCGTCAACAAGCCGATCACTGCGACGGTCAACATCGGCAAGGGCCTCACGAACGTGAAGGTGGACCACAACGGTACCCCCATGACCGAGTCCGACAGCCGTGCGGATCAGACTTACTCCTACGATGCAGCGACCGGTATCCTCACGATCGTCACCTCGTCCTTCAGCCCGTTCAAGATCGACTATAAGACCGACTTCGAGGCCTCGATCAACGGCATCGGTTACGCCACCTTTGTCGATGCCCTCGCCGCCGTCAAGGAAGGCGACGCCATCAAGCTGTCGAAGGACGTCACGATTGACAAGCCCTATAGCGTTGACAACCGGCTGAAGCTTGATGTTGCCAACGTCACGATCGACCTCAATGGAAAGACTTTGAGCTCTCCGAACTACACCGTGGAGATATGGGGCGAAAACGACGTTTTGAAGAACGGCACTGTTATCGCCAAGAATGGCGGAAGCTACTCGATCGTTCCAAAGGGCAAGAACGTCACCATTGATAGCGTGACCTCTATTGGCGGCATCAGCGTCTCCGGATACAACGGCAACGATGTTATGTCTGGCATTTCCGCAACCATTACCAATTGCAACATAACCAGTGGTCCTAAGTATTATGCGGTTTGTTCGCAGGGAGAGGCTTCCACTTATGTTGAGAACTCAACTCTTATTGGAAAGGGAGGGGCTATCTTCTGGATTGAAAAGGCCGGGACTGATCAGTACGGTTCATGGGGAGATGCAAGCCTGTCATACAAGAACGTAGAGATGCAGGGCTGCGATGTGATCTACACCACTGTCGGACTCGAGCCGAAATGCCTCGACTAGTTTTCAGTAGTTAACCTGATTTAGCGCATTAGCTTTACGTTTCAAGTCCTCTCCGCCCTCGGGCGGAGGGGCAACCGAAGGGCATAGGGCTGCTTATGCTTTTCGGTTGCCCCATTGGGCGTTTTACCTTGGGTTTATTGGTCTGCAGATACCTGGAGAGAAAGGTTGAAAATGAGAGACAGCAAGAGTACCAAGCGCGCGCTTGCGGCCAGCGTTGGCTGCGTGGCGCTGTGCTCGGCGATGCTCGTGGGCACCACCTTCGCGTGGTTCACCGACACCGCCACCACGAACGTGAACAGCATCCAGGCTGGCACCTTGGATGTCGCGCTCGAGTATTACGACAATGGCGATTGGCAGTCGGCTGACGGCATGACCCTTGCCTTCAAGAAGGCTGCGGATGCTGGCGAAGAATATGTAATTTGGGAGCCGGGCTGCACCTATGAGCTTCCGCAGATTCGCGTTGTCAACAAGGGCAGCCTCGCTCTTAAGTACAGGATCGAGATCATCGGCCTCGATGGTGATGATGAGCTCAACGATGTCCTTGACTGGACCATCAATGACAAGGAGTTCGACACCACCGACTACAGCCTCGCCGCAGGCGCGCAGTCTGATGCCCTGACCATCAAGGCTCACATGCAGGAGACCGCAAACAACGATTATCAGGGCAAGTCGCTCTCTGGCGTCAAGATCAGCGTCACTGCCACCCAGGACACCGTCGAGTACGACAGCTACAACAACACCTACGACGCAAGGGCCGCCTACGCCGTTCCCGATACCGCCGCCCCGGTTTCCAGTGCCGAGGATCTTACGACCGCTGTAAAGAACGGCGAGGACGTTGTCTTGACGGAAGAGATTGAAATGCCGGCGAATCTCCAGGTCACCAGTGATGTGACGATCTACGGTTCTGGTACCGGTAAGCTTGTGGCGGGCGAAGCGACGGACCGCGTGATTAACGTGGTGTCGAATGATAAGCCTGTGACCATTACCCTCGTCGGCTTGGACATCGAGTCTCCCGAGGACAAGGGCAACGACCACGATCGCGCCATTTCCCTGTATGGCAACAGCGACGTTTCGCTTGTCATGGACAACTGCTCCGTGACGGCGAATCACTACGCTCTTAACGTCGCGCAGAGCAATGCGAAGGTGAATGTCACGGTTCGTAATTCGTCTATTACGGGTTACGCTGCGTTCCAGATCCAATCTCCGAATACGACCGCCGTATTCGAGAACTGCACGTTGACCGGCATCAATCAATGGCAATCCGGAAATGGTTATTCCGTTATTAATTTGTACCAGAACGCCGCAAACTCGAATGTGACTTTCAAGAACTGCAGCATTACGGCGGAAAAGGACGATTCCGCGTGGGAGGTATTCCTCATCGAGGATGGTGAGAATTCGGTTGTCAACTTTGATGGCTGCAGGTTCTTCGTTACCGAGAATAATGAGACGAAGGAGATGACTGATCTTAACGACATCTACTACGGTACCGCCGGACCTGAGGCTTCCCTCCCCGACGTCGGCGGAATTATTCAATATGACGGACAATTGTATATTGATGGTGTTGAGATCGAATAATTACTAGCTTGGCTTTAGCCTCTCCGCCTTTGGGCGGAGGGGCAACCGAAGGGCATAGGGTTGCCTATGCTTTTCGGTTGCCCGAAGTATGATTGGAAGAAAGGGGGCGTGCGACCATGCGTTTTTCTCGACAGCCGAACTACCGGCCCAAACATATGGCTGATGTGAACGGGGATTCCGGCATCTACCGCTCCCTCGGCTCGTCTGTCGTGGGGATGGCTCTGTGCGCCGCCTGCCTGTGCGGCACGAGCTGGGCATGGTTCACGGCCTCCGCTTCCACGGAAGTCCAGGCGATTCAGGCGGCGTCGTATGCCGTGGACGTAACTGCTACTGGTGCTAATGACGTCAAAAGTACTGACGGTGGCGTCACGGTGTCTGGAACAGGCACCTATTCCGTGACGATCAAGCCTTCTGATGATTCCACGGCTTCGACGGGCTATTGCTGTGTGAAATTCGGTGACGTCGACTACTACACGCAGCAGCTGGATGCGGGCGGGATCACCTTTACGGTCAATTCCGACGAGGGTCAAGCGTTGACCATCACTTCGCAGTGGGGCACTTATTCTGGCGAGGCTTCTCTCAAAGACAACGGGGTTCTCGGCGAGTCTACCAAGTCCACGGATGAAGAGCCGCAAAATGAAACCACCGCTGAGGTTTTCTCGGATGAGGAATCCTCAACGGTGGTCGAACCTGCTGCCGATACGCAACAAGACTAGAGCGACGCGGCCTTTAGGTCATCGATCGAGCCGGACCAGACTTCCTCTTTGGCGCTGAACTCGTGGTTGTTGCAGGGGTCGCAGTACCAGCCAAACCAACCGGAATGCATGGGCTTTCTGCACCTGCTGCAGGGGTAGTAGGTGATCGAGTTATCCGTTAGGCTTTGGCTGCCGACGACATCGTGCTTCGCGTTGTAGATGGACTTTGAGGTTTCGGGCGCGGGAATGTCGCCGCCGACCATGCCGCCGTCCGCCTGGGTGAGGTCCTTGTCGGTGAGCTCAGATTTGTTCTGGGTCATGGCTGCTCTTTTCTCGTTGGCTTGCGGTTAGAGGGAGGCATCCTTGAGGGCTTCGACGGAGCCGCCCCAGACTTCCTTTTTGGCTTCCCACTCGTGGTTGTTGCAGGGGTCACAGTACCAACCGAACCAGCCGGAATGCATGGGCTTTCTGCATTTGCTGCAGGGGTAGTAGCAGATCGTGTCGTCGATTAGTTGGACGCCGATAACATCGTTCTTTGCGTTGTAGATGGTCTTTGCGGCTGGGCGCCCGGGCATGCCCGTGACCATGCCGCCGTCCGCCTGGGTGAGGTCCTTGTCGGTGAGCTCAGATTTGTTC
>CAVHFE010000076.1:0-8518 GCA_963635145.1 Oscillospiraceae bacterium
TACGCCTGCGCGGCCTTCGGCGATGCAAGCTCGCTTGCGGGCATCGCCCTCTGCGCCCTCGCAGCCTATATCGTCGTTGCCTTCGTTGTCGCCGGCATCCTGGTCGCCTGCCGCGCCACCGGCCACTACATCTTCCGCAACGCCCCCTGGTTCAACTAACGCACCCAACCCGCGCCGAGTTTCCAACAACGGCTCCGCTTCGGGCCTGATAGGTGGCCCTCCCGCTCCGCCGCCATTGAAAACTCTAGCCAGAAACGAAACATAACCCCAGCTTACAGCCTGCTGCCAAGTTGGCAGCAGGGTTCTAGAATGGGAAAGGAGACCTGTAAATGTCCACAGAAGAAGAAACCAAGCGCGTCAGCGATTTCCACGATTTTTTGCCTTTCGCCTACCGGATCGCATATCAGCACGCCGATGGCCGCCCGCGCCCCGGTATCGTCGGGTTGATCGCTTCCGACCTCTTAGATTACGCCCAGCCCGACTCCGGCGCGTACCGCATCGCGATGGCCAAGCGTTTCACCGTGACCATCGTCGATGTGAAGAAGGTGACGCTCGACTTCGGGCAAGGCCATCACGGTCAGAAGTTCGAGGTCAGCTACACGACCGCAGGCAAGCCCGACCAGGTCGAGACGATTCCGACGCCCCTGCTTTCCGACCGACAGCTCGGCTATCACGCCAAGCGCATATGGGACAAGTTCGACGAGCAAGGCCGTAGCCTGCTCATCGGCAAGCATATGATGCTCTTCAAGCACAACGATCCCCCGAAGGAAGGGGACCGCTCCCAGGCAGGCTATCGCTGCTGCGTCTACGCTAGGGCCCTGGATTAATGGTCGACGAGGCTCAGCTGCCGGCCTGGATCGTCGATCCGGAAGCCTACGACAGGCTCCGCTCGCGCTTCGCCGACGTTAAGGCGGTGTCCACGAGGGAGGCTCGCCATTCAGGCGTTTGGCTCCCATGGTTCGAGCATGCGCCCGCAGGCGATTGCTCTTTCATTGGGCACATCGTGCTGAGGCGCTGGGCGGCGGGGGAGTCCGGCCGGGTCGTCGTCTATCTCGATACGGGCGATGCGGGGGTCTATTTCAGCGTATGGCGCGGGACGAGCTCTTACGCCGCGCTGACCTCGGTGCCCTTGGGCACGAAGGTTTGTCTGGTGTTCGCCGGCCAGTCAAACGAGCCTGATTTCACGATTCTTTCCGGAGAATGACTTCAAAGCAGCCGTAAAGCCCCTCGAAAGAGGGGCTTTATCTATGTTGTGGTAAACTTAATTTAATGATTTCAGTCGATCATTCAACGATTTTCTATGCGTTATCCCAGCTCACGGCCTGCTGCCAACTTGGCACACGGTCCTGGGACCGCCTAAGGAGTACAACTATGTCGATAGTCATGTATTTCCCCGTCGCCCTTCAATGCGACTCGTGCGATGCCGTGGAGGAGCTTTCCTGGGGTTTCGACCCGGCGGCTCAGCGAAATCTCGACAAGCGCTGGTTTCACGATGTCGACGCCGGGTTGAGGGAGGAGGCGGCGTCCCTAGGCTGGCAGATGGGCACCCGCTCCTGCTATTGCCCTGAGTGCGTCTCCAGGGCGCGCGAGGACGGGAAGCTTCTTTCCTCCGGCGGGACCGACGCCAAGGCCGTCCTTGGCGACCTCGCCTCGATCGTGCGCGAGGCTCGCAAAGGCAAGTCCGGCTCCAAGGAGTGACCGTCATGGCCTTCGACCCTTCCAGCGCCGTCCTTGTACGCCACGCGACCGCCGATATCGGCGGCGCGCGAAGCATCCGAGCAGCCGGGGGCGGCGTTGCCGCCAACCTGAGCCTCGCCCTCGACTACACCTCCCGAACCAATCAGTTCGAGGAGAAGGGCGGCTGCGACCGCGAGCTCACGCCTGAGGATCACGACCTCATGCGCCTTAACCAAGACCTTCCGGTCGGGCGCGCCCTCGACTACGTCTCGCGCGAGGGGCGCTGGGAGCACAAGGGCGAGGGCAGGCAGGTCGATTGCTCCTTTTTCGGCCAGCACGGCGCCGTGGCGCGCGAAGAGGTCGAGCAGGACATGATGCGATGCGGCGGCTGCTATATGCGCTCCGTCGTGAGCGTGCGCCGCGAGGACGCCGCCATGCTCGGCCTCGATGACAAGGCCGGCTGGGAGCGGCTGCTCAGGATCGCTTGGGCGGAGTCCGTCGCCGATATGGAGGGCTCGCCCGGATGGGGCGTTACCGATGACCCGGCGGACGTCCATTGGGTCGCGAACTTCCACACCGATGCCGAGAACTCTCTTCATTGCCATGTCTTGACTTGGTTTGCGAACGGCGAGCGCGACTTCAACCGTGAAGGTTGGTTGGCCAGCGCTTCCGGTTCCCGCAGCCAGCGCGAGCGCATCTACGCCCAAGCCTACGAGCGTCCCATGCGAGAAGAGGTTTACCCCGCCAAGGAGTACGCCCGTGCGCTCGCCTTGGCGGCAGTCCGTGCTGAGCTGGGAATCAAGCCGACCGAGTCCCAGGTCTCGGCCTTCGAGCGCGCTGCCGTGGCCGCCGGCTACGAGCCGCGTCTTCCAGGCCGGTCGATCGAGGGCTCCGCCGCCGACACGGTGGCCAAGCGCGTGTCGGTCATGCGCGAGGAGTACGCCAGGGGATCGGGACGTAAAAGCTCGAACTATCGTTTGGGCGCGGCGGCGCGAGACGTTCACAAGGCGCTTCTGGAAAATTCCGAGGCATACGCCGAGGCCGTCGAGCTCTACCGAGAGCAGATCGAGAAGCAGGCGGACGCCAAAGCCCTTTGCGTCAACGCTCCGGACGACGGGCAGGAGCGCTCGACCGACGAGGTCTCCGCGCGCGAGGTCGTCGGACACCTTAGGGACCGGTTCGTCCGCGAGCAGATGGAAGAGCTTGTCGGCTCGCGCGTGGTCCCGCTTATCGAGCAGTTGGCGGATCAGGAAAGGATCGTTCAAAGTCTTGTAAGGGAAACGGCCGCGCAGGCCGTCTCCTATCGGGAGCTCTCGACCTTGTTCACCGAAGCGCCCGAGCTCACGGTTCCCGAGACCCGATTGCGCGAGCTCGCGACTGAAATCTCCCGCGAACCGGAGAGGGGAGCGTCAATTGCCGCGGCTGAGGTGGTCGCAAGCCCTGAGATAAACGAACGTTTGGAGAAATCCGTCCCGAAAATTTGCCGGGAGTTAAGCTCTCAAGCCATTGAGGTGTCTCCCGAACAGGCGAGGGAGCTGCTCGTCTCGGAGCTTCAGCAGCGTGCAAAAGGCATCATTGTCCGTTCAGCGCCGAAAAACATTGAGAGGGGGGTGAGCAGGGAGGCGAAGAGCGCCGTATGGGAGGCGTCGCGTGCCGTCAAGCCTGCGCTCTGCGATGTCGCCCGCAAGCAGGACGGCTCCGCCTTGGGGCTTACGCGCTCGCAAGCCGAGGCCCTTCGCGAGGCGTTGAAAGTGGTCGCCGCGTCGAAGCTGGAGGCGTGCCCCTTCAGCGCGCAAGAAGTGGCGTTGGCTAAAGAGACGGCCGTTCGCATCGTGACAACGTCACCGGTTGTTCAGAGCGCATTGGAGACCAGAGCTGAGCAGCTGGCCGACTTGTCCGGGCAGTCGGTGGGGCGGGCTTTCACGAAGCTGAGCGATTCGCTGGAGGACCGCGTGGAGGCGATGGTCTCCGAGCAGGCGCCGGTGCGCCAAGAGAGCTTGGAGAAGGATCAAGGCGTTCAGCGCAGCGAGCCGATTCAAGCTCGAACGATGCCTGCCGCAGGTCGGGCGATGTCGTTGGGTCCTAATTACCTGAGCGCCATAGCCGATCTGGTGGCGACGATCGCGCAGGGAATGGGCAGGGAGCATGCGAGGAGCGCGGCGTCCCGACGCCGCAGCGTAACCCAGGAGCAGCGAGAGCTTCAGCTTCCCCAAGAGCAGGAGAGGACGCGTTAAGCCCCAAAAACGCGAAAACTGTGCTAAACTGGTCTCGTCCCGAGGACAAGATTGGATGGGCCGAGGCCCATCCCCTTCGTTGAGGTTCCATCGGAACGCGGCACAGACCGAATCCTCTTAAAGTTTTGTCCTCGGGTCCTGGCTTTTCCAAGGGCTCGTCGCTTTCCCGTTATCTAGTCATGAGGCAGGGAAGCGGCGGGCTCGACTTTTATGAGCGCTACCTGGGGATATGTATCCATAATTCTTGCCGTACAAGGTATTTTATGGTAAACTTAATTTATTAAGTAAGAGATGTTCTCCAGTTAGAGGAGGTAGCAATGTTTGGTTTCGGTAATCGTGATCTAGTCGTTCGTCCCAATGGCGAGATGAGCTATCAATTGAAGTCCAACAACGGTTGGCGCTTGGACACACGCACGGGCCAGCTTTCCCGCTTGGTTTCCAGCGTCGGGGGTTGCAACACTTTCTACGACCCCCAGAACGGTTTCACCCGCGAGTTCGAGGTCGGCTACGGTCGGCTGGACGAGCACGGCAACTTCATGGGATTCGTCAATCGCCGTCCCTGGTAGAATGACAGAGCCACGGAAACCTCAAATCCCCTTCGGGTCACCGGAGGGGATTTTTTGCGCAAAACTCCAGTTCACAGCCTGCTGCCAACTTGGCACACGGGCAAGATGGCCTGTAAAAAGAAAAGGGGGAGTAGGCTTAAAGCCTACTCCCGTACCTTCGATTGAGAAATAGTCGGTGACCTAGAACGGAATGTCCTCGTCGTACATCGGGATCTCAGGTGCGACGTAATCGTTGGGGGCCGGAGTGCTTGCATTCTCCTGTCCCTCGTTACGACGGCTCATGAACTCGATTTCCTCGACGATGACCTCAATCTTGCTACGGCGCTGGCCGTCACGTTCCCACTGGCTCCAGCGAAGCTTGCCCTCGATGGCAACTTTACTTCCCTTGAAAAGGTAGTGGGACACGTTCTCGGCGCGGGCGCCGAACATCGTGCAGTCGATGAAGTTGGGGTAGTCTTCCCACTCCTCGGTCTGCGGGTTGCGACGACGGTCGTTGACTGCAACGCTGAAGCTCAAGACGGGAGTGCCGTTCGCAGTGGCGCGAAGCTCAGGGTCACGGGTCAGGTTACCGCTGATCAAAACCTTGTTGATGCTCATTTTAGATTCCTTTCGATCTTGGCCTGTATGGCCACCTCTTAATTTTGACCATGCTGTACCAAAGGGTCGTCCCCGTTATCTTTCTCTGTGAAGGTACAAGTCTTTTCCGCTTCGCCCGCATGGGACGCCGCAAGATCGGTCGCTTTCGATTATACCCTAAACTTGCCCCGGGCCATCACTAATTAAGAGGGATACGGTAAGCGGGCCGCTCAAAACCCGCTTTTCTTGATTTTTAGCGTGTAACCCCAGCTCACGCTCTGCTGCCAACTTGGCAGCAAGGTTTACGCCTGCATCCAAGCCTAAAATGTCGCAACTAGGACAGGTCTATTCGAGCGGAACCCGTCAAAGCGGTTTCGCTCGCCTTCCAACCCGCACAAACCTCGCCGCCTTCAAAGCCTGAAAACCCTGAAAGCAGACCCAAGCCCTGCGCCGCACGGCGCGGTTCACCGTTCGAAGAAGCATCCTGGACTCGCATGGTCCTAGGACCTTGTTTGATCGTGTTTTTATGAAAAACCGCAGGTCTAGCGATTTTTTCTTAAATTCACGGCCTGAAAAAGACTAAATTATGTTAAACTTAATTTATCGAGAAAAGGAGATCAGACATGCCAATGAGGACTCGCAAGCAGTGCGATCTTGAGCCTACCCCAGTGGAGCGGAAGCTCGTGAACGCCATCGCCGAGCATCGCTGGGAATGGCCCCTCATCTATATTGAGATCAAGGCCGTCACTAAAGAGGACTTGCTTGACGACGCTGCCTACTGTGCCCGTCATAAGCACCCGTCTTTAACCAACTTCCTTAAGGAATGCGGTGATATTTCCGGTCTCCATCGATCCATGCTTTACAAGATCAAGCGTGCCGGGGTTTTCTACGAGGCCCGCCAGCGCGAATTCAAGGATGACGTGGACCTTAAGCTCCCCAAAATCACGGACGAGCTCGTGGTTTCCACCTCTGCCGAGTCTTTTATCCTCATGGACCGCCTTCGCGACAAGATGCTTGAGACCAAGGAATTCGAGCATGCTCGCGAAAAGCAAGAGGCCATCGTCAAAATCCTGCTCGTTGAGATCCTTTGCGAAAAACCTTTTCCAAGGAAACGGTTCGATGACTGGTTTACGAAGCTCGACGCTGCGGCGCTTACGCAGGATGAGGGACAAGCCCAGGCCGTTATCGACGAGATCCTGTTTTCACTCGTTTCAAGCAACGATCTGGACGACCTGCCGCAAACCAAAAGCTCTTTCGGAGAGTTCCTGCCGAGCAAGGTCATGACCAAGACGCTTACCTTGACCGACCTCAACAACGACTAGAGAAAAGAGCCCCATGTTTTTAATGGTGATAATCACGCATACCTCGAATCAAAGCACCGCGCAAAAAAAAGATGTTCAGCGCTTTCGCTCGTGGCTGCAACGCGCAAGCTTCAGCAAGATGGTCGCCAACGTATATTACAGGCCTCTTCCCGCTGGCCAGGATTCCGTCCAGAAGTGGATCGACATCATCGAGCGTCAACAGCCGTGGAGCGGCGTCATCGTGGAGTGCATAGCCGTTACGAACAGGCAGTTCCAGGACAGGCTGACGCTCTACGGGCGCCAGATGGAAAAAATCGTCAAAGGAGACTCCCAACGATGAACAACGACATCATCACCCCCGCAACCGGACCCTCCGATATCATCTGCAACATCGACGAACTCCCTTGCGGCAGGACCAACTTCAAGGTCACCGTCGCAGGCAAGGCCAAGCGCGTTTGCGTAGACAAGAACGCTTGCGATTCGCGCATTGCGGTCTGGAACGATAGCGCACGGAGCCGTTACGACCCCGACGCGGATTTGCACACGATTCACGTCGGCGGGCGTCGCTGCTGCGGTCGCCTGCTCCGCCTGCGCCACGTGGCGAAGGCCGCCGAGATCGAGCAAGCCCAGAAAGTTCTCTTCGACAACCGCGATCTGATTTAAAGAAAGGACCCCGACCATGACCACCGAAACCCAACCCGCCTTCACCGTCGGCTCCCTGCTGGCAACGGTCTCCAACCCCCAGGAGGTCACCCTTCGCATGGACCTCGGCGGCGAGGACCGCTTGATCGAGGTCAAGGGCCGCGCCGGCACCCTCTACGAGGGTCTGCCCGACGAGCTTCTTGACCGTGCCGGCGCTCTGATCGAGGTCGAATACGACTTCGACGGTCAGCCCTATCTGTCCATCGAGTGCTAGAGGCCTGACCATGGGATCCCCCTTCGATGACGTTTTCTGGACCAACCTCTCCCGCCCCGAGCTTCGCCCGGTCAAGGTCACCCGTTTCGACCCTGCGACCGGCAAGGTTCTGGAAGGGGAGGGCGAGGTGGTCCTTCCCACCGCCCAGCGCGAGAAGCCAATCACCCGTTCGTGCTGCTATTGCGGGCGGCGTTTCGAGACTTACCGCCGCGATGGGTGGCCGGACGCCCGCACCTGCCCCGAATGCGAGCGGGAGCGCCGTTCCGCGCGTTCGCGCAAGCGCTATGCCCGCGAGCATGAGGAGAAGGCGCAACGTCCCGTTTACCACGCGTTCGACAAGCTTACGGGCCGTCGCGTGGCGGACTTCGCCACCGTCAAGGACGCGGCCGAGGGCATCGGCCTGCCCGTGGGCCGCGTGAACGCCCAGGTCCAGCACGGCACGTGGAGCAAGGGCTGGCTCTCGGTTCGCACGTGCTCGCAGCTGCACGACGAGGTCATCAGCCAACATGTCGCCCCCATCGTCCTCGACGATGGCTGCGTCAAGGTCGCCTTTTCCGACCCCCGCGCCTGCGCCGACGCGCTCGGCTGCACGACGCAGGACCTCCGCAGCGACACGATAGCCTTCCAAGGCCGCACCTGCACGATCGAGCACGTCACGCGCCCGATCGACGACGCCGGCATCCGCCGCTGGCCCCCCGAGGCCAACGAATCTCTCCTGCCCGCCAGGAAAACCGACTAAACAACCAGCTCACAGCCTGCTGCCAACTTGGCAGCAAGGTTTGAAACATGATGAAAGGAATGAAAGAGCATGGAAGATAAGCGAATCGCGGAAGCGTATCTTTTTCTCTGCAAAGATGAGGAGCCGGACGTATGGCTCCTGCATAATCCTTATGGATATGACGATGACGGCAAGCCCTGCGAGAAGCCTTATTGCGTCCAGTGGTGGGTTCCGGGCAGCTTCGACGGGCATGGTCGCGAGACTGAAATTGAGCCTGTGATTTACGAGACTTCAGATTTCGATAGCCCGTGGGCTATTCCCGAGAAAAGGTTTGAAGATCGCGAAGAAGCTTATGAGTTTTATTGTCGCAAGGTAGCAGAAATTGCCCGCTTTTACCTCGGCGAAGAATATACCGGGATCGATCATGAGTGATGACCTCCACATTTACGACCGCGCCAGCGGCAGCTGCATCGCTGAGCACGCTTCCGTCGAGTTCGTCATGGCTCTGGCGGGCGTGACCAAGCAGACCC
>CAVHFE010000077.1:0-3037 GCA_963635145.1 Oscillospiraceae bacterium
AGCCCATCTCGGCGAAGAGGGCGATGTCCTCCTTGTAGTGGTGATAGAAGTCGATGCCGGTCTGGGCGGGGTAGTAGTAGCCGTCCTCGAAGTCGAGCATCTTGCGCTTGCCACTGACCACGGCGAAGCGGTCGGCGCCGTGCGGGATCACGTCGACGTTGGCCAGGCCGCGGCCGTCGACGTCAT
Organism: Oscillospiraceae bacterium; assembly: GCA_963635145.1. Lineage (GTDB taxonomy): Bacteria > Actinomycetota > Coriobacteriia > Coriobacteriales > Eggerthellaceae > Anaerotardibacter. The sequence goes on from CAVHFE010000077.1 coordinate 187, forward strand.
AGGCGCCCTCGCACTGGTTGGCGGCGGTGGCGCCGCCCCACAGGAAGCCCTCGGGGAAGCGAGCGGTGCTGTTCTCGGTCATGTTGCTCCAATCGTTTGGGTGGCCGAACGCGCGGCTAGTTGAGCTGTAGTATGCTCCATGCAGCGCGCGCAAGGGGCGGTATCAGGCAATTGGATACTTCTTTTCTCTGCTCAGGGCGCGTGGCTGATACATTTTGAGACGTTTTGCAAGGCGGCGAGAAGGACGGGCCGGGCGGTGGCCGCGCGGTGAGAAGGGCGACGAACATGGACAAGCTTAAGAAGTGCGCGCTGCCCCTGGGGCTTCTCGCCGTTTTCGAGACGGTGGCTGTGACGCTGTGGCTGACCAAAGGCAACGTGTTCTACCTGTTCAACTTCAGCTACATCGGCTGCTCGCTTGCCCTGGGGTTCTATCTGCTGGGGCAGGGGCACGCCCACGCACGGCGCGCGGTTCAGCTGCTGGTGGGTCTCTACATGCTGGTTTACCTGGGCTTCATTTGCCAAGAGAACATGCAGATCGAGGGCTTTTGGTACTACCTCTTTACCGGGACCTTTGAGGCGGCGACCATCCATTACGCGGTGGCCAAGATCGCGGGGCCGCTGGTCTTTGGGCGGGGCTGGTGCGGATACGCCTGTTGGACCGCGATGGTCCTGGACTTTCTGCCGTACAAGGTGCCCGCGGGCCCGCGCCGGCCGCGCCTGGGGCGGCTGCGCTACGTCACCTTTGCCGCGTCGTTCGTCTTTGTGGCGGCCCTGTTCCTGGTGCGCGTGGGCAACATCGAGCAGATCATGTTCTGGGCCTTCATCGTGGGAAACGTGGCCTACTACCTGCTGGGCATTGTTCTGGCCTTCGCGCTCAAGGACAATCGGGCGTTTTGCAAGTACCTCTGCCCGGTGACGGTTTTCTTGAAGCCTATGAGCTACTTCTCGCTGCTTCGCATCAAGTGCGATGCGGAGAAGTGCGTGGGGTGCGGGGCGTGCAAGCGAGCGTGCCCGATGGACGTCGACGTGACGGACAACTCGCGTCGCCGCGCCAACGGCACCGAGTGCATCCTGTGCATGGAGTGTGTGAAGGCCTGCCCCAAGAAGGCCCTGTAGGGGCCGGGCGTTAAGTAACCGCTTTCATTCGTTAAGTGATATCATGAAACCAATTATTTAACGAGGTAGAAGGCAGAATCTATGCCAGCGAGTGACTACATATCAATGGGTGAGGCCGCAAAAGAGCTCAGCCTAACCAAAGCGCGCGTCTCCCAGCTCGCCTCGCAAGGCGTGCTCGAGGCGTCGATGGTGGGCGGTCGCAAAATGGTTAGTGCAGCCTCTGTCGCCCGGTACGCCTCTTCTCCTCGCAGGAAAGGCCCCGCCGGGCGGGCCGCGTCTTCTGCTGCCACCAAGCTCACGCTTATGTGCGCGGAGTACGAGGTCGCCCGCCTCGTGTACGACGCCTCCTACGAGTACCCGTTTGAAGTGCTGGAAGTTCTCGACCCCGCTCGCATGCCGTTTGGGACTGTGACGAGCGGCGGCCTTGCTCGCAAGCGCGAGTTCAACGCGTGGTGGGAGCACCGCTCGGTTCCCAATACGCGGCCGGGGTTTCTCTCCAAGATGTCTGGACTCGGGGCGCAGACAAACTGGGAGATCCCCGTCCGTAGCCTGGGACTTTCGCTTTCCGACTGCTATTGGGTTCGCCCCGATGGCCCCGAGGACCTTAAATGGGCGGACCTTAACTACTTCGAGAACGATTTCGAGGGCGCGTCCGAGCAAGGCTGGGACGAGTGGCTCGCGAACGTCGGCCTTGATTCCCCCGATAACACTTCGGAAGGCGAGCTTCCAAAGCGCTGGGCGATCCGCGACGGTGTGCGCGTGCTTCTTAAAGGGTGCGGCTTCGATGATCAGCGCCCGTTCAACGAGGTGGTTGCGACGGCCTTGCATCGGCGCCTTCTTGCAGGTGGGGAATATGTTCCGTATGAGACGGTGCTTACCAGCGCGGGGTTGGCCTGCCTTTGCCCAGATTTCCTGGGGCCGCGCGAGGAATACGTGCCTGCCGCATATGCGAAGGGTGCGATGGGCGCGACCAGGGGAAAGTCGACGTACGATCGCTTTTGCCGATACGCGGGTCTTTTTGGATGCGGGGAGGCGGCGGTGCGAGAGGCCATGAGCAAGATGATCGTCTGCGACGCCCTTATCGCCAACTCGGATCGCCACTGGCGCAACTTCGGGTTCGTCCGCAATATCGATACTCTTGAGATGCGCCCGGCGCCCCTCTTCGATTCGGGCAACTGCCTTTGGTATGAGAAGACGGCGGCGCAGGTCGAGGCATGTGATTGGAGCTTTGCGGCCAAGCCGTTTGGGTCCGACCCTGCGGCGAACCTGGCGCAGGTTGACGTTGCGGGCTGGTTCGACCCAGGCAGGCTCGACGGATTTGTCGAAGAAGCCGCAGGTATTCTTGCCAAAAGCGAGCATGTCGGGCGCGGAGAAAGGCTGGGCTACATCGAGCAGGGCCTGCGCGAGCGCGTTCGCACCGTCTCGGATGTCGTGTCCGTGCTGAGGCATCGGGACTAGGACTTCTCGCGGGCCGCTGCCGCTGCAAATTTCGGGGTTGTCTGATAAATCCCTTTCAATTTCCGGGGTTGTCTGATGCTCAATGATCAGACAACCCCTCGAATTGAAAGAAGAACGCCCTCGAGGCATCAGATAACCCCAGAAATTGAAAAGAAGAGTTCCCTCGGGTATCAGACAACCCCCGGATTTGGCATGCGCGGGCGAGAAGCCGGTACTTTGCGTTTTGTTGGCAAAATCGGCTAATTTTACTTTGCGCTTTGTTGCTGTTTTGGGCAAA
>CAVHFE010000077.1:3690-8405 GCA_963635145.1 Oscillospiraceae bacterium
AAAGCGTCGTTGCCTACCTTGAGTCGGGCAAGAGCTTCTACGAGGCCGACGTGCAGAAGCGCCTGATCATCGAGCTGTACAAGGACGATATCAAGAAGGCCGCCAAGAAATACAGCTCCAAGGTATCGGCGGTTTTCGAGAACATTCCTGGGTTCCTCTCTCAGCACGAGAAGCGGGTGACCCTCAGGCAAATTGAGGGCGGAAGCACGTTTGCGCAGTTCGACGACCCTATGTACTGGCTCGGCGACTCCATGATCTGCAATCTCTGTTACAAATGCACCGACCCCAACGTCGGGTTTGCGCTGTCGAAGGACGACTCGGCCGTCAAGTGCTACATGGGGGATACCGGCCTGCTTGTAAGCCTTGCTTTCTCGGAAAACGAGATCACCTCCACGAATTTGTACAAGCAGATCATGGACGGAAAGCTCTCGCTCAACGAAGGGATGCTGCACGAGAACCTTGTCGCCCAGATGCTGTCCGCGGCGGGCAAGAGGCTTTACTTCTACACGCATTACTCCGAGGAGCGCCACCGCAACGACATTGAGGTCGATTTCCTTCTCTCGAATGAGAGCATGACAAACACAAAGGTCTGCCCGATCGAGGTCAAATCCTCCAAGAACTACCGCGCTGTGTCCTACGAGGCGTTCAAGGCGAGGTTTGGCAAGCGGGTGGGAGCGTCGCTCATCGTTCATCCCAAGCAGCTCGCGGTTGATGAGGCGGGGCTGAGAATTCCGACGTACATGCTCCCATGCGCGCTGGAGGGCGGGATTTTCTAGGCCGTCTCGCAGGTTGCGCGCAGGCGGGCGATGAACTCCTCGCAGGCGCGGCTGCGCAGGCGGTACTTCTTCCATACCAGGAACGAGCCGATCGTCATTGGCGGGTCGAGGGGAATAAACCGCAGGTCAGAGCTCTCGAGCTGCAGCAGATGATCGATGCCCATAAGGCATGCCTCGCCCGTGCGGACCAAGTGCGACGCGTTGCCGAGAAGGTCGAACCGGCCGATCACGTTAAGCTCGCCGGGCACGATTCGTCCGGCCGACCATGCCTCGAGGTCGACCGCCTTGTTCGAGGTGCGCGAGCTCAGCATCAGCGGCATCCGCGCCACGTCGTCGGGCGTCGCCGCGGCAAGGCTCCCCCATGGGCTTCTCGCCGAGACGGCCACGCCCACGCGGTCCGCGCCGGGCATCTGCAGCCATTCGTATTTGTCCAGGTTGTTGACCGGCTCGATGAGCAGGCCGAAGTCAAGAAGCCCGCGCTCAAGGCGTTCCTCAACGGCGTCGGCGTTGCCCGTGTAGAGCTCGACGGTCACGCCCGGGTGGTCGCGGTGCAGGTCGGCGAAGGTCTGGAGCACCAGTCGCATGGCCTGCGTTTCTCCGGCGCCGATGCGGATCGTGCCGGTGAGAGCCCCCTCCCCGTCGGCGAGCTCGGACTCGGCCTGCTCCACCAGCGAGAGGATCTCCTCCGCGCGCTGGCGCAGGCGCATGCCCTCGCCGGTGAGCACGCACGAGCGGTTCGTGCGGTCGAAAAGCGTGACGCCCAGCTCGCGCTCCAGGTCGGCGATCTGGCGCGAGAGGGTGGGCTGCGTCACGTGCAAGACGTTGGCCGCCTCGGTCATGTTCTCCTCGCGCGCCACGGCGAGGAAGTATTTGAGCGTCCTCAGCTCCATAACAACGATCCGCTCCAAAAGGTGTCAAAACACACTGTTTTCCCTGGTAAACGATGGTGTGTAAAACAACTCACGTCCGTATTCATGCCCTACAGCACCCTCCACACACCCGTGCGCGTGCTGCCCTCGCGGCTTACCTTGCCTGCTGCCTTGAGGCCGGCGATGTAGCGGCTTACGGTTGCTATGGAAACCCCAATGCGGCCAGCCATTTCGGCCAGCGTTATCGACGGATCGCCGCTGCATAGCGCCAGGATTTCCGCTTCGATATCGTCGCTTTCGTCGGCGGGCTTCTCGTAAGAGACGGCACCTTTGCCAAAACCCTCGTGACACGGCAGCGTCACCAAGAAATAAAGGCGATCGTCGTCCGTCTCGAAAAGAGGGTCGGGCGACCCGTTGTTCCTCATGGAGCGAAGGATTTTTGAGATGCCGGTGTTCCTGCCTTCCGTGAGGTGCAGCTCCTTGAGGAAATCGCCCACGCGGCGGTTGCGGTATCTGCGAGAAATCGCCCGGTAGGTCTTTAGCCCCTCTCGGCTGATGGACCGATCTGCGCCCGGGTAGCTCAGAATCTCGATCCTGTCGGGGAGCACGCGGACCTCGATGGGTTCCCGCACGTCATACCCCTTGTGATAGACGGCGTTGGCCAAAGCCTCCTCGAGGGCATCGAAGGGATAGTTAAAGAATCTATCTGATTCCGGGCGATCCTCTCGTTTGATGACCATCTCTTGAATCACGGAGTTCTGCAGGTAGCGCAGGGCGTCACGCAGCTGCTGGGCAAGGGGGCCCGCAAAGGTCTTCTCGATAATTTGGTCTCCGCCAAGGCCGTCCGGGAACTCAACGACGTCAATCTGGGCGCAGGGGAAGAAGCGTCTTGGCTCATCACAGAAGAAGAGAAGGCCGACGTTCTTGGGCTTGAGATATTCGTCGGGGCCGGCCGCGATGTCCATCTGCCTGCAGAGATCGGCATACGGCAGCGAATCGGCCTCCTTGTACAGGGCGCTTCCCACCTCGCGCAGAAAGCTCTTGATGAGCGTTAGGTTAAGGTCATCGAGCTCGGCCGCGTGGTTGGGTCTGTCGTCGAACGGCACGTTGTTCGATAGGGTGTAGAGCTCGCGCATTTCTTCGTGGCTGGGCTCGACCGTGCTCGCGAATTTGCGGATGTAATAAACGCGCTCCCGCTCGCCCTTGGCCATGGACTTTGGGCTTGTATACGGACGGACGCTTCCGCCGGGGCACCAGGCGACGATGATGCTCTTGCCCTCGAACATTGGCACATCGACTATGGGCATGTAGTCGGGCGAGATGCGCTTGCACTTGTTGAGCATGTCTTTGAGGGTGCGGTCAACCGCGGCAGACGACAGGCCGATGACCTCGCGCGTCGAATCGGGGTTCTCGCGAATGCCGATGATCAGGTATCCGCCGCCCCAGTTATCAATGTCATTCGCAAAGGCGCAAATGGTCTTGAGGGAAGCGGCGGGGTCCCAAGTTTCCTTGAGTTCGATGCGCTCATTCTCGATGACGCCGCCTGTGAGCAGGGCGTCTATGCTGATTGGCATTGGCATTTTGATTCACCTTGCATCCGACAACTTTATTATCAGGATCATTATCATCATTATCATCATCAATGTCACGGTGATAATGATCGACATGCGTCGTTGAGTGAAATTGTCGCATGTGTCGGATTTGTTCAATGGCGACAGCCCGTCCCTAGTGCAAATTCTGGGGTTGTCTGATGCCTGGAGGGCTCCTGGCTTTCAAAACCGGGGGTTGTCTGATGATTGGCTTTCAATTTCGAGACTTGTCTGATCCTAAATCATCAGATAAGTCTGCGAATTGAAAGGAGAAGACCCGCTGGGTATCAGACAACCCTTCGAATTGAAAGCGGAAGGCCTTGTGGGTATCAGACAACCCGCGGATTTGCAGGGATGGTCTCGCCCTCGCTACGAATACAGCCTTTTCAACCACGTGAAATGCTCGCGGTTGGACAGCCGGTAAATTACGTACGAGACGAGAATGCTTGCTAGGACCGTCAAAACAAACCGCAGGCAGGTGCCGCTGGCGTCAATCCCGGCAAGCTGGAACGCCTTGTCGATAAGCACGGCGAGCCACCAGTGAACATAAAAGATTAGGGAGCTCAGGACCCTCAGCGTCTTGTAGACGCGGCTGCTGCTGGGAATGCGGTAGCCCACAACCAGGGCAAAGGCGAACCAGGTCAGCGGGACGAGAAAGACGTACATGTCCTGCTCCAGCACGAAATCGAGCCGCCTGAGGACCAGCGCCTCGACGAACATCAACGCATACGACGCGATGAAGCCGACCAGGGCTTTTCTTCTCGGCACCTCGAAACCGTAGAACGCGAACGCGGCGCCTATCGCAACAAAAAGGAAACCATCGAACAGGCCGTCGCGTGTTGTGAAGATGACCGCCTGTACGGTCTTGAGCAAGCTCCAGAGCTGGGGCGCATTGAACTCCAACGGCTTAATAAGGCCAAAGTAGCTTTGTCCCAAAAGGCCCACGGCGTAAAAACAAAGTGCTGCCGCGAGGATCTTCTTGAGGCTCACTTTTCGCGACAAAAGCCACGAGACAAGCAGCACGGCGAAGATCAGCGCCGGGAAGTACCAAAGATGCCAGTAGCCTCCCACAAAGATGACGTCTCGGCAGTACATGAGGATGCCGTGGGCCAGGCCCTGGCCGTCCGCCAAAATCGCGCGCACCTTGAGCGGGAAATACAGCAGCGTCCAAAGGGCGTACAGCCGTATGAGCTTGGCGACGTATCGTTTGGTGGGTTCAAGCGAGAAGTTCTGCGGCGTTGTTTTCCTGTACAGGAAGAAGCCCGACGAGACAAAGAAGAACGGGACGGCGATTCGGGCAAGCCAGTTCTCGATACCGTAGTTGAGCAGGCGAAAGAGCGCGACGTCGGTATCCTCAAAAACCTGGACGTGCATTGTGACGACGAGGATCGCGCATAAAAACTTTGCTAGATCGACGGCGTTATACTCTGCCTGCCTGCCTGCCTGCCTGCCTGCCTGCCTGCCTGCCTGCCTGCCTGCCT
>CAVHFE010000078.1:0-8077 GCA_963635145.1 Oscillospiraceae bacterium
TCATGGTTGGGTTCCTTTCGGTTACAGATGGGATTCTACCTTGTCTTGGCGAACGGTGCCATCTGGCACCGTTCGCTGACCTGGGGTGTTGCCTTTGGTTTAGCTGTTGGTTGAGGTTGCGAGGTTGCCTGCGCCGTGAAACCCTTTAACGGGTTTCACGCGGGTGCGTTGCCTTACTTGCGGGGTTATGGTTTTATCTGGGAACAGTTTAGCAGGTCGGAGATCCTTTCTTTGATGAGGTTCTTTAAGCGTTGCTTAAAGATAGTTGAAGCGTTCGTTTACTTTACTGCACGCTCTGCTTCGATGAGCGCGAAGCGCTCTTCCAAGGTCAAGCCATACGTCTCGGCGATTTTATCGGTGAAATCATCCGGGATATCGCGCTTGCCGCGCTCGATCATCGACAGGTATGAGCTTGATATGTCGAGACGGCTCGCCATATCGTCCCCACCCTCTTCTCTCTCGATGCGGAGCTTGCGCAGCTGCTTGCCGTATGGGGTCACGTTCGTTTTCGCCATCCGCTTCACCTCCTAAAAGAAAAGCTCCGGGGACGGCACCGCGTCCTCTTCCTTTTCCGATTCGTTCAACCGCGCGATCAAGTCGATCACTTCCTGAACGAAACGGGCGGGAACCTCGATTTGAATCATACCGTCATCGTTCCCGTAAAGCCGCTCACGTTCGGCTCGTTTGGCGACTTGCTCTTCAAGCTGTTTGTAGAACTCAATCACCTCGGTGCTCGCATGAAGGCGGTTGTCCTCGATCTTCGGGAACACGGTCAGGTTCTCGATGCTGGTGCAACGGGATAAGCCGACGTAAAGCTGCCCTGCCGCGAAGGTCGTGGTCTGAAGCACGCACTTGTCGAAGGTCAGGCCTTGGCTCTTGTGAATCGTGATCGCATACGCGAGCTTCAGCGGGATCTGGGTGTAGCTGCCGACCTTGACGGTGCGAACGCCGAGCTTCTTCTTGCCGTCCGCCGCTACGCTCTCGCTCGCCTCGGACTTCAAGATCTCCCATTGCCTCGGCTCGATTTCGACGGGAAAATCGCAATCGTCGAACAGGACGCTAACGCTGCTCTTCCCGCATTTGACCACGACGCCCTGCGAGCCGTTGGCGTACAGGTGATTCTCGGACGAATCGTTGGCGACCGACATGACGCGAGCGCCCTCGCAAAGCTCGATGCAATCGTCCACCGGCTTGTCCCCGTTGTTGACCTTGCCCTCGATCTCGCTCCAATACCGGTAATGCTCGACATCGTCAAGCTCGGCAAGGCGTTCCTCGTTGATGTTTCGGGCGACACGGTTCGTCGAAGCGAGCACGACCGCATCCTTTGGGGCGTACTTGCGGTCGCTCACGGAATGCTCGTTGAAGTAACCGATGCAGGATTTATCGCCGTTGCGGGCGAGGTCGAGCATCCCGATGTACTCGGGATCGTCCTGGCGAACCACCGTCTTCAAGACGTGCGGCTCGAAGTTGAAGCCCTTCCAATAGCTCGATTCGAAGCACCAGCCCTCAAGGTTTCCGGGAAAGAACTGCATCAGCAACGGCGCCTCGTCGTCCGTTACGACCGGCGGAAGCTGGAAGAAATCGCCCACCAGGACGATCTGCTTCCTGAAAGATGACATCTGGGAAGCCACGATCATCTTCATCACGAAGTCGAACAGGTCGATCCTGCACATCGAGATCTCGTCGATGACGATGACCTCGGCCGCCTGGATCACTTTCCTGGGACGCAGCTTCTCGGTCGGGTCGCAGAAACGCGGCGGGACCTTAAGCGAACGGTGGATGGTCGTGCCGTTGCGCAGGTTCAGCGCAGCGATGCCCGTGGGGGCCATCGCCAAGACCTCGCGGCCCTGCCGTTCCATTTCCTTCAAGAACTTGTCGAGAACGAACGACTTGCCCGTGCCTGCGTTGCCCGTCAGGAAGACGTTCCTTCCCGCGAGCAGCGCCTCGTATGCCTTCTGCTGATCGGGAGTCAGCCCTTCAAGCCCGGATTTTGCTTCCATTTTCTTACCTCTCTTTAACTACGGTGCCAGATGGCACCGTTCGCGGACCTGCTCCTTTGCCTCGGAAATCAAGCGTCTATCGACATCGTCACCACGAACTCGTCATAAAGGTCCTCGATTCGCTTCTGCCGCTCACCGTTCGTTCGACATTCCTCGACCGTGGCCTCGTAACCGTGCATGACCGTGGAATGGCTTCGGTCGAACACCTCGTCAATGTGCTCGTAGGTCATGTCGAACTTCTCACGCATGACGAATATGCAGTCGTTCCTCACGTCCTTGACCTGCTTCCTCCTCGAACGCCCCGTGATCTCCTTGACGGGGACGCCGTATCTTTTCAATGCCACCCACAGGAGTCCAGTCGCCTTCCATTGCGTCCAATAGCTTGCACTCATAGATTGCTCCTTTTCAGCATGCGGCGCTTATCGCCGCCTTTGAACTGTATCGGAACGAAACCAGCCTTGCCCTCGGCCGAACAGGTCAGGCGGCTCATTATCGCAAGAGCCGTCTCGCTCTCGCCGCATTGCGCCAACCGCGCCAAAAGCTCCTTCGAGCGATAGTTTGTCGTTACGATCGTCTGCTTTTCGGCATCGATGCGGGCGTTCAGCAGAGCGAAGAACTGCCCGACCGCGTAATCGGTCGGCTTCTCCTTGCCCAAATCGTCTATCACCAGCAAGGTCGCGTTGCGGTATTTTGCGACACACTCGGCGGGGTTCCCGCCACGGTACGATCCCTGGATGTCGAGCAGAACGTCCCCCATCGTCGAGAAACGCACCGAGCACTCCTGCGCACGGTGACGGGCAACCGCGCAGGCCGCGTAGGTCTTCCCCCTGCCCGCTTCCCCCACCATGAGCATGTTGCGGGAGGGGTCTACCCCTTGAAGCTCTGGGACGCGGGCGATGTCCGCGCTTTGGAACGCCTTGGGGATGCCGGCGCGTTCCAGACGGTGCGCAACCTTATCGATGCGTTCCTGACGCTCGTATGCGTCAGCGCGACGGTTCATCGCATCGCGATCGTCCTGGGAACGCGCGTTCAGCCAGGATCGAAGCAGCGCAGAGGGGTTGGAGCCGTTAAAAAGCTCCTTCGTATTCAGCGAAGCGCCTGTTGAGCTCATCGCCGCCCCCCTTCATCCCGCCCGCTTGCCCCAGGTAGGTCTCGAACTTCGAGCCGAAAAGGGTCTCAGGCCGCAAGAACTTAGCCATCCTACGGTCGTTGAGCCATTCGCGGGCCTTGCTGTCGATGACCGCCTTAAAGTCATCAAGGGATGCACCGTCGTTGGACCTGGCGCGAATGAGGGACCTGGTCTTCTCTCCTGTGGCGCGATAGCGTGTGCCGCAGCGCTCGTTGAGATAGTCGATGATCTCGGCGTAAGGAATCTCGTCCTGGGTTCCGCTTTGAGCGCAGTCCTTGGATTTCCTTTTCCTCACCGTCTCCGCCTTTGACCGTGACGATTTCAAGCAAGGGAAGATCGCCGTCCAAGTCGGCAAGACCTCGCTGCTCAAGTCGGACGGCTCGTTTCCCGTGGCGAGATACGTCACCAACGCCGCAAAATAGTCTTTGCGCTGCGAGTCGGGCATCAACAGCCCCGCTTCGACGAACGAATCCTCGATCTGCATCGTGCAACCTTTCGGTTCTTCTCCTTTAAATACAAGATGATTATACCACGACTTGCTGTTTGTGTGTGAAGAAAATTAACAGGAATATGGAAAATCGCAGGTGGAGGGGTTTTGTTGAGTGTAGGTTTTCGATTGGTTGGAACATGGGCCTTGAGGTTGTGGTTGCGAGGTTGCCCGCGACCACCGCCGCGTTAGATCGCCTTTGTCGCAAGGCCGCGCGACGTGAAGGGGGATGGGTCGTTTTGGGTTAGGCCGCTGTTTGTGAGTGAAGGGCTGCCATGGTCGCAGCCCCTTAGACAACAAAAACGCGCGGCCTGGTTGTCGCAACTCCCCTACGCGACGAAACCCTTTAACGGGTTTCGTGCGGGATTGCGCCACCGTTGGTGCAGCAAAAAAGAACGGTGCCATGTGGCACCGTTCGCTGACCTGGGAGTTTGTCGTTGGTTTGGGGTTACCTATCAAAGAAGGTTTTGTCACCGCTCCATGATTTCGGCTGGAACTTCACCACACACTGAAGCGAATATACCCATCGACCATCTTCGTAGCGCACGACCCCAACTTGGGCGTTCCTTTTCGTTGATGGCGTGTCGAAGCTGGAATGCTTCAAAAGGTAATCCTCGAAATCCTTTTGCCTTGAGACTTGATATGCCAGCACTTCCTCATCTTTGGTCGCGATCAAATACCCGTCCACGATGTCCGGGCCTCTCCAAGGAGTTCCTGGGTCCATTCCGAACACTATGGCCCAAAGGTACTTCCTGATGCCGAAATCGTAGTCCTCTATCTCGTCCTCGCTCCAACCACCAGGATTGACCTCCTCCATCTTCAATATCGAATCGGGAAGCCTCTTGCCCTTGATGATTTGTCCGTACATCAGACCGTATCCAACGGCTTCAAGCGTCCGCCAGTAGCATTTTCTAAGGTTCCGCTCGAATATCTTGCTCGGAACCACAGGGATAGGCGCCCCATCGCAAAGCTCGATGACTTTCCTCGTCCTCTCAACGACCCAAGCTGCATCGGTCTGCTTGGTTATCGCCATCACCTCATCGCGCTTTCGCTCATCGAAACCAGGCAGTTCGTAATCGAAGTAAGCTTTCCCTGATGCGTTGGAAAGGGAAGGATTGGCACCAATCAGAGCTTTAATGGAATACTTTCTTGCCAGCATCGCGCCTACGAACCCGTCGTAAACCTTTGCAATCAGGTCTTCTTTGGCACTCGAAGGCGACTTAAGAGACTGCAAGCCGAGATATCGTAAGAACTCACCGTCGATGGAATCGTCACCTTTCTTATTGTCCCTTATTCCCTCAAAAAGCGCATGCGCATGATCGGCGAAAACATACTTGGGAATCACGTCTACGCCCTCCCCGCCCCTCAAGACGAAGACGGCTCCTTCCTCGTCATCGAAGGAAGTAGACTGAACCACGATGAACGCCAGCTTCGTCCCGTCCGCCTCGGTGCGATAAATGGAATCGACCGTCACGGATGAGTGCTCGATCTTATTGCAATCCGAATCCGCGTAGTAAAGATTGTTGTGGGCTAAAAGATGAAGTAGCACGAAAGGCTCGGCCCACTCCCCCGCATTGCCGCTGAACCCTTTTTTGCTCGTCTTACTCGCCATCGAGAACATCCTTAATGCGCTGAGCGATGGCCTTGATGACGGGAACGGTGACGGAGTTCCCAAGCTGCTTGTAAAGATGGGTGTCCGCCAGCTCCAACTTGAAGGTTTCTGGATAACCTTGCAACCGCGCCCATTCACGCGGCGTCATCTTTCGAATGTCCTCGTCGTTGATTTTTCCTTTGATATGGGTGACGGGAATCATGGAATGCTCGCGATGGTCGATAAGCAGGTTCCGCTCTCGACCCATCCCACCGCAAACTATGGCACCTGAGATACCGTCAAGCGACCGTATCTCGTACCCGAAGCCATGTCCCTTCGCCTCGTGCCGTGCCCTATGCCGCCGCAAAGTGTCAACGTAAACATCGGAAAGGTAATACTTGGACGATACAGGTGAGGGGTCGAGGATGTCGGCTATCGTCTTCTTCTCGCTAATGGAGGCCGGGAACTCGAATTCGCTTGGGGCCACATCGTTTCTGAAAGCGACGATGTAAATACGTTCCCGATTCTGGGGAACGCCGAAATCCTTTGAATTGAGAACTTTGTAAAAGGGCCTGTAGTCCATTTCCTCCAAGGTTCCGAGGATGACTTTGAAGGTCTCGCCCTTTTTGTGGAGAGGCAGGCCTTTCACGTTCTCGCAAAAGATGACCTTCGGCTTGTGTTGCTCGCAGATTCGAGCCATGTCGAAGAAAAGGGTTCCTCGGGACATGCCCTTGAAGTTGTCAGCGAAACCCTCCCTTTTGCCCGCAAGTGAAAAGGCCTGACAGGGAAACCCCGCTAAGCATATGTCGAACCCCGGGATCTCCGCGGCATCGATTTCGGTGATATCACCATGAATCTCGGAAGGGGTTTCGAAGTTCGCCTTGTAGGTCTTGACGGCATGCTTGTCGAACTCGCTGACGAAGACGGTCTCGATCTCTTCGCCGAACGCCTGCTCGAATCCCAGCCGTATCCCGCCGATACCGGCGAAGAGATCGACTGAACGGAACTTCGGGAGACCACCGCCCCGCATCAGGACCACCGCCCAACGGTGGGTCCCTCTAGCGCGAAGCGCTTACTCTCTCTCTCTCTCGGTCCGCGACATGGCATCTACTCCTAACCTAACCGACATCCAACAAGGAATATGAAAACATACGCTATACGATATCTAAACAAAAGCCGCCTATCTAGATAGGCGGCTTTTGTTTAGGCGGAATAGCCTTTGAGAATTTCACGAAGCCGGGCTTCTTGTTTCCGCCCCAGACCGCCGAGCCTACGGTTTTCGGAAATCTCGCACATTCGCATGATCTGCGATGTCTTCATAACGCCGATGCTCTTGAAGGCGGAAACCAACTCGCGAACCTTCATACGGGCTATCGCAGGATCGTCCCGCATTTCAAGAACTTCATCGAACGAAAGCTCTCCTTGAGCCACCTTCTCCTTCACTTCGGCCCGCAAACGCCGGGCCTTAAGGGCCTTGTCGAGGGCGGCAGCCCTATCGTCCTTGGAAAGCTCAGGAATCTCTTGTTTTGCCATTTTCTTACCTCTCTTTAACTACGGTGCCATCTGGCACCGTTCGCTGACCTGCGAGTTTGTCTTAAAATATGTTGCGAATATGGTTCTTCCGAAAGGCCGCTTGGCCTTAGAGCCCAGTGGCCTTCCGGAAGAAGGCTCCAAACGGGGTTCGGATGGAGCCTTTTCGATGCTATTCGGCGTCCTTCTTGACAACGCCGCCGATTCGGCAAAGCTTGGTGCTGCAATCAGGGCAGACCGACTTGAACATTTCACGATTGTTCTTGGTGACGGATTTCTCGGTCACTTCAACATCCTTCTTTGCTTTGCACTTGACGCAATAGAATTCCATTTTGAATCCCTTTCATATATCGGAACCTCTAAGCGATTCCTGATTACCAACAAGATGTTTATACCACGACTTGCTGTTTATGTGTGAAGAAAATTAACAGGAATATGAAAAATCGCAGGTGGTGGTTTTTACAAGTATGAGTAGAGACAATTGGGACATGGGCCTTGCGGTTTTAGTATTGGGGGGGGTCGATCTGCGGCTATCGCCGCGTTAGGTTGCCGTTGTCGTAAGGCCGCGCGGCGTGAAGGGAGTGAGGTCGTTCTTAGTTGGGGCGCTGTCGGTGAGTGATGGGTTGCTGAGGTTGCAGCTCGAAAGGCAATCAAAAACGCGCGGCCTTGTTGCTGGAACTCCCCTGCGCGGTAAAACCCTTTTACGAGTTTTACGCGAAAACATGAGCCACGGTCACAGCAAAAAAGAACGGTGCCAGATGGCACCGTTCACTGACCTGCGGCTTTGTCTTGGTTTTGAGTGTCATCCTTGGCGTTTGATGGCTATGTTGGCCTCCGACACCCATTGCTTTTGCGACATCTTGGAAAAGTCCTTCGGATCGATTCCTACGGCTGCGGGCATGTCCCTCGCCGCTTCCGCCATCGACTTGTCCCCCTCGCTGAGGGATGACCCGAAGTGCTTGCCCATCGCATAGATCTTGCTCGCCGATTGGGACGAAAAGAACTCAACAACCTTATCGTGCTTGCCCTCGTTGAGCAGGGACGGCAGGAACCAGGAGAACAGGGCAAGGATGCCCTCGGACGCCTCCGCCGCCGTCTTGGCGGCATCCTCGGCGCGGCATGCCGCAGCGTTCGCCTGAGCAGAGGATCGGGAGGTTTTCTCGATAAGCTCGACTTGGCTCAATGCGCGGCCTTTGGACTCTATGACCTTCAGGCCCTCTTCCATCGCTTCGCGAATCACTTCGGCTTGGGTCTTGCTCTGCTTGCTCGAAGCTTTCTTGATTCGCTTCAGCATATCTTGGTCGACGATGCACTGAAGTTGGGTTTTCCCTTCCGGTATT
>CAVHFE010000079.1:0-7886 GCA_963635145.1 Oscillospiraceae bacterium
ACATCGACGTGGAGGAGCCGGCCAAGTTCTTCCGCAAGGTGTCTTTGACTCAGGAGCTCGTCGACTTGCTTGAAGCCCTGAAGCTCAAAACCGGCTTAAACCAGTCTGAGGTCGTTTCTGCGGCCCTGGTTGCCCTTGCCCGCTCCCTGCACTCATCCGACGAGGAAGAGCAGCTTGCACGGGCCTTAGAATGCGTCCCAGGCCAACTCGACCGCATCGAGGCAAAGCTCGACGACGTCGTGGCCGCCCTCTGGGACGCCCGTGAGGGCGGCTCCCCCGAGAAGAAGGGGAAGAAGAAGGCAAAACGCAAGAAGAAGTAGCGCCGGAGGGCGCCCCTCGGGGCGCACCTTCCGAGGGCGGCCGTCGGGAGCTCATCTATCTTTATTCCTTTCTCAAGATGAAACCGCGATGGCAATGTCGGTCCCCGACGACCGTCCTCGGAGGGTTTTCGATGCAAAACCCCAGCTCACGCTCTGCTGCCAACTTGGCAGCAGGGCTTGAAACGACGTTTTCGGCGGTTACGGCTCCGCTCATGCGGCTCGCGAGGCTCGCCTTTTCGCTACGTTGTAACCGCCGTGACGGCCGCGTTGCGCGCGGCCTGCGAACAGAAAGGATCCAGCATGGACGAGAGGCAGGCGATGGGCAGGAGGATTTCCCTTCTGCTCAAGGAGCAGGGCATGACGCAGGCGGAGCTCGCCGACCGCGTCGGCGCCACCCAGGCGGCCGTCTCCCGATACGTGAGGGGCAGCCGCAAGCCGCATGCGGACACCCTCGCCAGGATCGCCTCCGAGCTGCACACCACCTCGGAAGCGCTGCTAGGCGTCGGGGACAGGTCCAAGGTCCCGTTCGGGACCTTGAAGGAGCAGTGTGTCCTTGCAGCGGTCGATATGACGCCGGACGAGCGCAACGAGCTCATCCTCGCCATACTCCAGGCAACGAAAGAGAGGTGATCTGGATGAGACGTCCAGCAGCCCCCGGGGTTCCACCCCGGGACCCCGGCCTAGGGTCGGCGGACCCTAGGAACCCGCTTCCACATCCCAGGCCTGCCTTACGACGCCTTTACGACATCGCGCCCGTCGGGGGTTGCAGCCGTCACGGAAAAGAGGGGACCCCTTTGCCGTCAGTCCGTCGCTACGGGCCGTTTGAATTGCCCTTCGCTCCTTGCCGAAAAGCGCGACGTCGAAAAGCCATCGAAAGCCATGCCCTGCAACTTTCACCCATCCAGAGGGTCAACCTTGCTCGGTACGTTTTTAATCAGGATAGGGGAGGGACGCACCCTCCCACGCCGCATGCGGCTACATGGGGATTTCCGGCGTGCCGGAAACAGGGCAACCCCAGGTCAAGCCTGGGTTTGCAAAGCCTCGCATCCGCGAGTCCCGCCGCATCCGCGATGCATCACGAAATCGAGTTTTGTACCCATTTTGTACCCAACTTTACCAGGGCTTTTGCAATGAGTACCCATTTTGTACCCACCCGATTCTCTTTGAAAATCGGCGATTTGAAAGGATTTTTATCATGATCGACGACACTGGAAATGACGGAGCGGTGGCGGTTTGCGAGTATTGCGGGGACCCTATCGACCCACGGGAATCGAGCAAGGGATTTTGTCCTGAATGCTGGGCTTGGGCCGAGCTCCTCGACTGTGAGGGCACCCTCGAGAGCTTCATGGCTGCGAAGAAGAGCTCGGGCATCGAGGTCGACCGTGACGGCTGCAAGTTGATGCTCGTCCCCAGCATCGGCGTCGATGCCGGCAGACCGTATGTTGATGCGGTCCTCATCGACCCGAAGCGGTCAATCGTCGTGCGGGCGCGTTGGTCGACCGCGCATCTTTCAAAGGCCGATGCTCGCGAAGCTCTAGATTTTTTTATCGAGCACGATCGCAGCGCCGACGAGTGGTTTAAGTGGTGCAAGTCCTATCGAGGGGATAGCGCCAAGTTCGCCATCAGCACCCTGAAAGAGGGAGAGCTCAACGTCAGGCGCGGCGATTGGTTTCTAGCGGCCAGCTCTTATGTTTCCGCTGCGGACGGTCCTTACGTCTCTATGCATGCGTTCGGCCCGGCGGGCATGACCGTTCGGCTCCGAAGGCGGCAATCCGAGAAGCTGACGGAGTCCGATGCTTCCAAGGCCTTGGATCAGGTTATCTCGCTCTTCGAGGACCCTGACGTCAAGCTCAAGCTCGGCGGTTCCGGACAGTTCGAAGTGGAATGGTAGGCTGCTATGAAGAGCAGGAAAAGCCAAAAAGTCCGCATCGAGGACTCCGCATATCTCAAGGTCGTCGCTTTGGCCGAGGCTCAGGGCAGGTCTCGGACCGACGTTGTGAACGAGGCCCTCGAGCTCGGCTTGGAGCGGATGGCCAACCCCCAGGCGGGCGCCTCACGCGACCTGACCCGAATCCAGTCGATCGCGTCCGAGGCACGCTCCGCCGCCCGCGAAGCCCAGGCGGCCTCGCTGGGGGCGATGGCGCTCACTTGCTGGATGCTGCCGTCGCTCTTCGGCCAGAAGGAGAACGACACCGCCTTCGGCGAGTACATCGCCAATAAATCCCCTGCCGACCTCTACGACGCGGGTATCTGCTTCAAGGACGGCCTCAAGGAGGGCAAGACCTACCACATGGTCCTGCGCGACATCCCCTCGCAGGTCGGCCTCGACACCAACGAGTTCGCCGGCGTTCCCCGCCAGGAGTGGCGCCGACGCTGCGAGGACGAGGACAGGCGCCGTCGCGCCGGGGGCGGCGACAAGCCCGGGAATCAGGGCGCCAAGTCCCAAAACCGGGGTAAAAAGAAGTAGAAACCCCAGCTCACGCTCTGCTGCCAATTTGGCAGCAGGCCTTTAACCGAAGGAAAGGACCGATTATGGCCACCAAGTCGCTCAAGCACACGGTCTACTTCGACCGCGGCACCAAGGAGAGGATAGAGACCCGGGCGCGCAACGATGGGATGAGCTTCTCCGAGGAGGTGAACGAGCTCTGCAACAAGGCGCTGTCCATCCAAGTGGACAGCGAGTACCTGCCGTTCGTCCGTCAGGCCCTCCGCGACGCCAACGACGACCTCGTTCGCCGGCTCCAGGGTCGCCTCGACATCGCCTGTGAGGTAACATCAAGCCGGGTGATAGACTATCTCGTCGCCTCGTCAGCCGAGGAAACCGACTGAAAACGTTAACATCGTCCCAGTTCACGCTCTGCTGCCAAGTTGGCAGCAGGAACCTAACCCAGAAGAAAGGGTGATCGAAATGACCGCCATGACGTTCAGAAGCACCGGCAAGGCCGCAATAGCTCTCGCCGTGTCCACCGCACTCGCCGCGTCCCTCGCGCTCGCGGCCCCCGCGACGGCCCAGGCCAAGACCGTGAAGGCCCCCGCCAAGGTCAAGAAGCCGACCGTCTCCAAAATCAAGGCCACGAGCTTCAAGGTGAGTTGGAAGAAGGCCAAGCGTGCCAAGGGCTACCAGGTTAAGGTCCTCAAGGGCAGCAGGACCGTGAAGACGATCACCGTCAAGAAGAAGTCCTGCTACGCCACCGGCCTCTCATCCAAAACGACCTATAAAGTGAAGGTAAGGGCCTACAACCAGTCCGGCAAGAAAACGAAGTACGGCAAGTGGTCCGCCGCCCGCAGCGTGATCACGGCGAAGGCCTCATCCTCGTCGAGCTCCAATTCCGGTTCCAATAGCAGCAAGGTCCATACCCACAGCTGGTCCACCGACTCCTGCGTCGGCGGCTCCACCCGCATCTACTACTGCCTACAGTGCGGCAAGTTCTTTGAAGATAAAGCTAATTTGGAAGCTCATGCAACCAGCGAGGATCATTTTCAGCAGACCTGGGATGGTTATATCTACGAGAAAGGCTTCAAGAGGCTCCGCAGCAAATCCACTCAAGACGGGTACGCCTACAGTTACTTTGCCCTCAAGAAAACGACCCTCGCGTCCGCTTCCGACCACTGCTCCTGCGGTGCGACCCGTGAGCATTCGCATAGCTGGAAAAGGGTTTCAGCGGAGCTAGGTGCTCGCCAGGAACTTAATTCTCGATATGCGTGCATATGTGGATGGAGTGAAGGTTGGCTTGGGTCTGAGGAATCAAACGGCAAGAACTGGTTAGACCATTGCGCAGAAGTAGGTTGGTCGCCTGAACATGGTTCGGAGTACTTGCAGCATGGCTACGGATACATCAGCCCCCACTGCTCCTACGACGTTTGCAGCGGTTGCGGCCTGACCCGCCCCGTGGTCTAGCTTCAGCTGGAACAAGATTGAGCCAAGTCGTCATGCAGATCCCCGGTGCTAATCGGCACTGGGGATCTCTTTTTGAAGGTGACGGCGAACGATCGCACGAGGTCCATCAAAGCTCCATATCCCGCCCATAATTAAATTATGGTAACCTTTCTTTAACGGCCCACCTGTTCGCGGGCCGTTTTAAAAAGGAGATTTGAAAATGTCGGAACTGAAGCTTAACGAGACGAACTCGACGGAGTTCGAGCCCGGCCATCCCTTCACGATCGAGGACGGCCAGGTGGACGTCTTCGAGCTGCGCGGCCATCAGGACAACACCTACGTCATGGACCCGCTTGAGATCGATTCCCTGGCCGAGAACATCAAGATGATCGGCCTCATCACCCCGTTGACCGTCCGCCGCGTGACCGACGGCGGGTTGCAGATCCTCTCCGGTCATCGCCGTGCCCGCGCCTTGAGGAAGCTTGCCAAGGAGGACGAGCGGTTCCGCACCGTGCCCGTCCGCATCTACGAAGGCCTTTCCGACCAGGACGCGCTGCTCATCCTGCATTCCGCCAACATCACGCGAAAGATGTCCCAGGACGAGCGCAAGCGCCAGACCAAGGAGCTCGAGGCCCGCGTGAAGAGCCTGCGCGCATCGCACCCCGAGTGGAAGGGCGTCCTCACCACCGACATCATCGCCCACATGCTCGGCATGTCCGGGCGCACCTACCGCCGCAAGGTCCGCTTCGCCCGCGAGCTCGAGCCGCGCATCCACCAGTACCTCGACCGCAGCCTGATCAAGCGCGACGACGCCGACATGCTGGCCCGCCTCCCGCTGGAGAAGCAGGTGAAGGTCGCGGACGCACTTGACAAGGCGGAGCCCAAGAACCGCAACGAGTCGTCGGGAGTGATCTCCCAGGCCACCAAGGACCTGGCCCAGTACCAGCGCGACTTCGAGGCGTCCTTCCGCGCCCTTGAGAGCGCCTGGTTCGAGCTGCGCGACGCCGAGCGCCGCACCGGCGGCCGCGCCTACCTCGACCTCGACGGCCTCCGCCGCATCCGCGCCCAGATCGACGCCTTCCTGAAGGAGTAGCTTTCAGCTTGCAATTCTTAAACCTTCCAAACGCGCAAAGTTAGGAGCAGATGCCATGTCGCGGATCGAGAGAGAGAGAGAGTAAGCGCTTCGCGCAAAGGGAACGCACTGCTGGGCGGTGGTCCTAGATGACTCTCTTCAACACCGAACGGGAAGGCCAGCTTTCTTTTTACGAGACTTTCCTTCCACGTATCGCCCCGGAGCTGTCGCTCGATGACATCCTTGCCGATGATAACGACGGCGTGCTGAACGGCAACTTACTTGAGTTCAAGCTGCGCATATCCGATCTGAATGCGGTGCTGTTCCAATGCGTGAAATATCTTTCGGCTCTACGAATCAAGGGCAAACCGGTTCCGGCGAGCATCATCATCGTCAACTTGAACGCTGAGGAGGCATATCTCTACAAGTCGGCGGATTATCTTGACGACATCGAGAAGGTGTATTTCGGGGGAGCATCGAAGTCGAACGCCGGGTTTGCCGGGCGCGGCTACGATGAGAAGCTCGCATACGGAGCCGACCAGCTCGCGGCGTCGCGACTGATCCAGATTCTAAAGGAAACGGTGTTCGCGCGCATCCATATCGACGAGAACTGCATTGTGGGATGGGCGACGGCGTTCTACAGGGCTGTGCCGACGGCGCGCAAGGAGGACTTCCTCGGAGACGATACGGGCAAGCATAAGACCATCGGCGAGATTCGCAATCCGACGGTGTTCGCTGATTACATATATCCATACGAGGGCGCGACGAACGTTAAGTTCCGCTATTTGATGGATAAGCTGAACGATACGCTTCAGAAGAAGAACCTAGGCGCGTTCTATACGCCGGAGGCATACGCCGAGAAGTCGCACGAGCTGCTGCGCATGGCAATCGATCGCGTTCCTGAAGGCAACGATTACGTGATCATCGATCGCTGCGCGGGAACAGGGAACCTCGAGAGGGGCCTCACAAGCGAGGAACTATCGCATTGCATCTTGTCTACCGTTGAATATTACGAATACAAGGTACTCCAGGAGGTCCTTGGATCGAAGGTTCGGCACATCATCCCACCCGTCGAGGCTGACGACACGTTCAGCGCCGGCCTTGTGCGAGGGGCGGACGCGTTGAGCAAGGAATATATAAACAACCCCATCGTCAAGCAGTACATCAACGATTCGAATTGCACGATCATCCTATTCGAGAACCCGCCCTATGCTGAGACCACGAGTGTCGAGCATCAACGCAAGGGTGCAGGCAAGAAGTCTTCGGCATGGAAGAGCAGCTTCGTCGTTTCCGAGATGAAGAAGGAGGTCAAGGGCACTGCTTCGAATGACCTTGGCAACGCGTTCATCTGGTCCTCATTCAATTACTACCTACGTCAGCCAACTGATAGTTATGTCGTATATTCGCCGGTCAAATACTGGAAGGCCCAGCATTTAATCGATCGGAAGCTTCTCAGTGGGTTCGCATTTAACCGCAAACACTTTCACGCGAACATTGATGCATGCATCTCCGTCATCCTTTGGAGCGCTGAACACGCCAACATCGTCGAGTTCAGCCTCGTGGGATACGACATCGACGCGGATGGCAAGCTCGTTGATTGCGGGAAACTGCCGGTCAAGCGTATGTTTTCACGACTAAGCGATGCTTACTATGTTCGTGGTAACGAAGCCGATGACACAACCGACGGCATTTGTGTCGAATTTGACGGCACTGAATGCCTGCCAAAAACCAAGAAGATATACGCCAAGAGGACATATAACGACAATATGCTTGGCTATCTGGTTGCCATGACTGCCGGCTTTGACAATCCTGATCTAAACACTAAGCTGCTGAGGGCTGAAGCGTACAACGGTCATGGTTTCATTCTGCGCAGAGGAACCTATTTTACGAAGCTTCCCATGTTCTGTGCCGGTAGATACATTACTTACAACCGCGAGTGGACCGAACGTGCCCGAATCATGAAATCGGGCGACGGTGCCGAGCGTTTCAACGCAGGCGTCGCGTCCGGCAAGCTGGACCAATGGCTACGCAAATGCCTGTTGTTCACCTGCGTCGAGATGCAGAATCATATGCGGACGTTCACAGGCAGCGATGGGCGTTTTTACCGTAATGAGCTGTGCATGGACACGACGAACGGCCCGACGGTCGCATCGGGGGACTTGGAATCGCTTGTCTGCGGTGAAGATGAGCAACGGATCATCGATCAATGGGACGTATTGCTAAACGCTGCGAAGCAGACCGATGAATACGACCCATCGCTCACCTACGGCGTTTATCAGATTTTCGCGGAAATCGATACGTCCTATAAGGACGACGAAGGCAAAACCGTCTGGAACAATATCGAGGTCCATTCTGCGCTGCAAACATTGAAAACGCTGGTCAAGGAGTATTACAACTCGGAAATAGTGCCAACGCTTTTCGAGTACGAGTTCTTGAAATAACGGACCGCCACCACCTCAACACCAAAAGAAGCCCGTCGCTCTTTCGAGCGACGGGCTTCCTCATTCCTCAACCGAATCAGAGCCTAAAAGACCCTATTCCTAGGCGTCGGCCGATCGACGGCGGTAAGCCACGATGGCGACCGTCCCGCCGATCAGGACGAGCGCAACGCCGACCG
>CAVHFE010000080.1:0-7886 GCA_963635145.1 Oscillospiraceae bacterium
AGGGCATCATGGACCTTTCCAACCACGGCAAAACCCAGGCCTTCCGCACCAAGCTCATCGGCATGAGCCCGGCCATGATCGGCACCGTGCCCATGTACGACGCCATCGGCTACCTGGAAAAGCCCCTTATCGGCATCAAGGCCGCCGACTTCTTGGACGTGGTGCGCCGCCACGCCGAGGACGGCGTCGACTTCGTGACCATCCATGCGGGCATCAACCGCCGCACCATCGAGAGCTTCAAGGAAACCGGGCGCCTGATGAACATCGTGAGCCGTGGCGGCTCGCTCCTCTTCGCCTGGATGGAGGCAACCGGGAACGAGAACCCCTTCTATGAGCACTACGACGAACTGCTTGAGATTTTGCACGAGCACGACGTGACCATCAGCTTGGGCGATGCCATGCGTCCCGGCTGCAACTACGACGCAACCGACGCCGGCCAGATCAGCGAGCTTATCGAGCTGGGTAAGCTCACCAAGCGCGCCTGGGACGCTGGCGTTCAGGTGATGGTCGAGGGCCCCGGCCACATGGCCATCGACGAGATTGCCGCGAACATGAAGTTCCAAAAGCGCCTGTGCCACGGCGCACCCTTCTATGTGCTGGGACCCCTGGTAACCGACATCGCGCCGGGCTACGACCACATCACCGCAGCCATCGGCGGCACCATCGCGGCAAGCTCGGGCGCCGACTTCCTGTGCTACGTCACCCCGGCCGAGCACCTGCGCCTGCCGGACGCCGCCGATGTGCGCGAGGGCTTGGTGGCTACCAAGATCGCCGCGCATGCCGCCGACATCGCCAAGGGCGTTCCCCACGCGCGCGATGTTGACAACCGCATGAGCGATGCACGCCGCCGCATGGACTGGGAGGAAATGTTCAGCCTGGCAATCGACCCGGTGAAGCCGCGCGAGTATTTCGAGAGCGCTCCCCCCTCAACCGAGGGTACCTGCACCATGTGCGGCAAAATGTGCGCGGTACGTACTGTCAACCAGATCATGGACGGCCTTACCATCGACCTGGGCGATGAAATGGCCGAAAAGAACTAGGTTCTAAAGTGCCTCGGCTTCAAGGCTAGGCGAGGCACAGAGCCTGGACTAGCCTGAACTTACTTAAATGAAATTAAGAGATTCTAATATGAAATGCGCATTGACCATTGCAGGTTCGGACTCAAGCGGCGGTGCCGGCATTCAAGCCGACATCAAAACCATGAGCGCTCTGGGCGTCTATGCCGAATGCGTTATCACGGCCCTTACCGCGCAAAACACGCTCGGGGTCCAAGGCGTTGAGCCCACCTCACCCGATTTCGTCCGCGCCCAGATGGACAGCGTGTTCAGCGACATATACCCCGACGCGGTGAAGATAGGCATGCTCGCCAACGCGGACATCGTCAAAGCGGTGGCGGCCGGACTTGCGGCGCACGAAGCGCGCAACATCGTCGTTGACCCCGTTATGGTGGCCACCAGCGGCGACGCCCTTGCCGAGGATTCCACCGTTGCCGCACTTGATGAGCTTTTGAGCATCGCCACGCTTGCAACGCCCAACATCCCCGAGGCCGAGGTCTTATCCGGCATGCGGATTCGCAGCAAAGAGGATATGGCCGATGCTGCTGCGCGCATTTGCGGTAACAAGAACTGCCCCGCCGTGCTGGTGAAGGGCGGACATCTGAACGACATGGCAGACGATGTCCTTGTAACGGCTGCAGGCGAAGAAGTCTGGTTTTCCCATGAGCGCATTAAAACCGAAAACACCCACGGCACCGGCTGCACCCTATCCTCGGCCATCGCGTCCTATCTTGCCTTGGGCAAGAATCTTCCCGACGCCATCAAGCTCGCCAAGGAGTACCTAACGGGCGCCCTTGCCAACGATCCGCACTTGGGCCACGGCCACGGACCCGTGAATCATCTTTGGATGCAAGCTCGCGCGCAAGGCTAGCTGCAAAAGCCTCGCCCCACAGGTTCTAACCCGCAAGCACATCGCAGCATTACATTGCAGCACAAAACCAAACGGCATCGCATCCGCGCTTGGATGCGATGCCGTTTTCTTTGTTAAACCATCCTTGCCTCAAAGAACGGGCAAGCCGCTAACCCAGGCCGAAAGCTCCTCTTCCGTCAGAGGAATGCTTATGAGTTTGTGGCGCGAGGTCTCACCGCGCAAAAGCTCGCATGCGCTCTTCGGAACATGCAGCTGCTTGGCCAAGAGTTTGATCACGGCCTTGTTGGCCTTGCCTCCATCGGGCGGTGCGGTAACGCGAACATGCACTTCGGTACCGTTCAGGTCGTCGTGCTTCACGCCCGAAACGCAATCACGCCCCGAGCGGGGCGTGACATGCAAAGCTAAATTGGTAGATGCCATGAACCTTTAGTCGATTTCATCGAAGGCGAAGCCGTCGTCGGCATCGCCGTAGCCGGAAAGGTCCTTAGCAGCAGCGGAAGGACGGAATGCCGCGGGGCTTGCGGTGGGCTCGGCAACCGGAGTGGTGTAGGTGGCTGCAGCGGAGCTTGCGTCCCAACGAGCAGCGGACTGGGCGGCAGACTCGGCCTCGACGGAATCAAGCGAGATGCCGGTGGTTGCCTCGCCGCCGATCTCGGTCAGGCGCATGGTGCAAGTGCCGATAAACTCCTTGAGCATATCCTGATACTGCTCGCGAATGGCGGCACGGGATTCGTTGAGTTCGTTGATGTGCTCGACGACCTTACCCTTCTCGGCGTTGGCCTTGTCGAGGATACGACGAGCCTCGTCCTCAGCGTTCTGGCGGGTAAGCTCTGCCTCGGCCTTGGCCTTGGAGATAACCTCGTCGCCGGTCTTCTGAGCGGTGATAAGGGCAGCAGCGATAGCGGAAGACTCGGTGGTCTTCTCGGAAAGGCGAGCCTCGAGCTCGGCGATGCGCTTGTCCTTCTCGGACTCGGTAACAACGGTGGGCTTGGCGGCAGGCTTGGGAGCTGCAACGGCGGGCTTCATGGCGACGGTGGGCTGAGCGGTTGCCTTCTCGGCAGCGGCGCGAGCCTCGGAAAGCTGCTTCTTGAGCGTCTCGATTTCCTTGTTCATGGAATCGATCTCGGAAGCAACGCGCTCCAAGAAAACGTCCACCTCATCGACATCGTAGCCACGACGCTCGATGTTGAAGCTCTGAGTTGCGATGTCGTTGGAAGTGATCGACATGTACATCCCCCTAAAAGGTTGTCCTGAATTGCAAGGTAAGCGCTACAAAAGCGCAACGATTAGTCGTACACCGAACTGTAGCACAAGCAGGGCCACTATTGGCGATATGTCCACCATTCCTCCAATAGGGGGAATGAAGCGCTTGAACAAGTCAAGGAACGGGTCGCAGATTTTGCCAAGTGCCTCGTAAAGGTCGAGCAAAAACCCGCCCATGTTCGGGAACCAGGACATCATCACGTAGATGAAGATGACCATCGAATAGGCGTTGGCAAGGTTGACGATGATTGCGGTGATCACAGGAATCCTCCTTGGGAGCTTGCAGTGGCCTTAAGGCCGCAGGACGCACGCGGGCTTGCGCTAGCGAATGCCCTGCTGGTACAGGCTGCGCTTCTCGATGGCGGACAGAGCCTGGCCCTTGCAAAGGGCGTAAACCTTCTCGTAAGGGCATTCAACCTGGGCTTCAAGCGCAGCGGCCACGCCGAACGAGAAGTCGAGCAAACGCTTGGCCAGAGATTCATCGGTGGCGCGCAAGTCAAGCACAACCACGTTGCCCTGCCTCAAGAATGCTGCAACGTCCGAAACGTCCTTGTAGGCATGGGGCCTGACCACCTTCAGCTCACGGCGGGCAGGATCGCTTGCGGAAGCCTGCGTCGTGGGCTTGAAAAGGCCGTTCAAGCCTTCGGAGCCCAAAGGCTCGCGCGCGTCGGAAGCGGAAAGAGCCTCGGTCACGCCGTTGGTTGCGCTAGATGCATCCTGCGTTACAGCTGCGTCCTTGGACTCACGCTTGGGAGCCCAGTCGGGCGTCGAGCCGCCGTAAATATGAGGCTGACGGTAGGTCGTGCTTGCATTTGCCGCCGCAGGCTCGGCCGCAGGAGCGGAGTAAGCCGGATTGGAGCTACCGGCGAAGCTGCGCTCATGAGCCTTGGCCTCGCGAGCTCGGTCGGCCGCCGCCACGCCCAAGGACGATGCGCTTGCGGAAGCTTCTTCCATGGTAACCAGCTTAGGGTAGCGGATTACCTCGGTTCGGCCCGAATTAATGTCGGAGGAATACGAATCGCCGTAGCGAGATTCGTCGTAGCCGTTGGGTCCGTAATCGTCGCTGTAAGCGTCATCGTAGTAATCGTCGTAGGGCTGGTCTTGGTAGCCGCCGCGATTCTGACCGATGTTGAAGCGATCTTTCAAATCGCCAAGGATATTGCCCGGTTGAGGGAATTCCATTAACGAAGTCCTTTCGTTGTAATGCAAAAACGGTGTTGCGGGGATTATTCGAAAGCCTCATCGAAGATGGCTCGACCGACGCGAACAATCGTAGAGCCATAGTGTACGGCACGAGGCCAATCTTCGCTCATCCCCATCGAAAGTTCAGACAAGGAAATGTCCCAGCCGTTCTCGTTCACGAAAGCGATCAATTGATCGCGCAGGGCAGAAAGGCCGCCGAAGGTTTCCTCGATCGCATCGGCATCTGCGCGCGGAGCCATGGTCATCAGGCCCTTGAGCTCGATGTTATCGAGCGCCGCGCAAGCGCGAACAACCTGGGGCATCTGCTCGGCGGAGAATCCGCTCTTGCTCTCTTCACCCGAGACGTTCACCTCAACCAGGATGGCCTGGCGGATGCCCTTAGCCTTGGCCGCGGCGTCGATCTTGGCAAGATGCTCGAGCTTGCACACCGAATGGATAAGGTCGGCCACACCGACGATGTCCTTGATGCGGCGCGATTGGATATTGCCGATGAAGTGCCAGTGCTCATTGGGGAAGGCGGCCTGCTTGCGCACCAGCTCGTCGGGGCGGTTCTCGCCGAAGGCATGGGCGCCAGCCGAAATGGCGTTTTCCACCTCGTCCACATCGACGGTCTTTGAAACGGCGAGCAGAAGCACGTCCTCGGGCGCGCGGCCCGCAGATGCGCACTCTTCGTCAAGTTGCGCACGAACGCGCTGGTAACGAGTTGCAGTACTCATCGCTTATGCCTCCTTCTAGGCTCTGCGGCAGGCAAAGGCGCCATGGCGACCGCACACGCCACCCTGCCCGCGGTAGGAAAAGAAATCTTCGTTGTTGCAAACGGTGCATATCCCCAGATTGGCGATGCGTTCCCGTTTGATGCCCGCCCGCTCAAGCTGAATCTCCAGCGCACGGGAAAGTTCGACATGACGCTCATCCACGCTGCACGCGCTGCCGAACTTGCGCACGAACTCGTCGTGAATCTCGGCGCTTGTCTCGAAGCACTCCCCCATGATATGGGGGCCGATGTAGACGTTGGTGCCCGCCAGCACATGAGCGACCGAGCAGTCGAGCTTCGCAGCAGCGTTTGCGGCAAGGCCTTCAACGGCACGGACGCTGATCTGATTGTCGACGCCGCGCCAGCCGGCATGGATAACCGAGAAAGCTCCGGTCGGCGCAACCGCGATAACGGGGACGCAATCCGCGAAGTTAAGCTGAGCCGCAACATTTTCACATTCCACGGAAACGGCATCGTACTCAAGGGCACCCGCCTCATGCTCGGCGCGTGCGAGGAGCTGTTCCGCCTGAACGCGCGCCTTAACGCTCAGCACCTCGCGCCCATGAACTTGAACTGGAACGATGCACGGGGCATCGGAAAAG
Organism: Oscillospiraceae bacterium; assembly: GCA_963635145.1. GTDB lineage: Bacteria > Actinomycetota > Coriobacteriia > Coriobacteriales > Eggerthellaceae > Anaerotardibacter. Next base: position 5,749 of record CAVHFE010000080.1, read on the forward strand.
CCGAGAGCATCAGAGAGAATGCGACGATTCTCGAAGACCGATGCCAGGTTGTCCTTAACGTGCGAACCAAGGTTAAGCGACTCGTAAGGCCCCGTACTTACCCCGCCATAGCGCTTGGTGAAGGCGATGCGCACGCCCGTAGCCTCGAAAAGCGCCCGATCGGTATAGGCGGAAATGGACGCAAAACGGCCCTCGCTCAACCTAGGCAAAGGCAGTTCGAGGGCCGTATTGGATGTTCTTGGGAGCTCCAAGGAAACAAGCCTTACTGGCGACGCAGGAAGTCAGGGATGTAATCCTCGTCAGCGAAGCGAGGGGTCGTGCCGTAGGAAGGCTGTGCGGTGGTCTGAGCGGCAGGGCGCTGCTGGACGGAAGGACGTGCCTGCTGGCGCGTGAAATCCATAGCGGACTGGTTGCTGTTGGCCTTGAAACCGGTGGCGATGACCGTGATGCGGATGGCGTCGCCCATGGACTCGTCGACGATCTGGCCGTAGATGATGTTAGCGTTCTCGTCGGCAACAGCCTCGACGACGCGAGCAGCCTCGTCGACCTCGGACAGGGCGAGGTCAGGACCGCCAGCGATGGAGAACAGGATGCGGGAAGCGCCGGCGATGGAGGACTCCAGCAAGTTGGAGTTGATTGCCTGCTGCGCAGCATCAAGCGCACGGGACTCGCCGGAGGAGATGCCGATACCCATCATTGCGGTGCCGGCATCCTTCATGACCGTGCGGATGTCCGCGAAGTCGAGGTTGATAAGGCCGGGGATGGTGATGAGGTCGGTAACGCCCTGGATACCCTGACGAAGCGTGTCGTCGGCGATGCGGAAGGCGTCGAGCATGGAAGTCTTTTTATCGACGATTTCAAGCAGACGGTCGTTGGGGATAACGATGAGCGTGTCAACGTTCTGAGCCAGGAAATCGATGCCCTGCTCGGCCTGGTTGCGACGAAGGCGACCCTCGAAGCTGAAGGGCTTGGTCACGATGCCGACGGTCAGCGCGCCGATTTCCTCGCGAGCGATCTGAGCGACGATGGGAGCAGCGCCGGTACCGGTGCCGCCACCTTCACCTGCGGTGACGAAGACCATGTCGGCGTCGGCCAAGGCCTCGCGAATCTCTGCGCGAGACTCTTCAGCAGCCTGGCAACCGACTTCGGGGTTTGCGCCGGCGCCGAGGCCGCGCGTGATTTCCTCGCCGATGTGGATGGTCTGATCAGCCTGGGAAAGAAGCAGGGCCTGACGATCGGTGTTGACGGCGATAAACTGAACGCCCTGGATGCCGGCCTCGACCATTCGATTGACAGCGTTGGTACCGCCACCGCCGACACCCACTACCTTGATGACTGCAAGGTTGTCGTTACCAAGAATCTGTTGCATGTTTTCCCGCTTCCGTGATTTATTGCTACGTTTGGGTTTATATCGTATTCAAATGTAACTTCGAATATATTTCATCCATTGTACACGAGCCAAAAATCTTGTAAAAGACTTATACGCCTGCGAAAAGGTGCCGATGGCGCTACGAATCGGACGAGTCGTCGGACGATTTATCCTGCGAAAGCGAGCGCCAAATGGGGTTGCTCACCGTTCTCACGTTGATGTAGGAGATCTTGCCCTCGTGCTCCTTTAGAAGCTCCAGGCACACACGCTCCTTGTCGCGGATGCTCGTGTCGTCGCCGAAGGCCACCTCAACGCCGCTGTCGAGCACCAGGGTTGTGCTTTCCGCGCTTGCGGCGGACACGTATTTAACCTGGTCGGCAAGCTCGGTTGTCATACCGGCGACGATGCCCAGGGCGTTTTTGATGTTGGCATCGGCACACGTTGCGCCTGCCTCGGGCTTGGAGCCCAAGGGCACGTCGGAGATCTTAAGGGCCGCCTTGGAATCGTCGTAGAGCTGCTTGAGCGCGGCGTTCTGCTGCGCCTGCTTCTTCGTGGGAACCTGGGTAAGCCACACGCCGTCCTCGGAAAGGGCCCAAGTCTCGACTGTGGCGTTTTCGTCAACCGTCACGTCGACGATCGCCGTGATGCTGCGTTCCTCGATTTTAAGGTTGAGCGTGTCGGGGGGAATGCGCTCGACCGTCGCGTTCAGAACCCAAGGATTGGATTTAAGACGCTCCTCGATGCCCGCGGAGTCCACATTGAATAGCGT
>CAVHFE010000081.1:0-7837 GCA_963635145.1 Oscillospiraceae bacterium
TCTCGGTGCTTCGCACCTCGCCGTTCAAAAACACAGACTCATGGTGCGCCGCCCAACCGAAGCGCCCCTTGTCCCGGAAGTCGACTGACTCGACTTTGCCGCCGTGCTTCTTCTCCATGTGCCGCAGGTATGCTTCCCACACGGCGGGGCTCGGCACGCCGTGGCAAACAATGTCCACGAGCAGGCAGCTATCGAGGGAGAGTCGCTTCACGGCCGCAAAGGAACGGACCGCTGCCACCTGGCAAGGGGTCCCGGAGATGAGCACGGGCACGCCCGCACGAAGGTCCGCCTCAAGCGGACCCCAGACCTTCCCCAGCGAACTTTGAATGTACTTCGACCCGCGCAGCCGCGGCAGCTCGTCCCACGAGTCGACCCTCACGTGCTCGGCCATGAAGTCGGACGTGAGCGCGCAGCCGTACACCGCGCCGCCCCCGTCGAGGTACGGCCGGGCAAGCTCGGTGAAAACGCCGCCGGATCGCGACCCGGCGCGTACGGACTCGTCGCGGTTCTTGGCCGCGTAGGCCAACGGGTACCCGTCGGATTTCTCTACCAGCATCAGCCTCACCCCTTAACGATGTGCAGACGGCGGAAGATTCCCATAAGCTCCGTGCGCTGCGTCACGTAGCAGACAGCGAGCGCGACAAGCGCGCCCCAAACGCCGAGCAGGACAGCCTGCAGGAACCAGGCGCCCCAACCGCCGCAGGCAGGACCGATAACCATATACGGCACGGCTACGAGAGCGGCGATAAGACAGCTGGCGAGCATCTTCGCCAACGTGTCCGCCGGCTTGGTGCCGGTGATCTTGCGCGGCACGTAGAACATGAGGTCTATGTCGCGGTAGAGGTTGGACAGGCACGCGCCGGCCACGACGCCCTCGATCCCGAAGAGCCACCCGCCCACGATGCCTGCGATTATGAGGATGAGCGTCTGGGTGGTCGTCTGCAGCTTTGTCTGGCGGTAATGCCCGGCGGAGATGACCAGAAGCCCCTGCGGAGACTTCAGGTGATATAGCAGCACGTTGAGAATTACCAACACGCCGAGCAACGGCCGGGAATAGTCGACGTCGGCGACGCCGGACGTGTAGAGATCGATGAAAGGCACGATAAGCGCCGCGGCGATGCCGCACAGCACGCCGTTCATCGAATAGAGAGAGGTCTGGAACTCGGCGAAGGCGCGCTGCAGCGCGGAGGTCTCGCCGCGCGCGATGACGTCGCCGAAGCTCGCCTGGGTCCCGTTCGAAAAGGAGAGGCCAATGCTCTGGATGCCGTTGGCGACCAGCATGTAGACGGAGTAGACGCTCACCACGCGTAAATCCTTCAGCAAGAACGTGGCAATGAGGATCGGAGCGCCCGACTGCACTGCGCCGAGAACCTGGAGATAGAAAGCGTCCCAGTGCTGATCGAGCTTGAACTCCCGCTTTGACGAGAAATCAACAGCCGGGAAGGCGCGCTTCGTGAAGGCGAGGAGGATAGCGGTACGCACCAGGATGGCGCCGATTGCGCAGACGTACACCCAAACGACCGGGGCGCCAAAGGCCGTCATGGCAACCACTATCGCGGCATAAAGCACCTTGTATACGATGCTGGCAACCTGGACAACCCAGTTCTGCTGGCTCGCGGTCAGCAGCACCTGGTACTTCGCCAGCGTGAAGAAGTCGAGGAAGCCGGTGGCCCCGAGAGAGACGACGATGACGCAGACCTCGAACGCGGTGAGGCCGGGCACGTCGACCACGAAGGGGTAGCCAAAAGCGAGCCCGAGGATAAGGATGGTGAAGATCGCGCCGGAGCGGTAGTAGAACTTCTTGGCCGCGGTGACGATGGCATCGATGGCCTCCTTGTCATTCCTGGCAAGCGGGCCGTAAAGCGAAAAGACTGCCGCGGCGCCGATCCCCGCCTCAACAAGGGATATGTAGCTCACGAGCTGGGTAAGCGAGTTCACCAGGCCGTTGATCGAAGACCCGTAGCAGCCGATGATCGAGCGCGGGACGATGAAGCCCACGATCGTCGTGACGACCATGAGCGCCATAGACCAGAAGCTGTTGGTAAGGAACGCGCTAGTGCGCGATTTGCGTTCGGCCACTATCAATCCTCCAGGTCCGCAAGCGACTCCTTGAGCAGGCGAAGCGATTCTGCGCGCAAAGCGCTCAGGCGTTCCTCGACATCGTCCCAGTCCACGGGCTTCACCGTACCGTTGGCAAGGTCCTGAACGGTCCGTCCGGAGATGCCGAGCGCTTCCATAAGGTCAGTTGCGCGGGAATTAGTGTTCTTGCCCGTGGTCTGTCCGGAGAAGTAGAAATCCCGGTGGTTGATGATGGAGAAGCAGAGCCCGTGGAACGAGCTCACGACCGTGGACTGAGCATGCGAGAAAAGCCCCAGGTACTCCTCGGGCGAGACGCTGAGAACTGAAGTCATACCGGGAACCGACTTAAGGTTATAGGACTTGACGCGGATGATGCGGGCGCCGGTTGGCTCAGCAAGAAGGCGCGCCGAATCGAAGGCTGACTCGGATTCCGAGACGTCGTACACGAGAACAAACGGTTCGTCGGCGACGCAAGCAGGCATCCGCTCGATATCGTCCCAAACCTTTTTCTCCACCAATAAGGTCGGATCAAGGACCACATGCGGCACAGGCGCATCGGGGCACTCCTTAGCTATAACATCTGCCGCAGATTTTTCACGAACCAAAATCGAGGAAAAATGCGAGATTAAGGCACGGGAGTCGAAATCACAAGGCGGCAACTCAGCATAGCCCATGCTTGCGGCATAGGTCTTGCAGCGCTTCGGGTCATCGATGAAGTCTAGATAATAGGTCGGATCAGAACCCGTGATCTTAGTGTTCCAGACCTGATCGCTGCCAACAATGACGTAGTCGAATTCCTTACAAATCTCGGCAACAGTGTCGGCCTTGCAAGAATTCGTAAAACTCATTTTTTTCTTAAAATTGCTGAAGAGCCTTGCCTTGTTTCGAAACTGCAAGAAACGAATGATAGGTTTTGGCCTGAAAACCGGAATGAAGCGCTCCCCTTGCTCAATCAATTTGGATCGATAGTTGATGACATCGACATCAAACGACAGGGACTCCAACTCATGAAAGAGAGCGTAATTTTGAAGGGCCGCGCCAAAATTCAAAGTATTCTGAAATGTCAGTATTCCAATTTTTTTCATTATTTCCTCTTTAATTCGAAGACACACCAGCAAACCTTGCAGCTCCAACACAAGTTTTAATTGTTGAGCCACGCTAAACCCGACGGCAACATTTTGAACTCGTTGTAATTCCGCCTAAGGAAAACACGCTCGGGCTCCTCCTTGAATCAAACATGCATGTCTAGAGCGCGTCCCCCTGCGTGACCGGGTCGAAGATGCTCAATATGTAAATCGGTTTGTCGCTCAAACCCGGTCCCTCCAAAAATATCTAACTCTTCTTCAAGAACGCAGAACCTTATCGTCCACCACGCATAAACGCTTTGACCGACCTGCCTAGGCGATACGCGGCCGCCCTAGCTCGAACGTAACCAAGGACAAGCCGTCGGTTCCTTTGCCACAAGCGAAGGAACGCCCGGTTTTCTCTCCTGAGGTAACCGTGCGCACGATCGACAATCCAATCGCTCCCGGCCATGGCATCGCCAATCCAAGCAATAACGTCGGCATCAGCCGCTCCGTTGCCGAGCGCCATCTCCGCCGCATAACCGCAACCCCCGACGAACCTGTCCGCAAGAAGCCCCTCAACATGTCGAGCCGTATCGGCATCCATATTGCCCTCATGCTCCTCAAAGTAGCCAAGAACGCTCTTCATGGCCTTTGGGTAGTCGAACTGCCCCTCAAGGTTGCGCCCCATGGCAGACGTCTCGCTCGAAGTCTGGTACACGTAGAAAACGTCATCAGGCTCTACCGACCTACAACCCTCCGCCACACACAGGGCTTTGAGGATGAACTCCTGGTCCTCCCCGGTCCTACGCCCCTCGGTAAACATCAGTCCGCAATCAACGACAAGCTGCCTCGAGATTGCGAACATCCAGCAAGGGAAGGTGGCGTATTTTGAAGCCAGCGCGCGAATAAGGAACTCGCCCGCCAAACCGTCATACCCCCCATACGAGAACGTGTTGCCGCGCGGCTCAGCTCTGTAAGCGAGAGCAAACACATCTGGCCCTTTCTCGTCCACAAGAGAGGCGAGCTTCTCCACAAAGCAGGAATCAACTGCGTCGTCGGCGTCTAGGAAGGCAAGATAATCACCGCGAGCCTCACGAATCGCCGCGTTGCGCGCACTGGAAACACCGGAATTGGCCTGATGGACGACGCGGACCCTGCGGTCCAAAGCCGCTATGCGATCAGCCTCGGCGCCGGTCCCGTCCGTCGAGCCGTCGTCCACTACCACGGCCTCCCAATTGCCGCGCGTCTGCGCCGTAAGGCTGGCGAGAGCTCTGCCTATAGCGTCGATGGCGTTATAGGCGGGAACAATGAACGTGACAATCGGCGTCGGGTCCTCTTCAATAACCATGATGCCCCGCCCTAAAAAACCGAACCGGGGAAGAAGACCATGTACTTCATGACCTCTTGATAGTTGATGGCGGGAATGAAGCTGCTCATCGAGATAAGGCAGATTCCGAGGGCGAGCACAAGGAGCACCATGTCCGCCAGCAGGGGCCACCTTTCCTCAGCCGCAGTTTTTCTCCCCTCATTACTAAGAAGAATCGTAGCGCCGAGCAGAAAGGGGATGTACTGCAGGCGATTGCCGACGTTCACGAGAGTCAGCTCCATCGCAAGAACGCACATCGTCATCGCAAGAACGACCGCTGCCCTGTCGCCGCCTCGCTTTGTCGCAAGCACCCTAAAGAACAGCAGCACGAGAAATAGAATGCATAGAGCGTGTCTGATATTGGAAAGGAGGTTGGTAGCCTGCTCCTGATCCCATTCCGTTCCCGTCGTGTAGAAGCTGGCCTTCTTAAGAACCTCCGTCGCCATAGGCACGCCGTTGAAAATCCCCGAGGAAAGGAGGAAGGAAGAACCGCCGACCAATACAACGATTCCAAGGGCCATGAGAACAGACGCTTTCACGGGGGCTCGGGCAATCAAGGGCTGAAGAAGGTAAACCGCCATCGGTATGACCATCGAGTTGTGAATCAGGCAGGCAAGGACAATGACGAAGAACCCTGGGGCAGACTCCTTCAAGCCATACCCCTTCCTCGTGCAGAAGGCCAACGTGCAGATAATACAGCCGATGGAAGAGCGCACGTTGTTCACAATCGCAGATGTCGGCACCGCGAAGAAAACAAGAAGAAGCACCGGGAGTAACGCCCAGAGAGACGTGCCCTCATCAGCGGCATTGCTGAGCAGCAGCCAAGAAATCATCCCATACCCGGCAAAAGCCGCCATCGTTTGCAGCAAATGGAGATCGCCGGAATTCCCGGTAATCCAGCAAGCCAGATTCCAAAGCCAAAGGCTCTGATGGTCTTCGTTGAGGCTGGTGAAAATCGAAAGGATACCTTTGCCGCCGTAGTAGCGGCACTCGATAATCCATCGCGTCATATCCGTCGCATGGTTATATTCGATACCGTGCGCCGCGAGGGCGGCAGCGAATGCGATACCTACGCTAGCAGCAGCGGCCATGCGCCTCGTTCGATTGCCAGAAAACAGCACGAGAGACAACAATGCGCCAAAGAGCGGTGAAATGAAGGCAGTCGCCGCAAGGAGTATCCCCACGCCGAACACGTTCACGTCCTTGCCAAGGGCGGTTCGCGTGCCGCTATATCTTAAAGTTTGCATTACCTCGCTCATCGAGCCACCGCCCTAACAATCGGCGTCGCTGCCCGGCAGACAAGAAGCCACGAATACGCCAGTTGGTCGCTCTTCTTGTTCAGCAGCGAATAAAAAATCTTCTGCTCAAAGCGCAGCGAATTGTATAGGCCGATGGAGGCCGTATAAAGAGAGGTTTCCCTAAGCTCCCGAAACTGCTTCCTGAACTGCTTTGCATCTGCGTTCTTCCGCATGTCGTAGTAAGCGTTCGCGAGATACCCCGCAAGCGCGATCTGGGCAAAGCTGTGTCCAGGCCACTTCTCGTCCCACGCCAAAGCCTGGGAATAAACAGCCTCCTTGACCGCGAGAAAATCCGCAGTCTGGCCCTGTCGGTATCGAGCCGTGATGCTGCTAGCGTTAGGCCGATAGTAGTAGAGGGGCTTCCGAATGCAGGCGACACTCTTCACAGCATCGAGGATATAAAGACTCTGCAGCTGATCCTCGCCAAGCTGGAGTTTCCCGTACTCGTCATAGTCTCGATCCACATCAACGCATGTCCTCTTCGCTATCTTCAGCCACATGCTGGGAATAGCGCCAGATAAGAATGCAGAGCGCACGACGTTGACACCCTCAAATTCGTAGAGCTCCTGATCACCCGGAACAAGGCCAGGCAGAAGGGAGCCGAAATCTATAGTGTCGCTCGCGCCAATAATGACTAGGTCAGCACCAGTCTTGCCTATCTCATCATTAATGGCCCTGAGGGCATGAGGTGCCAAGGCGTCATCCCCGTCGACATGACACAAGTATTCTCCCTGCGAAGCAGCTATACCGGTACGGCGAGCCGCAAGCAGCCCCTTATTCTCTTGCTTGACGATACGCACGCGCGCATCCGCTTCGGCGGCAAAACGGCTGTAAACAGCCGCGCTCTCATCCGTGGACCCATCGTCGACGATGACAATCTCATAGTCCTCAAAGTCCTGAGCAGCAATGCTCTCAAGGCACTCGCCAAGGTACTTCTCAACGTTATACACAGGTACGATTATCGAAAACCTGGGCATCCCTGATAGTTGCATCACTTATCACCCCGCATCTTGCAATAAACCATCCACGCAAAGCGATAAAAACGAAGCCCAAAATGAAGCGCCCGAATGGCGATCTTGTCCCTGCCAGGAGTACGAGGATCAGCTAAAACAACCTTAGCCCTCTGGTTTACGACATCCTTCAATTGGCGCGCGCGGCGAACATGTGAGGGGTTCCCCAAATCGACCGACCTGAGGACGCTCAAAGAATGGAACACGAGATAACGCTCCGCTGCAGCTGCAATCTCGTCGTCCCCCATTGCCAGAAGCTCAGCATAAGCCTTCTCAGCCTGCTCGGACCTATCGAAGATACTGTCGCTAACTTGATGGACAATAGAACCTTCGCGCATGACATAGTTGTAAAGCGGTAGCTGTCCAACGGCGACCTTGCTCGACACTGCGATAAACCGCCAAGTGGTATCGACATCCTCGTAATGCTTACCGACGGGAAACTCAACCCCACTCCTGCAAATATCCATTTTATAGAGCTTGGCAGGAGCGCATACATTAATCGTCTCCTGATACAGGAGCGAAAGCAGGGCTTCCTTCCTGTCCATGACAATGATCTCGTCGCTCGGTTCCTGCCAGGGATACCTTTTATCCCCAACGCACTTGTTGTAGTAACAGGTTGAGATTTCGGCGTCGTTATCAACAAGTGCCCGATAGAGGAACTCGAGGTAGTTCTTTTCGATCCAGTCATCTGAATCTATGAAGGTGGCAAAACTGCCCTTGGCGCGCTTCACGCCGTAGTTGCGGGCATCAGAAAGACCGCCGTTGCTCTTGTGGTAAACGCGGATGCGCGCATCCGTCGCAGCCAGCTTTTCCGCTAGCTGGCCAGATTCATCGGTAGAGCCATCGTCGATGAGCAGTAGCTCGAAATCCTCGAAGGTCTGTCCAAGGATAGAACTTACGCACTTCTCAAGATAGCCGGCTACATTGTATACGGGAACGATAACGCTAATCTCAGGCATCACGTGCTCCAAGCAATTCAAGGTACTCGTCAAGCTGCTCTTCCCAGTCGCGCGGCAC
>CAVHFE010000082.1:0-7809 GCA_963635145.1 Oscillospiraceae bacterium
CGACTGCTACGAGAGACGCTCGCTTGTGATCACTACCAACATCGAGTTCAGCAAGCGGGGAGCCGTGTTCGGAGACGACAAGATGGCGGCGGCTATTATCGACCGGATAGTCCACCAAGGCAGACTCGTTGAGTTCAACGGCACGAGCCACAGGATGGATACGGCGCTGATGCTCGGAAGGCGATAGGCGCGTTCTGCAAATGGCTCATCAAAGCCGTGTTCAGGTTCATGTAGCGCCAGCGGTTAAGAAAGATAACAGGGCGCCGGTAGTCCAGCCGGTCGCGCACCCGGCGCCCCAAGACCGAGCATAATCGCTCGGTCTCTTTATTCCTCCCAATCCTTATGCTCGTAGTTGAAGGGGCTCAGGTCCATGAACAGGCTCTTGATTGATTCGTCGTCCAGGGTTCGCCCGAGCTTTTCCAACAGTTCCTCTTGCCTGGGCTGCCCGAGAACGGTCCTGTACCTGACAAGCACGTCGATTAACTGTTTGTACCGCATCGCCGATTTCCCGAATGCGCGAAGATACGCATGCCTCTCGATGCGAAGATCCGGGTCGTACGAACTAAGGCCCCAATGCGGGACGAGCTCCGCCAATGCCCCTTCGGTCTCGTCGCTCGCGGCCTTCTCGGCGGCGGCAAATATGGAAACCCAGATGTCCGAGTCTGGGGCATATGGAACGTCGTAGATCTTGGCGACGTTCTGGCGCACCGCCATGCTTTCGTAACGGTTGATACGACCCTCTCTCTGCTCCAAGTCGACCGGGTTTGACGGGAGGTTCCAATGGACGATCTTCCTGCAATACGAGTGGAAGTCCAAGCCCTCTTGGCCGACTGAGGTGCTGCACAGCACGAAGGGCCTGAACGGCGAGTTAAACGCCTTGCGAAGGTTCTCGCGCCTGTTGTCGTTGCTTCCGCCGCCCTCGTCGTCGAGAAACGCGGCGGCGAAGGCCGTGCGCATCTTCATGGGCTTGTCGTTGCCCTTATCTGCAGAGCGGGTTCTCAGGTTCATCAGGGTGTCGACGTCGTATTGGCTTTGCATGGTGTACGTCGAGGGGCCGCCGAAACGGCCCACTTTGCCTCCGATCATCTCCGAGCATACGAAGCCCCCGGAGTGGCGGAACCCGATCTGATGGCCGTATTCGTCCAAGACCGCCTGGAAGTTGCCGAGGATGCAGTATTCCAGGACGCGGGACCAATGCGACCTGAAGCTCTGCTTGGAGCATCCAGCCTCAACCGCCAGAGTGGCAGAGGGGGTGTTGAGGCGGCGCAGGAACGCCGATGCGAAGCGGTAGCCTAGGAGCTGGGCTCCTTCGCACGTCCGGCACTTTCGATAGGTTCGCATTGCGCAGATTGCCGGCGACCCGATCGCCATCTTCGCCAGGATCCTGCAAAGATCGTTCGGCACGGGTCCCATTTCCGAAACCGGGGTAGCGTCGACCTTCCTCCACTCGTCTGCGAGCCTGGCGTCCTCTGCGGACAGCTCATCGGCATTCTCGATGTTCTCGACAAGGTCGAGGGGGTCCGTCCCAAAGGAGCGCTCGAGCAGGAGCAGGGCTTTGAGGTACCAGCCGGCATCCGGCCTTCCCCCTTGCTCGGACTCGATGCCCAGGGCGCCGATCTCGCTGCCTATCTTCGCTGCAATGCCCTTCTCGAGATGTGCGGCATTCGCCTCCGAGGCGAACTTAGGCCATTCGACGAGGCCGGCGAGGTAATCCGAGGGGTACATGAGCAGAACCGCGCCCGTTCTCGCCGCCGCAGCCAGGCGGAGGCGCTTGCTCGGGAGCTTTCGCTCGTCGTCTGCCTCGTCGCCGATCGCCTCGGGGTCGTCGGCCTTCGGATCGAAGTACTTGAAGTTCGACCTGCTTCCGTAGCAGTTCCAGACGGACCTGCGCTCGTCCTCGTAGGAGATGAGCGTCGACATCATGCGCGGAACCATTGTCCACGTCGAGAAAACGAGCGTCTTGGAGAACCCGGCAACGCCGGCGTAGGGGCCGGAGTTCACCTTGTAGTAAGGGCGGCTTGCAGGAACCCACAGAAGCGAGGAGGCGTCTGCCGTGCGCGATCCGGTCTCGAAGACGTCGTCGATCAGCTTTCGCATCCTGGAGTTGGGGATCTTCAGCTTGCGGTAGTTGTCGACTGCATGGTGCTGCACCCATAGCCTGGCGGCCTTGGCATTGTCCTCTCTTTTGAAGGGGAGCTTGCCCTGCTCGCGCTCCACGGCCCTCAGCAGACGCTCGCCCGACTTGTAGCCCTTGAGGTACGAGAGTACGAACGGGCAGGACTCCACGTAGTCGATCGGCAGCTTGTCGCCGACCTCCATCTTGCCAAACAGCTTCCTGGCGGTCAGGTGCGAGGCGATGTCGTCCTTGTCGGCGGCAACCAGCTCGGTGCGGTCGCACACGATGTCTTGGTACTCGCTCAGCCCCACCCGCTCCGTCCTGGCCATGAGCTCCCTGAGCCCTCTTTCGGCCGCCTCCTTGTCTTTGGTGACGGCCGCGAGCGAGCCCATGTCGTCCGCGAAGGCGGACAGGCTCCCCCCGTAGGCCCTCCAGGCCTGATGGAACCCTCCTGGGTTCTTGTCGCCGCCCAGGAACGCGACGACGTTGAGGAAGTCGTTCGATGAGGACTCCCCGAAGAAGAGCTCGTCTTCGGCTTGGGTTGTGAACGCCTTGAAGGGGGTGGCCGACAGCAGGAGGACGCGAAGCGGGTTGCCCTCGCGCCCGTCTGCGAAGAGGAACCGCTTGGATATCAGGCCTAGCTCCTCGTCCTCGTTGCAGTCGATGAGGCTGCGGAAGCGTTGGAACTCGTCCATGATCACCAGATCGGGGTCGAGCCGGTCTATGGACAGTCTCGCGAAGACGCTTCTGAGCTTGCCGATGTGGTAGTTGTCCGAGGCCCCGTCGTTGCGGTTTTGGGCATAGACCCGGACCTGCTCGAGCTCGGCCGCATATTCATCGAGCGCCGAGCACACCTCGTCTCTGTAAGCGGCGTTCTTTGCCGCGTCGACCTCCCCGCAGTAGTGGTCGCGCCAGTAGCCCCAGGATTTCTGCGCCTGATAGCTGAACATCGCCTCGATCGCGGGCGCTATGTCCGAGAAGAGGCGGTGGTGGCGAAGGACCGCGTAGATGAGCGCACGCTCCTGCACGACGCCTGCTCCGTTCGTGATGTTGAACGAGGTGCCCGGTGTCATGGGGATCAGCTGGATGTAGCGGCCGCTCTCCACGGCCTCGCGCTCGTTTTGATAGGCAAAGTAATGCTGCATGGAGAGGCGCGCCTGGCTGGCGTCAACCCTGTCCACCAGCTCCTCGTCGATGCTGAGCTTTGACAGGTTCTGGTTGACGATGGCACTGTTTGAGCAGACGTACACCACCTTGAAGAAGGGGTCGTCTTCCTCTATGCGCAAGGCGGCCGTAGTTGCGACGACGCCCTTGGCAACCAGGGTCTTGCCCAGTCCGACCTCGTCCGAGACGAGCACGCGGTTGCTCCCCCTGCGGAAGAGCTCGTCGACATGGGTGACGGTGTCCCGCTGGAAGGGCTTGAGCATTCGGAGCACTTCGTCTCTGGCGGCGAGAACCTGCTCTTTGTGTTTGTTCGCACCCTCGCTAAGCATCCTTGCACCCTTCCTTGAACGCCTCCAGGAGAGCGGCGGCCTCGGTGAGCTGGGCGCTCGGCTCCTGGTCTGCGCATCTGATCATCTGCAGGCAATCGTCCACAACGGATAACGCTTGGGCGGGTTTTTCCGAAAACGCGCCCAGGAGGCTTTCGTAGAGGCCGTCTACGGAAACCGAGAAAGACGACGATCCGGTCCCGAAACCGACTGAGTCGGACAGAGCCTGCTGCTGCTCGGGGTTGTCCGAGAGGGAGAACTGCAGGTAGTCCATCAGGGAGCTGTCGCTTGCGGCGACGATCTTTCCGAATACGGCGGCGCGTCTCTTGTCCAGTATGCGCGCCGCCCGTGAGGTGACGGCGCACCTGATGAGGCGGGGCGTGGAGCCTTCCTGGCCTTTGGTTAACCTGATGAACTCGGTGAGGTCGATAAGGTCGATGCCCGTAAACACAGCCTTGGCTGCCGCGGGGACGGAGCCCTTCCTCGATAGAAGCCCTATCTGGCATTGATCCAGGAACGCTTCGTTCTCTTTGTCGGCTCGAAGACGGACGGTGACGTCGTAGCCCTCGGAGCACTCTGACTCCACGATGTCCATCTTGGCGTCCAACCTGCGGAGCAGGTGGTCGTAGCTGCGTTCGATGTCGCTGCCGGGTTCCGCTTTTCCCTCGGCGATCGTCGCGACCTCCTTGTCCTGCAGGATCGCGAAGATTCCCTCCTCCAAGGTTCCGTCGGCCAGCCCCAGCTCGGAGAGGAGGTCGTCGAAGGCCCCCTCGCGCTCGGAGCGCAGCGCAAAGCAGAACTCGTGGTTGACCGACATGGCCCGGTACGTTGCGTTTGCGGAGCCCGCGCATAGATAGCAGACATGTGCGCCTGCCTCTTCGCATTCGAATGCGAAGAGCTTTGCATGGATGTCCCTCGAAACTATGGCCGTCGCGGCTCCTGCGCCGTCTTCCGGGACGACGTCGAGGAGCTCGTCCTTAACCGCAAGGACCCTCATCCCATCCAGGCGGGCGATATCGCCTCCTCGTCCCAACAGAGCGTCTTTTCGCAAGACAAGCGTGACGTCCCCGGCGTGCATGCCGCCTTCACCGATTCTGTTGAAAATGAGCGAGAGCGGCCCCGGGGACAGGAGGTTGTCCGGTAAGAACGGGCTGACGACCAGCGCCTTCTCGGCGCACGCTATTCTCTCGCGCAGGAACACGTCGATGGAGTTGAGGTGGTCACCTCCCCCGGGGAATCCGCTGACGAGGAAGAACGGGTAGACGGGGGAGAACGAGCCTGAGCTGCTGCCGAAGTAGACGTGCCCGATTTCTCCCAGGATCTTCTTGAGATTGCCTTCGAGCTTTGCGGAGAGGGCTGATTTTTCTGCGAAGCTGGAGAGCCCTTCTAGTGCGCGCTCGAGATGCCATCCTCCCTCGGCTCTCTTCTTGCGGTTTTCCGAGAACGTGCCTTCGAAGGAGGCGGCCAGATCCCAGCTGCCGTCAAGGGTGAGGTTCCTCGTCAAGACGCAGATGCGGTACCTCACAGCCTTGGAAGACGCGAAGCGCAGGATCCAGATCTTGGGATGGAATGAAGGGTAGTTCTCGCCCTCGAGGTCGACCTGCACGATGCTGCTCTCGATTTGGGAGTAAAGGTTCCTGTATGCTCGCGAGCAACGGATCTTCCCCTTCTCGCAGAACACGAGGACCTTGTCGCGGACCTGCGCCATGGCGGCAAACAGATGGGCGTCGTTGTCCTTGAGCGTGCTGTCGCACCCAACGGGCAGACCTAAGGCGATATAGGCTCCGACGAGCGCTTCGAGGTCGAGCGTGTACGTTGTGCATATCGCGGCGTCGAGCTCGTAGCCCTTTGGGGCGTTGAGCATGTCGCCGTAGTTCAAGGAATTGCCTGAGGGGTTTAGCATGACTCGACTCCTCCGAGAGGTGCGCAGATCTCCCTGCCCAGGCTGATGGCGGTGGAAAGGCGGTAGGTCAACTCCGTCCCGCCGTACCAATCGGCTCGGTATGCGTCTGCGTTCATGATCTTCGAGCGCGAGCGCCCCTTTAGCTCGAGCTCCCTCAACCTCACGATCTCATCCAAGTCTGTGAGTCTCCCGTCGCTGAGCGCTTTCTGGGAGCGCTTCAGGAACCGGTACGTCTTGGCGTTCCAGCTGTTGCTCAGAGAAATGCGGAGAAGGGAGAACACGGCTTCGATATCGCAGTTGAGAGCACGCGAACGATAGCGCGAACCATGGGCATATGCGCTCTCCCATGTCTCTTCCGTTTCCTTGTCGGCCTCGTGGGTCTCGAAGTGTCTGAGCACGTAGTTGAAGCGGATGTGGAGCAAAGCGGCAAGCGCCGATGCATCTGCCGCCAAAGCCAGCGCTTCGGAATCCCTGAAGTCGGGGACGAAGTGTTCCAAGTTGTCCGCCAGCTCGACGAAGCTTCCGAATCCAGCGCAGAGGTCCAAAGCTTTGGGATCCTGCAGCAACGCGGCATAGAGGTTGTTAGGGAACTTGCGGCAGATTGAATCGAGCAGCATCTGGGCCTCGCACGGGAGGAGATCTACGCTTATCGAGTCCGCGTTCCTCCAGCCTTCGTAGCCAACGGCGGGCACATCCCAGATAGCCTGGGCGGGGCTTACGAGCACGACGGCGTCGTCTCCCTCGACCTCGGCGTGTATCTTTCCCGCGGAAGGGGCGGCAACCATGTTCAGGTACGAGGAGAGCGTCACGTTGGGGTCCTTGAGCAATCCGTACTCGCGCATAGCGGACCAGTTCATGCTCGCCGGCTTCTGTTTGACCCAGGTGTCGCTGTCGATGAAGCTGATTCCCGTTATGCCGTCTTTCTCTCTGTTGTTCTCATCGCACCAGGCGGAAAGCTTTTGAACAACTGATTTCTCGCCGGACTCGAACTCGGCGTGGACCCGATCCCGACCCGCCCCTTGAAAGTCCCTGGCGAGGTCTTTCATGAGGTATGCCGTGAGGAAGTAGTAGCGGGCATGAGTGTGCAGGGTTGATGTTCCGGGAAACAGCCTGTGGGCGAATGAATCGCGCAGAACGCCGAAGCCTAACTCATCGATGGCACCTTTGCCTTTAGCCATCTGAAGGACCTGGTTTGCGCGGCGGCGCTCATCTTCGGAAAAGTCAACCCAGCCGATTCTCATAAGCGTTTCCTTTAAAATCTGTCCGTATTCGTTGGTCAATGCTGATTCGGCGCCAGTTTGGAGTTGAACGCGTAAACTACTCAACCAGTTTACGCGGAAATCAACCGATAGATCGCCAATCGAATATCAAGCATCCTCATGATCGAGCATACAAGCTCGACCTTTTCGTTTCATTAGCTGTAGGCTTAATAGTTGGCCGAAAGTTACTTGGAAACGATTTGGTTGCTGCTTTCACGATTTTTGCCGCCGTTCTTCCAAAGAAACCCAGCTCCTAAGGCTGCGGTTCCGGCTACCCCAAGCGCGCACTCTCTGACCTTGTCCTTTCTGCCGTCGTGCTTAGCTTTGCAGGTAACGCAGTAGACGACCCCAGGATCATTAAGAATAGTGTAACATTTCTTGGTTTTGCACACGGCGACAAGTTCGGTTCCACCCGACTCCCGACTTTTGCAGCTGACCTAATTAAATAATCCAATCTTTGCCCAGTTCAATGGGCATTTATTTTGTCAAGATTTTATGACTTTTTTGGTTGTTGTATGGCTATGTATGGTATAATCAAAAATATATATCTATGCAGGTCAGGATAAAAAGATGTATCTCAGAAAATCAAAAAAGAAAAATGGGCGGGTATATCTCACTATTGTGCAAGGCTATCGCGATGAAAACGGTAAAAATAAAGCTAAAACAATTAAAAGCCTCGGTTATGTTGATGTACTTAAAGCAGACTTTGATGATCCTATTGCTCATTTTGAAGCTGAATGCAAACGCATGACAAAAGAAGAACAAGCTAAAGATGCCCCCATTGCCCTTAGTTTTTCTCCTCTTCAAAAAATTGATATGCGTACCGATCAGCAAATAGAACTAGGCGCTGTTTTGCCAAGTGCTTACTTTCATCGTGACTTAAGGATATGGTCGTTTTTTGAGAAAAAGCGCACAGCACGTAAGTTTGATTATGATCCCTGTCGCATCTTAGAGCTTTTAGTGTGGGATCGCCTATCTCATCCTTCTTCTAAAAAGAAAGCCTGGCAAGCACGCAATCGTTTTCCAAGGAAATGTGAATTT
>CAVHFE010000083.1:0-7684 GCA_963635145.1 Oscillospiraceae bacterium
TCTTCTGGAGCATGTAGATGTCCTCGTTGGCGGAACGGGCGCAGGCGAAGGCCGCTAAAGATTGGCCGCCGAACTCATCGCGCAGGGCGCCCATCTTCTTGGCAACGAGGTCAAGCGCCTCGTCCCAGGTGGCCTTTTCAAACTCGCCGGTTTCCTTGTTGCGGATCAAAGGCGAGGTAAGGCGACGCGGCGAATGAACGAAGTCGAAGCTGGCGCTGCGGCCCTTGACGCACAAAAGGCCGCGGTTCGAGGGGCCGTCGGCCGCCTCGACGTCGACGATCTTGTTGTCCTTAACCACCAGGTAATACTGACAGCCCGTTGCGCAGTGCGGGCAGGTGGTAAGGACCTTCTTAACTTCCCACTCGCGATAATCCTTGCGGCGCTTTTCCGTCAGCGCGCCCGTCGGGCAGGCCTGGGTGCAGTTGCCGCACGACTCGCAGGAGGTTGATTTCCAATCGTCGCCGAAGGGAGCCTCGATCGAGGTGCGCGTGCCCTTCTTGCCCGCAACGAGCGTATGGTTTCCGGCGCAGTTGTTGCAAACGGCAACGCAGCGCTGGCAATGAATGCACAAGTTGGGGTCGTAGGAGATGAAGGGATTGCTATCGAGCACCGGCTGCACATCCTGCTTGGCCCCGCCGAAGGATTCGGTGACGCCGTATTCGCGGCAAAGTGCCTGCAGCTCGCAGGCGCCGTTCTTCTTGCAGCTGAAGCAGTAGTGGGTGCTGTCCAGGTTGTGCTCGGTAAGGATGAGCGACAGCGCCGCGCGGCGCGACTCGATGACGCGCTTTGAATTAGTGCTGATGACCATGCCGTCCTCGACCGGGGTGTTGCAGGCTGCCAGCAACTCAGGGCGCCCTTCAACCTCGACCACGCAGATGCGGCAGCTGCCGATTTCGTTGATGCCGGCCAGGTAGCACAGCGTGGGGATCTTCACGCCGGCCATGCGCGCGGCGGCCAGAATGGTCATGCCGGCCGGAGCCTTGACCTCCTTACCGTCGATGGAAAGCGTGCAGAAGGAAAGGTTAGACATACTGATACCTGCCATCCTGCAGGACGCCGCAGCCGTAGTGGTCGCAACGCAGGCAGCGCCTGGATTCCTGCATAGCCTCTTCAAGGCTCATCTCGATTTCAACGCCCTCGAAATCGCGCTTGCGCTCACGGGCGGGGCGCTCAGCGATGTTCACGCGGCCATAAGCCTGGCGATCGTTGGCGCGAGGAGCAGGGGCGGTTACGCCGCAATCGAGCTTATGGTGATAGCCCAGGAACTCATCGATGTTGCGCGCCGCAACCTTGCCAGCGCCGATAGCCTTGATGACGGTGGCAGGGCCGGTTTGGCAGTCGCCGCCGACGAAGACGTTCTCAAAACCCTCGGCCTTAAGAAACTCGTCGGCCTTGTAAGGCTTGCGGGAGGAAACGGGCATGCCGTAGTGGGTGGACATGATGTCCTGGCCAACCGCGATGAGGATGATGTCGGCCTCGATGCGCAGCTCGGGCTTGTCGGCCTTGGCGGGCGCCGGGCGGCCGCGCTTGACCGCGCTGATGTACTGGGGCTGGGCGATAAGGGCGGCGCAGTGGCCGTTCTCGTCGACCTCGATGCGCTCGGGGGCGGCAAGCGTCATCATCTCGACGCCCTCCTGCATGGCCGATTCGATCTCGGAATAAAGCGCGGTCATATCCTCGATGCGGCGACGATACACGCAAGTAACCTCGGAGGCGCCCAGGCGCACCGAAGTGCGGCAGCAGTCCATGGCAACGTTGCCGCCGCCGATAACGGCGACCTTCTTGCCCGTGAAGTCGGGATACTGGTCGTCGCCGATTTTGCCCAACAGGTCAACAGCAGACATAACGCCCTCGGCATCGACGCCATCGAGCTTCAAGGTCTTGCCGATCTGCGCACCGACGGCCACGTACACGGCGTCGTGCTCGGCGATGATGCGCGCCTCGTCTTCCTTGGCAAGCTGGGTGTTCATCTTCACGTCGATGTTGCCAACCGAGAGGACCGCACGGATGTCGCGGTCAAGAAGCTCGCGAGGGAAGCGATAAGCGGGGATGCCGTAGCGGGTCATGCCGCCCATCTTGGAACGACCTTCGTAGACGGTTACCTTATGACCCATCAGCGCCAGGTAATAAGCGCAGGTCAAGCCCGAGGGGCCAGCACCGACGACGGCGATGTGGCGGCCGGTGTCGGGCAAGCGCTTGGGCACGGGGACGGTATCGGCGGGAGCCATGTCGACCGCGAAGCGCTTGATGCCGCGGATGTTAACCGGAGCGTCGATGAGCTGACGGCGGCAACGAACCTCGCAGGGATGCTCGCAAACGAGCGCGCACATGGTTGGGAAGGGGTTGTCCTTGCGGATAAGCTGTACGGCCTCGGCGTAGCGGCCCTCGGAAACCAGGGCGATGTAGCCGGGAACGTCAACATGTGCAGGGCAAAGGGCCTCGCAGGGAAGCTTCTGCGAAACGTCGGAAAGGCAGGAACCCTCCTGAATATGGCTTGCATATTCGTCGGCAAAGGAATCCAAGCCCTCAAGAACCAGGTTGCCGGCTTCGTAACCAACGGCGCAATCGGAAGAATCACGGATGACGGTGGCCAGGCTGCGAATTTTGTCGAGCGTCTCTGCGCTTGCCTTGCAATCGCGCACCTGACGCAGCAAGTTAGCGAGCTGAGGGATGCCATCGCGGCAAGGCACGCACTTTCCGCAGGTCTGCGAACCGCCTGCCTCCAGCAAGCTCACCTGCACCGCGATGGGGCACATGCCCGGGGGCGTTGCAGAAACGCGCTTTTCGTAGCGCTCCAGGTAGTCGGTTATCTGTTTATCAGCATGAGAGCTTGGTGCGATAGATAGCTTAGCCATAAGGCCGATCCTCCTTGAACCTCTTCATCCTTGATACCTTGGCATTATTCTCGTGCGCGAATAATGCTCTTTCAATCAAGAATGCCCGACACCAGCCGGGACATTCTTAAATAGGCTATATCTCTGTGTGTATTATGCATGCTCAGGCGCATAAACACGGGTAATCTTTTCAAACGTCGTTTAATCAAATGCCGCTCATTGGGAAAGGCTATCGGCAGGTTGCGTTAAGACTGCGCGCCCCCATTTCAGCGCCGATTTCCTTGAGCTCGTTTTCCTTCGGCCGTTCTTCTTGATACTTCTTCCTTAACGGGTCTTCCCGTTAATCGTTCTTCTTGCCGCGGGCGAAGGCGATCCAGTAGAGCAAACCCACCAGGATCGAGCCGCCGACGATGTTGCCCAGGGTGACGATTCCCAGATTGTAAAAAATGAGGCCCAAATCGAGCGAGCCCACGTTGACAACGCCGGCGCCGTAACCCATGAGCTTGGCAAACCAGCCCTCGAACAGGAAGAACATGTTGGCAACGCTATGTTCGAATCCGCAGGCGACGAAGGCAGTGATGGGCATGACGCAGGCCACAATCTTGTCGACCAGGGTGCGCGCGCCGAAGGTCATCCACACGGCCAGGCACACAAGGAAGTTGCACATGATGGCCTTGCAGAACAAGGTAAGCGCATCGGGGGTGACCTTGGAAACCGCGGTGGCCACCATGGCGTCACCCACGGCACCGTTGTTCATGGCCGCCATGGCCGATCCGCATACGATCACGGCCAAAAGCAGCGAGCCGACGAAGTTGCCGATCCACACCACAAGCCAGTTGCGGAGCATGCCGGGAAGCTTGATCTTCTTGCTACCAAGGCCGCACACCATCAGACAATTGCCCGTGAACAGCTCGGAGCCGCAAACGACGACCAGCATCAGGCCGACCGAGAAGCACGAGGCGCCCATCACGCGCTTGATGGCAAAGGGTAGCTCGGTGTCGCCCTGAACCAAAGTGAACAAGGTTGCGCCGCAGCCGATGAACAGGCCGGCAGCTATGGCCAAAACGAACATGGTGAGCGCATTCATGCCAGCCTTGCCAACGGCTAGAACCTCGGCCTTAGCCTCGATTTCGGCAGGAGCAAGAACATCCGGCTTCAAAACTTTGACTTCCGCGGCATCTAGAGCCACAGCAACCACCTCCAGGCTTCTTTTTTTTGCGGATTCGGCGCGAGGCGAACCTTGCGGCATAACGAGCGGGGCGCGCTTCATTCAAATCCCGCCGATAGCCGAAAACAGATCCGTCGCATTACGCATTTGTGTGTGATATTTTGGGAATTCGCTGGCGCTTAGCCAGTTAAAAAATCCCCAGGGGTCGAAAAAAGATAGTAAACGAGTGTCATTTAGCCTGCGGTTCAAAAACTCCATGCTCCGTTTGTGTTTTTGCACGAAAAAAACGAGGCCCAGCGCGGAGCCGGACCTCGTAGTTGGCTGAATTTTATGCAGCCAGATGTTGTTTAAGCGTTCAGGCGGAAACTAGCCGAAGTACCTCTTCAGCAGGCCCTGGAAGGCCTGACCGTGACGAGCCTCGTCACGAGCCATCTCGTGGATGCTGTCGTGCAGGGCGTCGAGGTTCTGCTGCTTGGCAAGCTTGGCCATGTCGGTCTTGGCCTTGCAGGCGCCATTTTCGGCGGCAACGCGGCGCTTCAGATTCTCCTCGGTGGAATCGCTCACGATCTCACCGCCGATGAACTCGGCGTAACGAGCGGCATGACCGGCCTCTTCCCATGCGGCGGTTTCGTAGTAAGCACCAACCTCGGGGTAACCCTCGCGATAAGCGACGCGGGCCATCGCCAGGTACATGCCGGCCTCAGAGCACTCGCCGTTGTACTCGGCGCGCAGGAAGCTCTGCAGCTCAGCAGGAACCTCGTCGAGCATGCCGACACCGATACGATGCTCGGAAGCCCAAACCAGATCCTCGCCGCCTTCTTCAGCGGGAGCCTGCTTCACAAACTTGGAACCGGGAACCTTGCAAACAGGGCAAACGAAGTCGGCGGGCAGCTCGTCGCCATCGTACTCTTCGACGTAACCGCAAACGGGGCAAATAAACAACATGGTGATCTCCTTTTCAGTAATGAATCCTATTAAGCTCGCTGCAATCATTATGCAAAAGAGCGGAGCTTTTGAAAAGGCTTGTTGAAGGATTTTTTAGTTAGCCAAGGTTTACGCTTTTTTGAGTCAACGGAGCCGCTAGACCTTAGGGCAAGCGCCTGCCCTCGGATATGCCCGTCATCGCCATAACCGACCATGGCGTGATGTTTGACGAAGAGCGCCCAGACGCGAGCTGAGCTATCAAAAAAAAAGGAAATGGAGGCGCCGCCCTGCTGATAATCAATTGCCCCAAAACGCTCAAGCCTTACGGGCGACGCCTTGCGAAAATAATGCCAGGCAGATAAACGATTTTCCAGTAACCGAAGGCTCAAATTCGGAGCACAACTATTGTCTTGCCTAGAGCACAATCGGGCTCAAAAGCCGAGACCTTTGGCTCTGACTCTTTGCTGGTTCAGCGCAGCGGGAACCAATAGCTCTCACCGCTTTTGCAAAAGCGGCTCAGCCAACCAACATCCCAGTGGCAAACCAAGAAACCCCTCAGGCGAGGGGTTTCTTGCTCATTAAATGAATTCGGCTACCAGGCCAGATTACTTCAGCTCAAACGTCTTTGATACGATCACGTCGCTGCCGAACAGGTCGGTAATCTCCACATCGACATCCTTTTTGCCGGTCGACTCGAACATAACCTTGAAGCTCTGGGTCTTCCCGGGTTTGATGCTCTCCTGATCGTTGTACCAGCTGTCGCCATCCCCGAAAGTTCGGTCTATTTCTTCGCCGTCCTGATAAGCCTTCAAGCTATAGGAGGTGTAAAAATCTGCCGTTTCGTCGCCGTTGTTGGTCCATTCGATATTCACAACGACGCGGCTCTTGCCCGCATAATCCTTCTGGCTTTTTGCCTTGCCGATTTTAACGGCATTCGGATTCTCCACAGATTGCTCGGCTGATTGCTCCACGGACTCTTTTTGCTGGTCGGTGCTGGAGGATTCCTCTCCCCCGCAACCAGTAAGACCAATAGAGGCAACACACATCATCGCCAACATGGCGCAGATAATAGCTTTCGATTTCATGAGAATATCCTTTCTCGCTGTTAGGCCTGGTGGGCCTTGCCTTATCGAGAAAGATATCTATATCGCTTGCTTTATGTGTCCATCAAAATACCCAGAGAGGCTGACTTTTAAGTTTTCATTGCCAAGTCAACACTATTTCGAGAATTGAGGGCACCCTCAAAAGTCATAAGCAAGAACTTATGCTGAATTCAGAATCCGAACAGCCATCGATTGGCTCGCCGAGCCCCGTATCCAAAAATCGCCCTTCTTGCATTGAGCCCTTGAATGCAAGGAAGCAATTTAGCCTACAAGGCATCCCCTGCACGCTTTTCACGGATTTGCCTTAGCGCAAGCATATACCCAAAAAGGATATCCGTCTGCTCGGCAGTGAATGCCATCTCACCGCAGGCCGAGCAAACCTGATGCTCGACCCCTACGATACGGGGAAACTCGGCAAGGGAGAACTCCTCTGTCGATGTTTTCATCTTTTTCCCGCAAGCAGGACAGATCGTCTCCATGAAAATCACCTCTTGATGAAATAAACCATCCCAGCACAACATTGAGCATTTCAGAGCTTAGCGAAAACCGCCGATCAACACAACGAAACCTCGAGCACCGCTCGATTCGACACTGCTCCAAAACCGAATGCCCCTGCTGCCGCCAAGCTTGCCGGGGCTTCTTTTTTGTCCATTTACGATATAGCCATAAGCCCGTCCGCGAGGATTCCGCGAGCGTATGCACCCGTCGACTTGCCCTCGAGCTTCGCCTCCCTCTCAAGCGCCCGCTTCATGCCAACGGGAACCTTGAGCGACAGCGTCACGGTGTCCATGGCCACCTTCGGAAGCTTGCCCTCGACAACCTCGCCGACATTGACCCATCCGTCAGGCCAGTCATCTCGCTCAAGTGCGCTCTCCCAGTCGGCAATCATCTCGTCTGTAACAACTTTGCCGTTCTCGGCAACGATTCCGTTCATGTCTATCTCCATCCCAGCTCACGCTTGAACTTCTTCGTTGGCGGCACCATCGCGTGGAACACGCACCAAACGCCGTCGATGTCCATGAATCCGATCAGCTCGGCGAACCTCCCGTCAGGAAGAGAGCCAACCGAAATCCAGAGCGGCGGGTCATCCGTACCATTTCGCTGTCGGCACCTAATCGGGTTCTTCCACGCATACGCGACTTCCTCGCTGGTGAGGTCGTGCTTGAGAGCGTTCCCGTGTACTCTGACCACTGCCGTTCTCCTTTCCTCTTTAGTAAGTATACCCGCTTGATATATCGAATCAATATACTAAATCTTAGTCAACTAAGGTCTAGCTCGCTCGCCGCCGATGAGAAAGGATGACGGCGGGGTTTTTTCGTGCGCTCGAAAATACCGCAAAACCCCAGGTCAGCGAACGGTTCCACATGGCACCGTTCTCATGGCCTCACTAGGCACACGAGAAAAGGACTAATGCACGTTTTCGCCGCTTCCACATCCCAGGCCTGCCTTACGACACCTTTACGACATCGCGCCCGTCGAGGGTCGCGACCATCACGGAAAAGAGGGGACCCCTTTGTCGTCAGTCCGTCGCTACGGGCCTTTTAGGTTGCCTTTCACTCCTTGCCGTTTGATTACCAGTCGATTCGACACTGCTCCAAAACCGTTCAGGACGTGGAAACGCATCGAATCGATGGTTCATTACGAGGATCATCTTT
>CAVHFE010000084.1:0-7608 GCA_963635145.1 Oscillospiraceae bacterium
GTCCATGCTCACGTGGGTGTAGATGTCCATGGTGATCTGGCTGTTGGCGTGGCCCGCCAGCTCCTGCATGACCTTGAGGCGGATTCGGGCTCAGATCATCGCGGCCGAGACGGCGGGGCATCTCGTCGCCGGATAGGGAGCTATAGGAACTTGCGTCTGGCCTGCTTGAGCCAGTTCTTCTTGAAGGGGCCGATGCCGCCGAAGAACTTGCTGTAGGTCGCTCCGTCTTCCTTCGCCTCGTACTTGATTCTGGCGAGCTCGATGGTGCAGAGGTAGTCGGCGACCTGCTCCAGGCGGTAGTCCGTCATTGAAGTTTTGCGACGATCCACGACGCCCTTGGACAGCACGAAGCCTATCGACTTGTCGAGGGCCTGCTTGATTATGTCCTGGCCGTTGTCGTAGTAGACTTTGACTTCGTCGAACGTCTGGAAGAACTCTAGCCGGTCGAACAGTACGCCTGAGATGTCGCGCTTCATCCTGGCCGAAAGCATCTCCGGGTCTCTGTACTCGCTGCGTTTGTAAACGAACGTGACGTAGGAGATGGGGAGGCGCTGCACCATGATGCCGAAGGAGTTTAGGATCTTCTTCCTCTGTTTGAGGGTCATGTTCTCGTAGTCCCTGTGGCCGTTGAGCAGCGGCTCCGAATGGAATGGGATGCTGGGGAGGCCCGCCTTGAGGAGGGATTCCTCGTAGCGCGCGACCTTCTCTGTGATGCTTTCGGACTGGTCTTGGATGACGAGTGTCAAGAGGCAATAACGAGACTTGTCGCCGCGTCCGCCGCTCTCGTCAACGAATATGCTTAGGTCCTTCGTCGAATGCAGCCCCTATATAAAAGCAAAGCCGGGGGATAAGCCCCCGGCACTTGGAGGTAGCCTATACGGCCACCATGGACTTTATACCATGCGCGCCGCCGCTCAAGCAAGGAATCGAGGGTAGCGTAAAATTTCTTTCGCAAATTGAAAGCTGGATACATCCGGGTGAAAACGAACGCGGCCCCATGCCATCGGTAATGTTTGAAACGGTCAAGAACTAAATATGCGTCGAAGGAGACATGGAGACATGTCCGATGCGATCGCATCGGTTGACGAGCAGGCCTTGAAGGGCGATCTGAGGGGCCCGTCAGGAAAACCGTCCACGGTGCCACCAGCACACTTCTCGAGGAGGAGGCCTTCCTCAACCAGTCGGAGAGGCTCCTCGGGTCGCATCCGAGGCCGCGCGCCACCTCTGCGTACGTGGTGCCGGACTTCCTGTAGAGCTCGACCGCCTTCTGCTTGAACTCGGCCGTGTACTTGGGCGATGGGGTCCCCATGCTTGCCTCCATTCCTCCGTTGCTCGCATCATGCGAAACGGAAATCGACGTGTCAACGGGAATGGGGTAGATTCAGATTCACCGCTTTGCAGGAGATCGAAGTCGCTCCCCGCATGGGGAGCGTGGATTGAAGTGGTCTGCCGTATCCTAGGATTCGGCTGTTCGTGAGGTCGCTCCCCGCATGGGGAGCGTGGATTGAAATTGGCCGGCACGGTAGGCCGCCGAAGCGACGGCCGGTCGTTCTCTGCATGGGGAGCGCTAGCGCCTTTCAGGCGGGTTTAAGCCGCCGGGTAACGCAAAGTTTCTTTCGCGGGTCGAAAAAATGAGTGCATCCAGGCAAGAACGAGTACGGCCCTATACCACCGGTTTTGCCTGAAGCAGCTGAGGGATAAAAGCGCCGGAGGATGATGGGATGGGTTCCATATGCTTGCGGGTTTCAAGCGGTGGGGCTCGCTTCTTGAGTTTTTTGCGTCGCGAGTGCACGGGTAATCGGGTTTTTAGACCGCCTAGCAGGTGGTTACCTGGCGTTTTCGTAATGGGTCCACATGCTGACGACCTTTACGTAGCCCTCGTAGCGTTTGCCGTTTGCCTCGTGCGGTTCGCTGATTACCTGGTATACAAACCTATGCTGGAGATTGATCCTGCGCGAGTAGGCGCCCTCGAGGTTGCCTTTAAGGGGCTCGAACGCCGGAGGCCACGCAAAGGGATCCGACCTGACCACATCGATAAGCGACTTCGCCTTTTTGTCGAGCCCTGCGGCCTTGAGTTTCTTCTTATCCTTGTTTGCCTGCTTGGTGAAGACGATTTCCCACATGGGCTACCAATCTTCGTCGTCTTCGGCGATACACTCCGAGATCGGGGTGTTCATGCCTTCGACTATGATGTCGGCCATGCCTGGGATGCTGTTGAGGTAGAGACTTTCCTCGATAGCCGACCATTCGTCCTCGCCAATAAGGACCGCACCCTTGCCCTTACTTGTGGTGATGGCGACGGGTGCGCAGTTCTCGTTCACGCTCGCGATGAGGTTGTAGATATCTTTTCTTGCTGCTGTTGCTGTTACCGAAGTCATAGTTCCGCCTTTGTGCGTACGATTTTCCGTATGTTTATATTAGTGTACGCAAAAGCGTACGTCAAACTATTTGAAGGATTCATCGTTGTTTACTTGATGCGACGTCGCGGTATACGCGCTGTTTTCCGACATCGATGTCGCGCTCTTAAAACCCCGCAGGATTTATTCAAGTTTTATTCGTGGGGGAGCTGTACTGATAACATTCTGCTAGCCGCTCTTCCAAAACCGCAGGTGTTAATGCGAATTCCACTTGGAAAGCAATTGCCCTTTGCGCTTGGTCTTTTACTGGGGTATTAATCGTACTGATTTATTAACCGTTTCAGCCTCGATCATTGCACCCGGAGTGTTTTATGGCCCAGCGCAAAGATGAAACCGCAACCAATAAGAAGATATTGTCCGCCTGCGTGCGCTTGTTCTTTGAGCGGGGCTACAACGCCACGACGGTAAGCAGGATCACCAAGGCCGCCGGTGTTTTGCGCGGAAGCTTCCAAAACATCTTTCCCGCCAAAGAGGAAATCCTGCTTGAGCTCGCGCAGACCATGGTCGCCGGCCAGTTCGGCGCGGCGCGCTCCATCGCGGCAGGCAAGGTTCCTTCTCCCGTCTACGTTTACGACATCGAGACGGCGCTCCAGCTGACGATGACCGAGCTCAACGAGAACCTGCGCGATATTTATATCGGGGCCTACACTTCGCCGGTCGTGCTCAAGCTCATCAACGTTGAAACCACTAAGGAGCTGCAAAAGCTTTTCGGCAGCAAGTTCCCTGGCTACACGGAAAGCGATTTTTACGAGCTTGACGCGGGAACTTCCGGGCTTATGCGCGGCTACATGTGCCGCCCCTGCGACATGTATTTCACGCTCGAGCGCAAGCTGCAGCGCTTCCTGGAAGCCCCGCTTCGCGTGTATCGCGTTGACGAAGAGGAAATCGCTCGGATTTGCGCCTTCGTTGCCGAGCTCGACATGCGTGCGGTGGGCAACAAAGTAATCCAGGATGTCTTTGCCATGCTCGAGATGAAGTACGACTTCAAGTTGTCGGAGTAGCGGCGGCATTATCGTCCTGCGTGTGTGGCTGGCATGGTCATCCTTGCGGGAACTTGAGATGCGTTCGCGCTTCCTTCTTAAGGTTCATCGACGGTCGAGCAGCGTGGGTTTGCGCCCTGCTGCCCGCGCCCGACCGCGCTGCATGGCGCAAGCCTTCCTACACGCGGCGGGGCCCCTCGAAGTTGCCGTAGAGCTTTTCGATCATGCCGCGCGGGCGCTCGCCGTAGTTGCGCCAGTCCAGCACCAGCACGATAAGCACCAAAATCAAACCCGCGCAGGTCGAGATGAAGGGCGCGAAGTCGTGCCCAGCACCGTACGCGTTTGCCAAAAGGGGCGCCAAGCCGCCGATTGCGTTAAGCGCCCCTGCGACGAAGTCGGCAAAGCCAACAAGACTCAAGGCGCCCGATGCCATTTTCACGAACACCGTCGACACGCCCAGGCAGGCAAGGCAAGCGGCCAACCTGGCGGCAATCCATCGTTTACCCTTCGTGCGGCCAACTTTGTTGAAGGGGATGTACACGAAGAAGCTCAGCAAAAACGCCGTCAAGCTGAGCGAGAAGTACAAACTGGCGTCCATGATCCACACCTTGCCGCCCTGCACCATAAGGTCGAAGGCCGCCGTGTAATTGGTGACGATGAGGGCCTGGATAGTGGTGATGGCCATAAAGCCCAGGCCGCTTCCCAGCTTGGTGATGTCCAACGCGCGGTTGATCTCGATCGCGTACACCAAAAACATCAGCAGGATGGTCAAAACATTGAACAGACCCGATACCACATGTTCCTGCGCGCCGGTGTAAGTTCCCGCGGCGATCACGGTCTCGCCGAAGGTCATGATCATCAGGAGCGAGGAGCGGTCGGCAAGGTGCTGGTAGCGATGCGAGTTCATGCGCTTGGCGTCGCGCCCGCTCCAGCTGAAGAAGCCCAGTGCTAACGCGACGAAGCACAGCGCCTGCCCGGCAATGCCGACGAACAAATCCGAAACGGAAATGACGATGATTTGCGCGCACATGACGCCCACGGTGCGCCGGACGATATGTATGATCTGTCGGTCGGGGTTCTTAATCATCTTCAAGCGGATGAGCCAATGGATGCAGCAGTTTGCCAGGATGAGCGTCCAGCAGGTGTTGTAAACAAGGTAGTGCTCCCATGCCGCGCTTGCGGCCTGCGCCATGATAATCAGCAGGAACACGTTGACAATCAGAAACACCACGTCAAGTGGCCCGGCGGTGCCGAAGCCGTTCATGAACAGGGTCACGTCGAACCAGATTTGCAGCAAAAGCACCGTGGTGAAGATGAAGGTGTAGAAGGTGGCCAGGTCCACTGTGCCCGCGGGCGCCTCGGTGATGACGGGGATAAGCTGGTTCAGGCAGAAGATGAACACCAGGTCGAAGAACATTTCGATCATGCTCGCCCGGCTGAGGTTGTGCGGGGCGGCATTGCTGTTCCGGGTGCCCAGCTGTGCTTGTTCTTGTTTGCTCACGTTGCTCGTTTCGTGCTCGTGGTTTGGATTCTTGCCCCTCTTGGCTGCGGCTCGAGCCGCATTCCTTCTTGCGGCTGTTCGCCGTTCGAGCATGCTTGCCGCCGCTCGATTCCCCTTTATTTCGTTCCTTAGCTTAAACGGTAATGAAACGCAGGCGGCTCGCAATCGGAAAATCGGAGTAAGGAGAGCGAATTTGAAGAATTTTGACGATGCTTCCTTTCTGCGTTTGCAATTTACGCCTGTAAACTAATAAAGTTATGCGAACTGCCATTTGGCTTGTTTTGCCTGGTTTCCTGTCTGTCGAGGGGAGGGTGCTTATGGAGTCCGTTACGAATGCAAGCTACTTTTTTTACGTTCTGTTCCTGCTGTTGGTAAACGTCTTTCTGGTGTTCAAACTCAGCCGCACCCCCGGTTTCGGCCGTGAGGAATCCTGGATCGTCAAGCTGTGCGTTGCAGCCTCCATCACCGTTTTGGCAGACGCTTTGTGCGTCGGTATCGGCGCTTCGGCCGGCTTCTGGGGCAACTATCTTTTTAACTTCGTTTTCGACTTGGCGGCAGGGTGCATCGCCTGCTTCTTCTTCTATTACTGTGCCATGCTCTTCGATTCGCGGGTTATCGCCGATCGCCGGTGGAGCATTGCTTTTGCCGTGCCCATTGCTTTGCTCGCTCTTTTCCTGGTGTTGTCGTTTTGGACGGGCTGGGTGTTCAAGATCAACTTCGACGGCACCTATGAGCGCGGCCCCTTGTACGTGATTTTCGTTTTCGTGCTCGCCAACGGCTATACCGTGGGAGCCATCATCGTTTCGGTTCTTGGCTATTTGCGCAACCCGACCCGCGCCAACCGCAGCCTTCTTATCGATTGCATCAAGTACGTGCTTCCTTTGTTCGCGGGAACGGTTTTCCAGTTCCAGTTCCCCTCGGTCCCCACTTCGAGCATGGGCATGACGCTGACCATGCTCTTCATTTTCATCGACAATCAGAAACGCCTTCTTGAGCGCAAGACCTTCGACGCCGAGGCGGCCAATGCGGCTAAAACCGAGTTCCTTTCGCGCATGTCGCACGATGTGCGCACGCCCATCAACGGCATCGTCGGCATGATCGGCATCGCCAAGGAGAACGCCGACGACCCCGAGCGCCTGAACGATTGCTTGAACAAGATCGACGCCGCCGCCAATCAGCTGCTTGAGATGGTGAGCGATGTGCTCGACATGTCGAAGATCGAATCCGATGGCCTCAACCTCACCAACGAGCCCTTCGACCTGCTGGATATGTTGCACGACATCAGCGCTGCGCAGGAGTCGCTTGCGGCGAGCAAAGGGGTTGACGCCGAGTCGATAAACGAGGATGCGCTGGCGCACCCGTACCTTATGGGCAGCCCCATGCATGTGCGCTCGGTTTTGGTGAACCTGGTGTCCAACGGCATCAAGTACACCGAGCGCGGAGGGAGGGTCACCGGCAGCGTTCGTGAACTTGCGCCCGAGGAGGCGCGTTCCATTCGCGGTTTGAAGTTGCCTCAAAGCGGCTTTGAGCCTGAGGGCAGGGGCGTCGTTGTCGAGTTCCGCGTCTCGGACAACGGCATAGGCATGAGCCGCGATTTTGCGAAGCGCGTTTTCGAGCCCTTCACTCAGGAGCGCACCGACGGGCGTGCATCTTACAAGGGCTCGGGTTTGGGCCTTGCCATTGTGAAGCGGATCGTCGACAGCATGGGTGGCGTGATCGGTCTGGATACCCAGCTGGGTAAAGGCTCCGTTTTCACGGTGGTGCTGCCTTTCGAGTCTTTGACTGCCGAAGAATATGAGACGGCGCGGCGAGCGAATGAGGTGGCCGGGGCCATGAGCCTTTCTCCCGACTCGGTTGGCAAGCGCCTTGCGGGAACGCGATCCCTTGACGTCGCTGGAACGTCTACGGCGCCGGCGGCATACGCAACGTCGGCAGGGGAGAGGTCCGGCTCCCCATCGGAGGATGCTTGCATCGAGGAAGAAAGCATCGCGGGCGTGCGCATTTTGCTTGTGGAGGATAACGAGCTCAACCTTGAGATTGCTCAATACGTGCTTGAGGATGCTGGTGCCGACGTTCATGTGGCGCGCGACGGTCAGAAAGCCGTCTATGCGTTTTCGGGCATGCCGGAAGGCACCTTCGACGTGGTGTTGATGGACGTCATGATGCCCGTGATGGATGGCCTGGAGGCAACGCGCCGCATTCGTACGCTTAACAGGAACGACGCTGCAAGCGTGCCCATCATCGGCATGTCGGCCAACGCATTCGCAGACGATATTCGCGCCGCCGAAGAAGCGGGCATGGACGATTACGTGATGAAGCCCCTGAAGCGCGAGCGGCTCATTTCCGTGATTGCGCGCCTGGCGGGCAAGTAGGTTTCGTTTCGCCTGGGCCCTGCGGTGCGAGCGCGGGTGTTGGCTTGCGCAGGTGCGTGAGTACGCGCGGCACGCATTCTTTTGCCTAGCTTTCAGGTACGGCTTTGCGTCGATGCGAGCAAGCTGGACTGTTGTTTTGTTCGCATCGTGGGCGCGAAGCTCTCGTTTGCTCTTGCGGGTTACCCTTGCACATTCTTTTGCTTGGCTTTCGGTGTTTATGGCATAATATCCTGGCTTGCCGAAAGGCGGGCTATGCCGGCGTGGCGCAATTGGTAGCGCAACTGATTTGTAATCAGTGGGTTGCGGGTTCGATTCCTGTCGCCGGCACCATTGAAACA
>CAVHFE010000085.1:0-7595 GCA_963635145.1 Oscillospiraceae bacterium
CGCGGGCACTCTTTCAAGCCACGATTTCGTGTCCAAAGAAGTCAGCCACTTTAGACAATGCCCGTCTTTATCTTGATATTCATATGCATAAGCATCGGCCTGGCTCTGATCAGATCGGTACTAAGGAGCTCAAGCTATATCCTCAATGACACAGCGCGCATTTCGGGAAACCATAATAAGGCCGATAAATCGATAATCAGCGATCGGAAAGCGATACTGGCTAGGCTCGAGGCGGAAAAGGCGCAAAAGGAAGCAATCCTTCGACGGCTAAAAAGCGGCGAAAGCCACAGCGATAAAACCGCCAAAACCGTCAACGCCTTGCCAATTGGCGCCATTCCATGCAGAAAATGCGGGAGCGCGCTAGAGGAAAACATGCGATTTTGCCTCTCGTGCGGCGAACCCGTGGCGCCAACAAGCCACACGGCAGTCACCTGCAGCTCGTGCGGCACCACCCTCACTGGATACAAGAGGTTCTGCCCTGAATGCGGAAAACCCGTTGCCGCAGCCGCCAACACCCACTAATCCACCTATTCCGAACGGCCCGCCCAAGCCCCAGTCCGTTCAGCACAAACCGATCACATTCGGTTACGTACAGAAAGAAACTGCGAACCCCGTCTTCACACCCAAAACGCAAAGCAGCCAACCACCCTTTGCATAGGAAGGAGCATCTGATGGAACCATCAGCAAGCAAACCGATCAGCCGACGATCCGCCCTTATTGCGGCAGGCCTGGGCGTGGCATCTTTAGCCTCGGCATCCCTTACAGGATGCGCCCAAGCAAAAGATCTGCAGAGCCAATTAGGAGGCCAAAAAGAATGGGACGGCAAGTCGTACCTCCCCATGGGGTCCGTCGTCAAACTCAGGGGAGATAAATACGACATGGAATACGTGGTTATAACGCGCAGACCAAAATCAAGCAAAGTCGGCTTCTTTAACGAGGACGGAACCATGACCTACAAACCGACTGAAGCAATATTCGACTACGAGGTCATGTGTTGGCCTGCAGGAAGGGTTTCCGACTGCGCCGTCATCCCCCACAAACCTACGGATGCGAAAGTCATATACGCAGACCACATCTCCGAGGTGCTGTTCATGGGATACGAGGACGAAAGGGAGAAAGAGGCGCAAGAGCTTCTGGCCTCGGCCAAGGAATCTGGGATTTCCGGACCCGATGCATTGGAGAGCATGACGTCGGACATCTTCTCGCAACTGAACGGAGAGGCATAATGAGCAACGCAATCACACGTCGCCAAGCGCTCGCAGCAGGCGGAGCCCTTGCAAGCGCAGCGGCGCTTGCAAGCCTTGCGGGATGCTCCACACCCAACCAGGGCTGGGACGGCAGCACCTACCTTCCCATCGGCACTGTCGTGAAGCTCAAGGCCTGCGCTTCAACCGATGTGAAACACATGGTCATGACCCGCCGTCCCAAAGTCTCGGCTATTTGCAGCTTGGACGCCAATGGCAACGTCACCAAAACCGAAACGAATGATGTGTATGACTACGCACTGCTCATTTGGCCGATCGGGACATACAGTGACCAAACAAGCGAAACCTGCTTGACGGACATAACCTATGCCAACACCTCCGATATATCAGAAGTGCTCTTCATGGGCTACCAAGATGAAGTCGAGAAGAGCGCACAGGCCGTACTTGAATCCTCTAGAAGTGCAGGAACCGATGCGGCAGACGCACTGAACAACCTGCTCGGAACAGAATTCGGGCATTCGCTTAGCTGATAAGAGGAGCAGCGGCACAAAAAGCATGCCCATGCGGAAACCGTAAAGCGATTTCCTTGAGAACGACCCAGCTGCCCACCCCCGCAAAGAAAGGAGCCTCGATGTTTTGCCCAGAATGCGGAAAGCAAATTGAAGACTACGCATTGTTCTGCCCCGAATGCGGCACCAAAATCGAGCAGCAGCCACAGCAGCCTGCAGCAAACGAGGCGCCAACGACGGGAACAGAAGCCGGCAATACTTTCGGCAACACAACAGGCACATTCAAGGGCATGAGCAAATCGGCCTACGCGACCTTTAGAAATGGAACAGCAAGCAACCTTGGCCTTTCTAACTGCAAATTCACCGAAGTCGTTCAAACCAACGCATAGTGACTTTGCAGCCGCGCCTCAACGGCGCGGCGCCAACCTCCTCCAGATTGGATAAACCCATGATCTGCCATCAATGCGGCAAAAACATTCCGAACGAAGCCAGGTTCTGCACCGAATGCGGGGCAGAAATAGCCACAGCGAACAGCGCAAACAAGGAAACCTCTAGCGCCCCAAGCAACGCTGTCCAGGATCGCGTACAATGCGCCGCCGCCAACCCGCAGGGCGCACTGGCCGAACAAGACCAGGCAGCTGCACCCGACCCCACTATTCCCGAAGGCGCCGATAAGGCAATCGGCAACGATGATCGCCTTAAGCAGGCAAAAGAGCTTGTGAACTACGGTTGGAGGCTGATCAAAAGCAAAGAAAGGTATTCCTACCAAGCTGCCGGAGTCCTGTTCCGCTTGGCGGCAACCATACTCGTCAAGCTTAGAGCCGA
The DNA here is from genome assembly GCA_963635145.1 of Oscillospiraceae bacterium. GTDB lineage: Bacteria > Actinomycetota > Coriobacteriia > Coriobacteriales > Eggerthellaceae > Anaerotardibacter. The sequence continues at coordinate 2,540 of CAVHFE010000085.1, forward strand.
CAGGGCTGGATTCACCGAGCGTGATGCCATCGTATGGAAAGCTTTGAACAGCGGCGGCAAGCCAGTCGATCCCACAATGGAGCCGAATCTAGCAGATTGGCTGAACCTCGCCAAAAGAGTATCCCTGGTCAACGAAGAGGAATACCGATGCTTGGACGAGATCAGACGTGCTGGCAATGCTGCCGCCCATGAGGTGATAGCTCGTAACACCAATCAAGCAAGATGGGTGCGAAACGCCGGATATAGCCTGAATCAGCTGATCGGAAATGAAGAGAAGCTAGCGATAGCAGGCAATGGGCATGCCCCCACTGACTATTGGGGTTTTTATTCAGAGTGCCTGAGAAAGTGTATGGAAGACCAAAAGAAATACAAGGGCTTCATCTCCAGGAACGAGAAGAAGCTTAAAAAGGCAGCGGATATCAGCGAAGTAGCTAAAGCCCTTGAAGAGGACAAGTTGAAGAGCAACAAGCTGAGCGACTGGACGAACGAATATTACGATGCGTTAAGCCTCATCGACCCAGGGGGCGCCCGCGCAGCCGTCCGTACCTACTCCGGCTTTGCGGAACAGGGCGGTTCAGAGCCCGCCTTCGACTCCGACGCAAGCCACCCTTCAGATCCAGCTTATTGGGTGCAGAAGCCCAGCGGTTACCGCTATACCGGAGTTGGAGCCTTGATATTCATCGGTCTCATTGTCCTTGGGCTTTGCTTCATGGCGATGAGATGCATCGGCATCGTCTAAACGCAACAAGCACCTTGCCCTACGGCTTCAAATGGCCAATCGGTGCCATGTGTGCCCTCGCTCTACCGGCAAGCATGCGCGCTTAAGGCGACGGCTAGAGGATCTATCGGAGTACAGCGATCGGCGCTTCATCAAAGGATTGAAATGCTTAATCTCCTTTGACCTGCGGCTATTTCAACTATTATCAATATCTGTAACCTGTTTTAACCCATAAGGAGCAACATGTTCTGCGGCAATTGCGGAAAAGAGATACCCAACGAGGCCAGATTCTGCACCGAATGCGGGGCGGCAGTAATTCCCCCGAAGAGCCCGAGCAACGAAACGTCCGGCGGGCAAGAGGCCAGTCCTTCGAAAAGCCCGCAAGCGCACAACGGCGCAGAGAAGACCCCATCGGAAGAAAGCGACTCTGCCCCGACGAACGCCGCAGTTTCCGATACCGAGTCCGATGCCGTAAATGCACCTAATGCCGAAGAGCCGCCCGTGATTGAAGCGCAGGCTGCAGGCGAAGCCCAAGCCGCACCCGAACCGCAGTTCGCCAGCCCCGCACAGCCAGAAGCGAACATGATGGATGCCGCTGCCAGCCCTGAGGCCACCAACCTCAAGGCGGCAGTCGCCCAGAACAAGAAGCGCTCGCGCAGACACCTTCCGATGATCGTGCTGGTCGCGCTCGCCCTTGCACTGGCCACGTCCGTTGCGTTCGCGGCGCACTACGTCTACACCAACGTCTGGCTTCCCGCCCACCAGGAGCAAACGCAGCAGACTCCCGCAGCCGAAAGCCCGCAGGAACCAGCAGCCGAAGAGGAAACCCAGGAACAGCCGGCGGAAACGATAGCTTACAGCTCGAACAAAACCTACGAGTACGTCAATGTGCCATCCGACCCCTACCGCTCGCCTGGGCAAAAGACGTCCCAAAAATGGACTTATGACCAGCTAACGAGCGAAAAGCTGTCCGCCGGCGCACAAGCAATCAACAGCCGAATCAAAACAGCATTCGATGCTACCGAGAGCAAAAGCAGCTCTTACCCCTCAACCATTGCAGCCCTCGATAGCTTCATGGCCACTGCCGCCGACGACGATCTCAGCTGCACCCTAGGCCGGGATATATCCATCTCTTATTTCAAGAACGATATCGTCGGGGTTTACGATTCCCGCTATGCCACTAACTTCGGCGCATCGGGCGGTTGGCCCGTTCTGCAAGGAGCCGCCTACAACGTTAACACTGGAGAATCCGTTACGCCCCAATCGGCATTCGGGTTGAGCACCGAAGAAGCAATCGCAGCTGCTCAAACCGCCGTAAGGACCTATCTGGAGAGCAACCCCAGCTCTTTATCGACAAGCGAAGCCTGCAAAAGCATCGCCACACGCATTAAAAGCACCGAGGCAAGCGGCCTAGGCGAAGACCTTGAGGGGTCGTCGTGCCTCGCCCTTACCGAAAAGGGGCTTGCATACCTCAGCGCCTACGGTGAGCTTGGAAGCTATGCCTACGGAGCGCATGCCATCATCATTGCGTCCGATGACAGCTCCCTTGTAGGAACCGAGATAACATCGAAAGAGATCCACGGCATCGAATAATGGCATACCGCCCAGGAGCACAGTCACGCATCGCGCTCCTGGGCAGCAGCTCTTTCATCTGCTTTCCCTAAGCAGTTCCAGAGATTTCAATAGTTTCCGCACCTACGGCTTCAAGCAGCCAATCGGCACAACGTACACCCCGTCATTCCTTCGGCAGGCATAGCCACCAGCCGTTATCACCAGCAAGAAAGACGGTGCTCCCATAATCGTTTGATCAACTTTGTCCGCAACGCACCTCAGAGAATCTGATGCCGCATCGGTTTGCGATTGGCTCAGCTTTATCTCGACCAAACCCCACCTACCGTCGCGCAAAGAAACAACCGCATCCGCCTCAAGCCCCGCATTATCACGGTAGAAAAACACCTGACCATGGCTCTTCTGGGCATACACCCGCATGTCCCTGATGCACAAGGCTTCGTACAGCATCCCCAAAGTAGGCATATCCCGCAACAACATGCTTGGACTCGCGCCCAAAGCCGCAGCGGCAAGCGAAGGATCGGCAAAGTACCGTTTTGGAGTACGGCTTATGCGAGATTTCGCACGAAGCGAGGGCTCCCACGCATTGAGGTCTTCGATGATGGACAGGTTGCGCAATGCGCCCAGGTACGCCGAGAACGTAGGCCTCGACATCTCGCTCCCCTGGGCATTTACCATCTTCGACATTGAAGACAGCCCAGCTTGCGAACCCACACAACGGGCAAACGAGCGCATAACCAGCTTGGCGTGATCCGGATTACGCGAAACCCCATCGACCGCAGAAATATCTTCCTCGGCAACAGCCTGGAGGTAGTTGTGAGCGGTTTCCATCGCTGCCGTCTGGTTGCTCATGGTAACGGCGCTTGGCCAACCGCCGCGAACAACCTGATGCGCAACCGTTTCCACATCTGCATCGGAAACGCCCTCGATGCTTTCCGGAGCGTCGAAGAGCGCTGCCAGCGACACCTCCCCCGTCGATTCCCCCGATTCGTAAAGCGACATTGTGCGCATGTCGAGAAACGACATCCTGCCAGCCCCAGAGTGCCTGGGCTTTTCCTTCGGAGTGGCCGATCCTGTAAGAATGAAAAGCCCCTTTTCCCGCTCGCGATCAACCGAAAAGCGCACCGCGTCCCAAAGCTGCGGAGCCTCCTGCCATTCATCGATCAAGCGCGGTTTCTGCCCACGTAGCAGAACAGAGGGCTTTGAATCCGCAAGCATCTGATTGCTAGTCCACTGATCGGGATCCTGCATAAAGAGCGCGCTTTTCGAGTGCTTGAGCGCGGTCTCAGTCTTGCCGCACCACTTCGGTCCGCGAATTACCACAGCGCCCGTTTGCTGCAGTTTTGCCTCAAGCAAGTCATCGACCACACGCGGCATATACTCGTCAATCGCCATGGGAACCCCCTCTGTTTTACAAATTGCAACGATTTCATTTTACAGATTTCAACAGATCTGTTTTACAGATTGCAGCGTTTTTACTTTACAGATTGCAATTTTTCCTATCCGAAAATGTGATCGAAAGCGCGATTTTCCTATGCAAAAACGTGGAGCAATCGGCGATTTACCTATGCGAAAACGTGATCAGCATTAGCGAAAGCGCACTTGGGCACAGAAAAAGCCCGCCAGATGGCGGGCTTTTGATCTGGAATACGGGGCTTGGGTGCTGCTCAAGCCGAGAGGCTCAGCCTGCACACGGAACAAGACGCAACCCGCGCGCAGCATGCCACTGCCCACGCGGAACGCGGGGCCGGCAACAGCGCACTCACGCGCCGCACCTCAGCTATTCCGCGCGCAGGGGCTCCAGGGCCTTCAGCATGAACTCACTGGCTTCGGCGCACAGCTCGTCAGTAGGGGCTTCGGCCAGAACGCGGATCAGGGGCTCGGTGCCGCTGGCTCGCAGGAGCACGCGGCCGCGATCGCCCAAGAACTCTTCCGCCTGCTTCACCGAGGCAAGCACTGCCTCGTCCTGCATGGCGGCGTCTTTGTCGGCAACGCGCACATTGGTAAGCAGCTGCGGGTACAGCTTCACCGGGGCGCACAGCTGGGAAAGCGTTTCGCGCTCGGCGCGCAGCACTTCCATCACGCGCAGCGAGGTAAGGATGCCGTCGCCCGTGCTGGCAATGTCGCCGAAGATCACATGGCCCGACTGCTCGCCGCCCAGGCTGTAGCCGTTGGCGTGCATGCAGGCGAACACGTTCTTGTCGCCCACCGCCGTGGTCTCGTAGTTCAGGCTGGCCTGCTCGAAGGCCTTCAGCACACCGAAGTTGCTCATAACCGTGGGGACCACCGTGCCCGCGGAAAGGCGGCCGTGCTTGTTCAGGTACACGCCGCACACGTACAGGATAAGGTCGCCGTCGACCACGTGGCCGCGCTCATCCACCGCAAGGCAGCGGTCGGCGTCGCCGTCGAAGGCGAAGCCAACGTCAAGCCCCTGCTCAACCACCAAGCGCTGCAGGCGGTCGATATGGGTGGAACCGCAGTCGACGTTGATGTTGAAGCCATCGGGGCTGTTGCTGATAACGCGCACGTCGGCACCCAGGGCGTCGAACACGGGCTTGGCAACCGAGGAAGCCGAGCCATTGGCGCAGTCCAGGCCAACCTTCACGCCCTGCAGCGAGAAGTTCGCGCTGGCAATAAGGTGGGCGATGTAGCGGTTGCGGCCCTGCATGTAGTCCACCGTGGCGCCGATGGCGTCGCCGGAAACCATGGGCACCTCTTCGGGGTACTGGCCATCGATGTACTGCTCGATAAGCTGCAGCAGCGATTCCT
>CAVHFE010000086.1:0-1629 GCA_963635145.1 Oscillospiraceae bacterium
TTGAAATGGAGGATTCCGTGGTGCTTACCGCGGCGGCGGTTCCCTGGTCCATCGCCTCGCTCGTCGTGCTGCAGGTTTCCGCGAACGCCCCCACCGAAAGCATCGCCTTCGCGTTCTTCCTGTTCCTAGTGCCCCTCTGCCACCTGGCGAAAGAGGTGTTCGCTGCGCAAATGGCGAAACGGGCGAAAGCGAAGCAGCAGCGCCCACTATCGCGTGATAAAGGGGTCTGTCCCTACTGACACGCGCCGGGGACTACTCGCCGGCTACGGCGCGTTCGCGTTCTTCTAGTTGGCGGCGACGGCTGTTGGCGGCCTCTTCCACATCGGACGTTTCCACCGCGTGCATGAGGATCTGCATGCGGCGCTCCACGTCTTGGATGATCTCCGAGCAGTCCTTCAGCTCGTCGAACATGTCGATGCCCTCCACCTTGGCATCCTGCTTGTACTTCAGCGTGTGCTCAAGCGACGCCCAGAAGTCCATGGCGATGGTGCGCAGCTGGATCTCCACGGGCACGTACTGCTTGCGGTCCAGGAAGTACACCGGCACCTTCACGATGATATGCAGGCTGCGGTACCCGTTGGGCTTGGGCTTCGTTATGTAGTCCTTCACCTTCACGATTTGCAGGTCGTCTTGAAGGGAAAGCACCTTCACCAGCGCGCGCACGTCATCGATATAGGAGACGATGACGCGCATGCCGGCGATATCCAGGATGTTTTCCTCCATGGAGCGCACCGTTACGGGCACGCCGTAACGCTTCAGCTTGTCGTAGACGCTCTTCGGCGCCTTGATGCGCGACTCGATATGGTGAATGGGATTGCGGCTTAGGCGGTATTCCAGGTCTGCGTCCAGGATCTCGAAGCGGGTGCGCATCTCACGGATGGCGGCCTCGTATTTCTTGAACAGCGGCTGGCTTGCCATTTCGAAAAGGCGGTACTGCTCCGTTGCCTTGTTCACAATCTGCGTGTCAGACGCCTTTGCGCTCGACATAACGTAAACAACCCCTTGCGGTTCGGGAACTCGTGTCGTCACCATGATAGCCATCCCGCCCGTGCGGAACGGCAGTTTCACGATTGTTTCACCACACCTGTGGTGTAAGTAACGCTTCTCTTACAAACGGAAGAAGTCGTGGGGCTTTGGGCGGCGGCTGCCGAAGGGCGCCGAGGCGCGGGTGTGAGGTGCGGAACCTTGCCGAATGCCCGGGGCAGTCAAACGGGCCGCCGCCCCACACCACACCGCACCGCCGCGGCCGAGCCCCACAAGCAGCACCCGGCCGCAGCGCCGCACCCTCCCCCATACAGCGAAGGAGCCCAGCCAATGGCCGGGCTCCTTGCTCCTTCGGCTGTTCAGCCTATGCGGTTAGCGCCTTGCGTTCCTGCGAAGCTTGCGGGAAACAAGCAGCGCTACCAAGGCGGCAGCCACAGCGGCAAGCGCAGTGCCGACTGCCAACGGAGCCATGGCATCGGCCGTCTTAGCAACCTTGTCCTTATCGGCTTCGGCTCTGGTGCCGTTGTCGGTGGTAGCGCCATCGTTAGCGGCAGCCTCGTCGGCAGTGATGGTGAGCGTGCCGGAGACGTCGATGGTGTAGTTGCCGGTGGAATCGGTCGTGCCGTCGGCCTTAACCACCTTCCA
>CAVHFE010000086.1:1695-7569 GCA_963635145.1 Oscillospiraceae bacterium
GGGTGTACACACCGGGCTCGGTGCCCTTCACCTGGGCGTCGCTGAGCGTGAGCACCTCACCTTCAGCAATGCCGGTGGCGTTCGCGCAGTTCACGTAGAACATCTGCTCCTGGCCGTTGTATACCATGGTGGCGGAATCGCTCACCTTGATGGCGGCCTTTTCAATGGCGTAGGCGGTTGCCACGGTGCCGTCGTAGTTGCCAATGCCCTTAATGGTCACGGCAACGGTGCCGGCGTTCACGGTGTCCTCGCTGTAGGAGAGCTCGTAGTCGACGCCCTCAACAAGCTCCGAGCTGTCCTCGTGGGAAAGCACGGGCTTCTGCTGCTGGCTCTGGCCGTTGTACGCCACGTTGGCGGGAGCCTCGACCGTTACGTCAAGGTATTGCTCCGCATCGGCAGGGTTGATGGACTGGCGAACGATCTTGTATGACTTCTGCACCTTGCCGGAATAGTTGCCCTTGCCTTCGATGGTCACGTCGACCTGGCCCGGATGGGTGAAGTCCTCGGTGCCCGGCTCGGCCGCGTAGCACTCGTAGGAGACAGTGTAGTCGGTGCCCTCAGTCAGAGCATTGCCCTTGCTATCGGTGACCTCGGGAACGTACTTGTGCTCAGCGCCGTCGTAGACGATGACCGCCTGTGCGTCGGAGATCTGAACGCCCTGGTAGTAATCCTCGTCTTCAGGGTTGATGGACTGCTGGTCGATGGAGTAGGACGCTACAACCTGGTCGGCGTAGTTGCCCTTGCCGGTGATGGTCACCTCGATTTCGCCGACGCTGGTGAAGTCGTCCGTCGCAACGCCATTGCGCTTGTAGGAAACCTCGTAGTCGGTGCCCTCAGCAAGTTTGTTCTTGTTCGCGTCCAGAACCACGGGGTTCCACTTCTGCGGCTGGCCGCTGTAGACCGGATTCTCGGTGCCCTCGACCTCCACGTTGCGATAGTCCGCAGAGTCCGGGTCGATGGACTGCGGCTTGATGGTGTAGCTCATCTCCACTTCGCCAGCGTAGTTGCCGGTGCCCGTTATAAGGGCTTCCACCGTGCCTGCGTTGGTGAAGTCGTTGTGTTCGAACTCAACCATGTAGTCAACGCCATCGACCAGGGTCTTCTGGCCATCGGTGATAACAGGGAGCTGCTTTTGGACAGTGCCGTCGTACACCACGTCGCCAAGCTTGGCGATAGCAACGCCACGATAAGTTGCGTCCTTGTCGTTGATGGACTGCGCAAGGATCGAGTACTTGGTATGCACCTGGCCGGTGTAGTTGCCCATGCCCTTGATGGTCACGACCTTCTCATCAGCGTTCGTGAAGTCGGAGGTCTCGTACTCAACGGTGTAGTCCGTGTTCTCGGTCAGAGCCTTACCCGCACTGTCGGTGACCTTGGGAGCCCACTTATGCTCCTTGCCGTCGTACACCCAATTTTGGGGGTCGTCGACCTGAACACCAGCGTAGGTTTCGTCATCCCCATTGATGGACTGCGCAAGGATCTCGTAGGTCGTCTCGACCGTGCCGGTGTAATAGCCCATGCCCTTGACGGTCACGGTAACGTTACCGGCATTAACGGTGTCATCGCTGTAGGAAACCGTGTAGTCGGTGTTCTCAACAAGCGCCGTGCCGTCCTTATGGGTAAGCACGGGCTTCTGCTGCTGGCTCTGGCCGCTGTACACCACGTCGGCGGGAGCCTCGACCGTTACATCAAGGTATTGCTCCTTGTCCGCGGGATTGATGGATTGCGTGACGATGGTATAGGTCTTTTCCACCGTGCCCTTATAGTTGCCAGCGCCGGTGATGGTGGCCTTGATGCGGCCCGGATGGGTGAAGTCCTCGGTGCCCGGCTCAGCCGCATAGCACTCGTAGGAAACGGTGTAGTCGGTGTTCTCGGTCAGAGCATTGCCCTTGCTATCGGTGACCTCGGGAACGTACTTGTGCTCAGTGCCGTCGTAGACGATAACCGCGTCCACGTCGGAGATCTGAACGCCCAGGTAGGCATCCTCGTCCTTGGGATCGATGGACTGCTGGCTTATCTTGTAGGACTTCTGCACCGTGCCGGTGTAGTTGCCCTTGCCGGTGATGGTCACGTCCACCTGGCCGACATTGGTGAAGTCTTCGGTGCTGTAGGAAACCGTGTAGTCGGTGCCCTCAACAAGCTTGTTGCCGCTTGCGTCCTGCACCTCAGGGTTCCACTTCTGGGGCTCGCCGCTGTAAACCGTGTCGTCAATGCCCAGAACCTTCGCATCGCGGTAGTCCGCAGAGTTCGGATCGATGGACTGCGGCTTGATGGTCAGGTCGCACGAAGCCGAAGAAGTGTCGTAGTAAAGGGTTCCCAAGTAAACCGCGGAAACATGATACGTGCCTGCCTCGGTCGGGGGCGTGTTCCTCATGTACGGATCGCCAGCCTGTGTCTGGCCGATATACAGTGCCCCAACCTTGCTGGAATCAACCGTTTCGGTGCCTGCAGTAACGGTGAACGTAGGCTGAGCCTTGCTGCCACTGTACACCACGGTCTGGTTATCGCCCGTGGCGCCGTCGAAGGAAATGGTCAGGGTCGTGTCCACGCGGGAAATGGTGAACGTACGGATAATGGGCTTGGCATAATAGTTGCCGCCGATGTTGGTAATGGTCTGCGTGTAATAGCCAGGTTCGGTGGGAGCTTCCTTGCTGGCATATGGCTTGCCCGCAGCCGTGCCGATGAAGCGGCTGGAAACGTTGCCCTTGCTGGTGATGTCTATGCTGCCCTGGAACAGGCCGGCAGAGAAGTCGAAGCCCTTGGCCTGATCCACGGTGATCGTGCTGCTGGGAAGCTCGTTCTTGAACTTCAGCTCAACATTTTGGGTCGAGGGAGCAATGGTAAGGTAGCCCACCGCAACATCGTTGGAGTAGTTGGGGTTCACGCTCACCGCAGCCACGGTGTACAGGCCAGCATCGGAGGGAGTGCTGCCAATCACGATGGTGGAGTCCATGACACCCGGAGCGATCTTGTTCACCGCTTCAAGCATGGTGCTGATGCGAGAGCAGATATCGGCAGCATTGTCGACGCCCAGAGCCCTAAGCACATTCTCTACCTTGTCCAGATTGCCCAAGAGCTGGTTGGCGGTGAACTCGTTGCCGAATACCTTAGTGATAACATCCTGCAACGAATAATGGACGGACGTGCCGTCATAAAGGGGCACGGAGCTGAAATCGACGCTCAGATAGGAATCGCCGGTGCCATCGATGCCGATGACGGCATAAGCAGGCCATGCCTCTTCAGGGTTCGACGTCACAAGATCGCTGGGCGTTTCGCCATAGGAAATGCTCTGGGAGTTGACGGTTACCTTGGCATCGCCCTTGGTGATTTCCACGGAAACCTTAAGCTCGCAGCTCTTGTAGTCTTCGTCGCCTGCGTACTTGATGGTCAGGCTCTGCGTGCCAACCTTGCGATCGAAGCCGCTGTAGTCGAACGTAACTTCGGCGCCCGAGATTTCCGAGCCAGTCTCATCAGCGAACACCTTGGGGGCAAGCTGGGTCTCGATGGCCTTCTTCAGGTCTTCCTCGGGAGCGTACTTAACCGAAACGGATTCGTTCGCGGTCAGATGCGTGGCAGTGCGGCCATCAACGATGCCGATGCTTACCTCGCCCGTGCTAAGGCTACAGTACTGCGCGTTGCCCGCGTAGGTGATGCGGATGGTCTCGTTATCCTCGTCGCCGAACTTGTGTAGATAATATTTTTCCGTACCGCTGGGCTCATAACCAACCGGCTTCCAGTAATCGCTAATGAGGCTACCCGCATAATATTCAACCGTTAGCTCTTCCGCGGAAATACCTTCAGGGAAGCTGTTCTCCAGGTCCAGCACGCCATCGATAACGGCTTTCTTGATCTTAGACGAATCGCTAAGGCCCTTCACTGCGGCCGAAGGGCTGCTCTTCACAGCAAGCGTGCACTGCTTGGTCTGAACCGAAAGGGTGTAGGACTTGTCCTTGGTAAGAGCCGGGATGGTCACCGTGGCCGCATGTGTGCTTGCGTCGCTGAAGGATTCCCCAGTAATAAGTTCCTGGCCGTCATAGCCCTCGCCAGAAAGCTTCACGGAAGTAACCGCATACCCCGTCGCCGGCGTTACCACGGCAGTGTTCTTAAGGCCGGCAGTGGCCTGGATGGCTGTACTCTCGGTCAGCTCGTCGTTACCCACCTTAACCGTAGCGTTGTCGAACTGCACATTAAGGCTGGCCTTGGGAACCTTGTACTCCACCTTAACTTCGGTGTTCGCATTGGCGGTGAAGGAGTAGATGCCTTCCCCATCCGGGGTAAGCACCTCGGAGCCACGGGTAACGGTTGCCTCTTGGTAGACGGTGGTACCGTCGCTACCCTCAACCGGAACGGCCTTCACCTTGAACTGAACAGTAGCGCCATCATCGGACGTCAAGGGGCTTTTTATGGCTTCACCATTAACGTCTGTTACCCCGCCTTCAGCAAGGTTAGAGCTGAAATTGGTGTCCCACGTCTTTTGGAAGGTAAGGGTGCCAATTTCAACCCAGTCATATTTAGGAAGACCCCATCTGCCAGTACCAGTCTTTTGACGATCCTTGACCTTGTACGTATGACCCGCTTCAGGGACAAACGACTTAATGCCGTATTGATAAATTTCTGTATCGTCAAGCTTGAAGTAAACTTTGCTCGGCGAACCAAACTCTCGCTCAAGAAGAGTGAAAACGTTATCTATCGAATACTCATCATTTTCTGGATTGTACTTTTCGACTACATCCTTTCCATTAGCCGCAACGGATATGCCGTTGTCGGCGGTTTGGAGTCTGTTCTCCGTACCGTTAGAGGGGTCGTTGGTGCTGTTCTCGGTCTCCTTAGGGGTGGACACGGAATTGCCAGAGGCCTCTTCCTGCTCTTCCTCGGTTACACCGCCAGTGGAGGTCTCCTCTTTCTGCTTGGTTTCCGTGCCGCCGGTGGCAGAAGTGCCAGAGGTGCCGTCTTCGCCCTCGCCGGTAGAGGGCGTGGTACCACCAGTCTCATTGTTATTATTGCTATCGGTATTACCTTGCTCAGTAGTCGGATCAGATTGCTCTTGACCCTGCGTACTGCCCTGCTTCTGCTCACCCACCGCTGCGTATGCGCTTACGGGGACGAGCCCCGTAACCAACGTAACGGCGAACAGAACAGACAGCAGGCGTTTCGCCATTGGCTGGCGTTCGGTCTTTTCCATGACACACCTCTTTCTCTCTGCTTCGCGAATAAAACTCTTAATGTATAGATCTTATGCATTTAGACCCCCCCCCTTGGACCAGAACGCCAATTGGAGTATCGTTTCAAATTTAAGTTGCATTCAACCTATAGTTGAGGGCAGATTTCTCGCTAGCTCGATTTACCGGGCAAAACATCTTCCCCGTAAAGGAAAACGCCCCAAAGGGCGCTTTCAATACCAGTATTTCCGGTAAATCTCTTGCAATTTTTTCGCCTATGTGCTGCAAGAGCTAGGCGCACTTAACCGACCCTTGTCCACCAGAGCCAAGCGGCCGGCACAGCCGGCCAACCCGCGCCAACTAACCGACTCGCAGCCCACCAACCAACCCCTAGCCAACAGCCCAGCCAACCCCAAACCACCAACCAGCCCGCACCCCGCGCAACCGGGCAAGCCGCCGCGGCGCCGCACCCCTCCCCCGCAAAACAAAAAGCCCGGAACGCGGCTTGGTGCCGGGTTCCGGGCTTTGGATTCCCTACGCAGCTAGGTGCTGCGCTGTGTTGTTATAACGAACTACGCGTAGAACAGGATGTCGTTGTAGGTGGGTACAGGCCAGTAGTCGCGCTCCACAACAACTTCCAGGGCGTCGATCTCGGCACGCAGAGCCTCCATGGCCGGGATAACGTCGTTGGCGTAGGCGTTTGCCTGCTCCTGCG
>CAVHFE010000087.1:0-7356 GCA_963635145.1 Oscillospiraceae bacterium
CGCTCGCCTTCCGAAAGCTGATCCTCGGAAAGGCTGGACTTCCCCTTGTCCAACCCAACCAAGAACCGCGGAGAATCCGCGTTGATCCAGGTAACCGCATCTGGCTCGAAGGCGACGCGGGCGTATTGGGACGCGAGCACGGTTTTGCCGTAGAGCGGCGGCGCGCAGATGATGCGCGCTGCGCTGCGGTCGGCCAAAAGGCTTACTAGCAAGCGGTCCCGTTCGATTAGCGATTCGCCAGATCCGGCGCCGGTTACCGGCGACAGACGTGGCTCGGATGTGAGTTTCACTGCCATGACCCCATTTCTTCCCTACCTCTTCAAAGATGCTTAAATTGCCTGCGTAGTATACGTTTCACCTGGGATTTCAAGCCCTGAAGGGCTGAAATGGGGTATTTTTCGCCGCCCAGTAGGCAAATGAGAGGCATGTTTGCCGTCAAAATCCCAGGAAATGGGATTTCACCTGCGTTTTTCGTTAGCAGTTTAACGGGTATTGATGCGGCGGCCAGCTGTTTCCCCAGGTCGGCATTGCTCGAATGGAACAGCGCAATGACGGCCGCCCCATGCCCATTTCGCCATGAGCATTCGGGCATGAAAAAGCGCATGCACCCGGTTGTGCGGGCTGCCGTGGGGCAACCCTACCGGGTGCATGCGCTGGATGGTGAGCTATGTGGCGCTAGCTAGGCTTACCTGCTGCGCTGCCTGCGGGCCATGACGAGTGCCGCCAGCGCCGCAACGGCGAAGAGCACCGGCACGGCGAGGACAAGCGTGTCGCCCGTGGCGGGCACGGCGCTGGAGCCAGCGTTCTCAGAGCTGTCGGCAGCGGATTGGCTCTTGCCCTGGTCGCCGCCGTTGCCCTGGTCGTCGGCCTGGTCGTCGCCGCTGGGCTGGCCGCCGCCGTTGCCGCCCCAGTGCGCGTAGAGCGTGAGGTCGGAGGTCACCGGCGTAGCGAAGTCGTAGGCCTCGCCGCTCTGCAGGTACCAGCCCTTGAAGTCGAAGCCTTCGCGGGTCGGGTCGGCGGGCTTTGCCACGCAGTCGCCGTCGGCCACCTCCTGGGGCGCGATGGCGGTGCCGTCAGCGGTGTCGAAAGTGACGGTGTGCTTCACGGCGGGCTCGGGCTTGGCGCTCTCGACCCAATGGGCGTAGAGGGTGAGGTTGCCGGTGACCGCGGCCGAGAAGTCGTAGGCGGTGCCGTCCTTCAGGAACCAGCCCTTGAAGTCGAAGCCCGTCTTGACGGGGTCGGCGGGCTTCACGGCCTGCTCGCCCGGGGCAACGTCCTGGGGCTCGACAGCCGAGCCGCCGTCAGAGTCGAACGTCACAGCGTAGGAGGCAACGGGCTTCTCGGTCCAATGGGCGTACAGCGTGAGGTTGTCCGTCACCTGCGCCTCGAAGTTGTAGGCAGTGCCGTTCTCCAGGAACCAGCCGTCGAAGTCGTAGCCGGCCTTAATGGGATCGGCGGGCTTGACGGCCTTGCCGCCCTGGGCAATGGTCTGGGCCGTAACCGCAGAGCCGCCCTTGGAGTCGAAGGTGACGGTGTAGGTAACGGCGGGCTTCTCGGTGATGTTAGCGGTGATGCCGGTGGGCTGGGTCAGGGTGTAGTTGGCCGCGTCTTCGCCGGAGAGCGAGAAGCCAGGGTCGAACTCGATGGGGATATTCGTGCCCACCTCGGCGGACTGGAACTTCGGCGTGCCGTTCACGAGGGAGACCTTATCGGCGGCGACCTTGCCGGAAAGCGCCGGGGTGCCCTCGATGACGGCGTCTGTGGTGCCGTCGTAGACCTTGTCGGCGACCTTAAGGCCGGTGACCGTCAGCTCCTTGGCGGAGATGGAGAACGGGATACCCTGATAGGCCAGCTGGGAGTCGCCGCGCTGGAGGGTGACCAACAGGCGGTAGTCGCCGGCGGCCTTGGGGGCCTGGTTGCCGGCAATGTCCTTGTAGCCGTCGCCGTCCTTCTGCTGCCAGGTGTACACCAGGCTTGCGCCCGCGGCCTCGGGCGAGAAGGAGCCGCCCTCATAGGCCACGGCCTGGCCGTCGTAGACCTTGGACTTGCTGTCGCCGGTGATCTCGCTGCCGCCGGCATTGGCCAAAAGCTTCACGCCGGAGATGACATAGGTGGGCTTGACCAGCTTCAGAAGGTTCTTGGCCTCATCTGCCTGCAGCTCGTAAGTTGCGTCGTCGCTGAAGAAGCCGGTGGTGCTGGAGGTGCCCTTCACCACGATGCGGCCCTCGTCGGAGACGTTTCCGTTGACGCCGATGCTTGCGTCCTCGGACATGGCCTTGGCGTTCTCGATGTTGATGTAGTTGCTGGGAAGGTAGACGTTGTTGGCCTCGTTGGCCTTGCTGTTCTGAAGGGTGTTGCCGGACACGACGGCGCTGCCGGACACGTTGAGCCTGCCCTCCTTGTACACGCCGCCGCCGTTGCCGGATGCGGTGTTGCCCGTGATGGAGCCGCCGGACATGTTGACGGTGCCATTGCCCTTGATGTCCACACCGGCGCCGTACATGGCGGTGTTGCCCGTGATGGAGCCGCCGTTCATGTTGAACGTGGCGCCGTTCTGGACGCGCACGCCGCCGGCGTAGTTATTCTTGTTGATGTAGGCGTTGTTACCGGTGATGCTGCCGTTCCAGAGGGTGAGGGCGCCCTCGACGTCAACGCCGCAGCCCTTGGCGCCTTCCTTATGGGTGATCTTGCCGGTGCCGCGGCAGTCGGTGACGGTCAGGGTCTTGCCGCTGGCCACCTTGACGGCGTCCACATCAGCCGTCTGAGTAATGGCGTGGCCGTTGAGGCAGAGGCTTACGTTGTAGGGGCACTCCCAGGTGGAGTCGATCTCGACGTCGTTGCTCAGGCGGTAGTTGCCGTCGGCCGTGATGTCGCTCAAGCTGGAAACGGGCGTCCAGCTAAGAACATCGCCATGGGAAGCGTCGTCGCAGTTGTAAACGCCGCAGATACGGTGCACGTGCTTTTGCAGCCTTAGGGCATTGCCGTCGGCGGCGAAGTCGTAGCTGGAGTCGTCAGCGAAGAAGCCGGTCGTGTTCGTGGTGCCCGTGATAACGATGGGGTTGCTATCGGGTTCTTCTGCCGTGATGCCGATACTTGCAGAAGCGCCAAGAGGGTTTTCGCTGTCAACCGTAATAACAGCGGATTTGGAAAGCTTGACGTTTTCAACCTTGCCGTTATAGCTGTTGTCAGAAATAACGGGATTGCCGGAAACCTGGAAGGTACCTATGGTCTCTACACCCGGCCCGTTGCCCGTGATGGAGCCACCGTTCATCACAAAAGTACTGCTGCTGTTAAAAGAGTAGACACCGGTAGCATTTCCGGTAATGGAACCGTTCCAGAGGGTGAAAGCGCCATCAAGGTAGACACCCACACCCGCAGCATGACCGTTGGAATGCGTGATCTTGCCGAGGTCGTCGCCCGTATGGCAATCAGTGATAGCGAGGTTTCCAGCGGAATTCACTTCCACGGTGCTCACCGCCAGGCTGTCTGCACCGTAAATGCTCTTGCCGTTAAGGCAAAGGTTAATGTTCGAGTCTATGGCCCAGGCACCGGAAAGGTACACGTCGGTGGCCAGGTAGTAATTGCCCGCAGCCGTGGGGAGGCTGCTCTCGTCCGTCCAAGCTGTCCACTTGATCTTCTCGCCGTGGCTATCATCGTCCCCGCCGCAAATGCAATGCTCATGCACCGCCGACGTGATTATCAGCTTTCCATCGCCACCGGAAACAAGAGCATAGGCGGAATCGTCGCAAGAGAACACACGCATATTACTAGTACAGCCATCAACAACGGTAGGATCAGAGGAAGGATCCTTCACGCTGATGCCAACCTTGGAGTTTGCACCTATCCCATTGGAATCAGGATTGGATCCAACCGTAATCCACTTGCCCTGGCTCAAATAGACGTTGTTAGGATTACCGCTCTTGTCGGTATTGCCGGAAACAACCACATCGCCGGACATATTGAGCTCGCCATTACGGTTATACACCCCACCGCCGTCGTACTTCGAGGAGTTACCAGTGATGGATCCGCCGTACATATTGAATTTAGTGTAGTCGCCGATCAGCACGCCAGCGCCATCGTCTGCCGTATTGCCGGTGATCTGGCCATTCCAAAGGGTAAGCGTGCCTTTTTCGAGATTTACGCCGCAGCCGGTAGCACCACTAGCATGGGTTATTTTGCCTGATTGATCATTGCAATCAGTAATCGTAAGGAGGCGGTTGGACGTCACCTTGATGGCATCCACGCTGCTCGTGCAGGAGATGGTGTGGCCGTTGAGGCAGAGGTCGATGTTGGCACTGGGCTGCCAGGCACCCGAAAGGGTCACGTCATCGGTAAGGTAATAGCTACCGGCAACGCTAGGAAGCTCGGTCTTACTATCCCATGCCGTCCAGACCTTACTGTCGTGATTCTTGCAGTCAGCCTTACCGCAGACCGCATGAGTGTGGGTGTCGCTCCCATTCGAATCGGAAGGCTCCACTGCGGTGCCGGTCAGCATCAGCGCGGTAAAGCCGGAACCCTGCTGCTTGCCATTAGATTCAACACCCTGGGGTTCCGTGGTGCCGTCAGGCTCGGTGCCGTCCTGGTCGCCGTCGGTGATTCCGCCAGTCGAAACGCCGCCCTGGCCTTCCGTGCCATCGCCGACGGTGCCGCTTGTACCCTGGACTTCGCCCTCGGGCGTGGTGTCCGAAACCACCAGGGTGCTGTCGTTGGCATCCCCTTCTGGGGTGGCGAATGCGGTTATGGGCACAAAAGCCATAACCAAACTTAGGGCGAGCAGGATGCTCAAGACTCTTTTCTTCAACGTGCTTCCTCCGAAACTGATCAGCTTTGCCAATTACGCCCCTCGCGCAACCGGCCGAATCGCCGCGGGAAGCACCTTTTACGTCAAGCAACCCCCGGCAACATAAACCTGTAGTTATTCAACGGTATATCTTAGAGCAATCCCAGGTGAATGAACGTTAATTTTTGGCTCTGTTAGACCAGCATTGACATAATGGTGATTGCACCGTGCTATAGTGTGACCAGGAACACGTGATCGGAGGGGAAATGAACGCCGACAGCCTGGTCGAAAGCTTCAAGGAGGGCATGGGCAAGCTCAGCGCGAGCGAGCGCCGCCGCGCCATCGAGTCCGTCCAGGGCGTCATACGCGCAGCTCTGTTCGACGACGCCGCAGGGCATGGGAACGAGCCGATGTGCTGCCCACGCTGCGGCTCGGTGGACTTCGTCGGGAAGGGCAGGGCCAAGGACGGGTCGCGCCGCCATCTCTGCAAGGATTGCGGGCGGACGTTCGGCTCCAAGAGCGAGAGGATCCTGGGCACGACGAAGCTGCCCAAGGAGACCTGGATGGCCTATGCCGAGTGCTTCGTGCTGATGCTCCCGTTGCGCGAGTGCGCGGAGCGCTGCCACGTCTGCCTGAAGACCGCGTTCACCATGCGCCATAGGCTCATAGAGTGCCTGTCTGCGTTCTCGCCTGCGTTCAAGGTGGCCTGCGGCTGCGGGTGCGAGCTGGACGAGACGTACTTCCGCGAGTCCTTCAAGGGCAATCACACGCTCGGCGATTTCAAGCTGCCGAGGCCCGCCCGCAAGCGCGGCGGGTGCCTGCACCTGCGCGGGCTCTCCGGAGAGCAGATATGCGTTATGACCGGCATCAACGACTCCGGCGACGCCCTTCTGGAGGTGTCGGGCAGGGGCACCCTGTCGAAGAAGCGGGCGATCAAGTTCCTGAAGGGCCGCATCGAGGCCGGATCCGTGGTCGCCACCGACAAGGCGCGGGCCTACGCGGGGGCGCTCGCGGAGCTGGGCGTGGCCGCGCACAGGGCTTACGACTCCAGGGACCGCAGCAGGGGCACCATCAACCACGTCAACGCCATCCACTCGATGCTCGACGGGTTCATGTACGGCTTCAGGGGCGTCTCCACCAAGCATTTGCACGCCTACCTGGACTGGTTCGCATGGCACCGCTCCTTCGCCAGGTCCGGCTCCCGCGCCGCAGAGCCCGTCGCCGCCCGCCAGATAGCCAACGGACTCTGCCGCACGCGCGTGAGGGACATGTTCAACGTCTACCCGCCCTACATGGGCTACTGGGGCCTCTCCGCTGCGTGAAAGCGGTAGAATGGTTGCACTGTGAAATACGCTGAGAGGTGGGACCTTATGCCGTCGAACATACCCGCAACGACCATCCGCATCGAGCCGGAGCTGAAGAAAGAGGCCGCGGCAGTCCTCGACGAGCTGGGGCTGTCCATGTCCACTGCCGTGAACGCCTTCCTGAAGGCCCTCGTGCGCGAGCAGGGCATGCCCTTCGAGATGAAGGTGGGCACGAAGAAGGGCGGGGAGTAGCCGTCGCAGGGCTTATCGAGGCTGGCTTTACTGTCCTTCGATGCAGGAGCGCAATAGCAAAGGGAGATGTCATGCATCTCCCTTCTTCGTCTCTAGCCCGTAATCGTCGCCGACTTGCTGGGCGATATGGCCGTGTACGGGTCAAAGGTCATATCGACGCCTGCATGGTACCCTGAAAAGGTTACGGTAAAGGAACTCGAATTGGTTAACATGGTCACTGCGGCCTTTGGATCCTTGCCTGTCGCACCGGTGCTCCAGTCTGTAGTTGTGTAGAAGTTCCCCTTGGATGCATCGATCGCCATATCCTCGTCGTAGGTCACGTAGCACGTACCCGTGTTGCCTGCGAGGGATATCCCCTCAGCACCGTTAAAAAGAAGATCAGGTTGGGCTACGCCCCAATTCGACGAGTCTATGTCGTAGAAAGTGGGGCACGCAGAGACGTTCGCGGCCTTGGAGGTGCCGTGCTTCAGAAACGACACCGTGAAGTCCGCCTCGCTGGCCTTGCGGGATCCTAATGCTATCGACGGCCGCTCACCTGATTCAAGCAGCTTATCGCTGAAATCCCAGACATCGATGCTGACAATACCGTAGTCGGTGTTGGTGCCTATCACCCTGGTTGCCACGATCTTGAGATCATAGGCATCGCCATCAAGATCGGTGCCAACATTGCTCAACAGCACCCCTTGCCCTGCCTTGGTGATAGCGAAGCCTTGGTCAGGATATTTCCATATGGAGTCGCATCGTCCAGCGCCGCCGACTGCGACAGTGGAGCTGTCGTCCCCGAAGATCGCCGATGCGGCTAATTGCCTCGCGTTGAAGAACGGCATCGCCGTGTAGTTCTTGACCGTGAGGCCCGTCGCCGCCTCGGCCTGCTCCGCAGGCGCCGCGAGGACGGCCGATGCGCCGAGGCTGATCGCCAATGAGACTGCAAGACCTCCTTTAGCTAGGCGGGTGCTCCATTTCGTGGGGGGGTCTGCGTTCTCATTGCTGTTCCTTTGGACGGGTCTATCAAGTGCTCCC
>CAVHFE010000088.1:0-7276 GCA_963635145.1 Oscillospiraceae bacterium
TCGTTTTCCATCTTCTTTTCCTCCTAAGAGTTCGCGCCGGGTCGTCACCCGGCAAAACTTTCGTTGCCGGGCCGTCGCCCATCTATCTGCGCACCCGAAGGAGGGTGAAGCATTCAAAAGCATCTGATGTTGTCAATGTGCGCCGTTCGACCACGTGCGTCTCATCAACGCCGATCGAGCTGTTTGCCCTTTCATCTTACCACGACAAGGCCATGGGCCATGCTTTGAACAAACCGCCGGGGGCTTTCCACCCAAACGCGCCTGCTTCGCCGAAAGGCCCGAATCCTCAAAATCGCTGACCTGGGCAAATACCGTATAAGGCCGCTCTAAGCCAATCTAAGCCCCCATCTTCCAAAATCCGACCTCATATTCGATCTACCAGATTTTCGAAAGACACACGCCGCCTGTCTTGCTCGATTTTTTTGCGACGTTAACCTAGAATGGATAAAACATCGTTCAGACGCAGCAAGGCCCCTTACCCGTTCTTCGATTACTGGGAGAGGCAAGCTTGCTAGAATAGGCTCTGTCGGTTCGGCGCTTTCCGCCGATGGGCCAATGATTTTAGGAGCTGTGGTTATGTCGCTTTCGAGAGAGAGAGAGAGAGAGTAAGCGCTTCGCGCTAAGGGGATGCGGCGATGGGCGGTGGTTCTAGATGGCTGGGAACAGCAATCTCGCCAGCGCCATGGAGGCTAAGCAGGACGAGTTCTATACGCAGCTCCGTACCATCGAGGACGAGCTGCGGCATTACCGGAAGCACTTCAAGGGCAAGACCGTCCTCTGCAACTGCGACGACCCGTTTGAGTCGAACTTCTTCAAGTACTTCGCCCTCAACTTCAAGAAGCTCGGCCTCAAGAGGCTCATAGCGACTTGCTATTCGGGGTCGTCATTAACAGGCACCCAGTTCTCCCTTTTCGGAAGTGACACGGACGAGCAGAAGAGGACGCCGTACAAGGCCATCGTCACAACCGTTCATGACGCGAACGGCGACGGCGGCGTCGATATGCTCGACGTGGCCGAGCTGTTCAGGAACGGCGAGAACAAGCTGGAAAGGCTGGAGGGAGACGGCGATTTCCGAAGCTCCGAGTGCTTAGAGCTTCTTGATGAAGCGGACGTCGTGGTTACCAACCCGCCGTTTTCCCTGTTCCGCGAGTACATTGCGACATTGGTAGCCCATAAAAAGAAGTTTGTCGTTATCGGAAACCAGAACGCGATTACCTACAAAGAGATATTCCCGCTCATCAAGAACAACGAGCTGTGGCTCGGGTATCACAGCGGGCACACGCTGTTCGAGGTGCCCGACACCTACGGAATCCCCGACTTTTATGACAAGAGCGACAGGCAGAAGCTCAGATCGAACGGCTACGTCATCGACGAGAACGGTAAGCTCTGGCGCAATCTGGGGAACATTTGCTGGTTCACGAACCTCGACATTCGCAAGCGACACGACCAAATGATTCTCATCAGGAAGTACAAGCCCGAAGAGTACCCGAGATACGACAACTACGACGCCATCGAGGTATCGATGGCTGCGAACATCCCGATGGATTACGCGGGCGTCATGGGTGTTCCGATTACGTTTCTCGACAAATTCAACCCCGACCAATTCGAGATTATCGACGTTACCCAATCTTGGGGGACATCTTCGATTAAGAAGTATCCGAGGCAGACGCAGGTCAGCAAGAACGGCAAGCGTAGCCAAGTCACCAAACTTAATGACGGAGCGGCAATCAAGGTGCCTGAACCGCCGCAAGGAAAGACGTATTACATCGTTGATGAAGAGAACTATATCAAGGTGTATGCGCGCGTTTTGATTAGGAACAAGAATCCGGAGGTGGCTGAGAAATGATGGACATAAAGCAAATCGAGGTCACCGTCGGAGAGGTGTGCGAAGGGTACTTCAACGATGCCGAGGAGGGCGTCGTCGGCTATGACGAGCGACTTGATATCCGTCCGAGGTACCAGCGCGAGTTCGTCTACACGGGAAAGCAGCGCGATGAGGTGATACGCACCGTCATGAAGGGCTTGCCCCTCAACGTCATGTACTGGTGCAAGACTGGCGAGGACTCCTACGAGGTTCTTGACGGTCAGCAGCGCACCATCTCGCTGTGCGAGTACGTCGATGGCTCCTTCTCGGTCGATGACATGTACTTCGACAACCTTCCGCAGGACAAGAGGGAGCAGATTCTCGGATACAAGCTGTTCGTGTACGTCTGCGACGGCACCGATTCCGAGAAGCTTGATTGGTTCCGCATCATCAACATCGCAGGCGAGAAATTGACGGACCAAGAAGGGCGGCGTGTACGAGTACCTGCTCACGGGGAAGGAGCGCTGCTTGTCAATCCGTGCATTTGACGACCGCATGAAACGAGCAGCCTACGAACGCCAAAAAGGGATCTGCCCGTACTGCAAAGAACATTTCGAGCTGTCCGACATGCATGCCGACCATGTGAAGCCGTGGGCAAAAGGTGGGCCAACGACAGCCGAGAACTGCCAGATGCTCTGTCGCGACTGCAACTTGCTTAAATCAAATAGAGCACAAAGAAACGAATAACTCGGTTGGGAGAGAGGCGTTTGGAAAACACCAAGCGCCTCTGGTTTAGTGCCGGGATTTTGGCATTTTCTTTGTAAATGTCAATTTTGCTTTAACAGAGCCTTCTTTTTTGCCGCAGTAACGGCGCGGTCCCCACTTACGCCGAGTTTCCAACATCGGCTTCGCTTCGGGCCTGATAAGTGGCCCTCACGCTCCGCCGCCATTGAAAACTCTGATTTGCTAGGCCCGTGGGCCGAATTTGGTTGACAATCGAAAGTAGGACAAGACATGCTATAATCATCTGGCAAAACGAAAAGAACGGTGACCTATATGCAGCGAAAAGAGAACTCTATTTGGAACGGTCCAGGCTTCCATCATCAGCCGGTACGGTTTCCCGACCTCACTGCAAACGAGGAATATCAAGCGTTCCAGGTCGTGATTCAAAACCTGGTGCGCCTTTTCGCCCAACCGGAGATTGTCGATTGGTTTGCCTGGGCTGAGGGTCGGGAAGAAAACATTCTGTGGGAGCTTGAAGCTTCCAAAATGCAAAGCGAGGCAGCCGCTCTTTTGGCTTACGGCGGGAAATGCGCCGACAAGAAGCTTTACCGTATCGGTGCTGAAATCGCGCTCGCGGACAATTCGCTGGTCACTTTCGCCGTTTCCCGTGGCAGGATCTCCTGGGAGGTTGAAGGCGGGAGCGATGATGCGCTGGCGGAGTTCGCTGAGCTTATGGATCGCGTGTGGGTCCTCGATGTTGCTTTCGACGAGTTGCAAGTCTATTTCCTTTTTTACAAGGATGCGTCCAAAGCGCGTGCCAAACGCATCGCCTTGGACGCAGAATGTGCTTACGAGGCTATGAGGGGAATTTGGTAATGAGCGTTTATCACGTGGAAATCCGCAAGCCGAAGAGAAGCAAACGTTGTTTTCCCGCATCTGCTTATCCCGACTTCAAGTGGGTTAAGGACGGAAAATACGCCTATCACTGGGAAAAGAGCGGAATCCTTCAAGGGGAGCTTGATTATCTGAAGGAGCAAACCGGAAACGATGGGTTTCAAATGACCGTGACCGACCAATCCTATGTCCGTTCACGAGACTATCGAAAGAAGTTCATAGAGGAAAATCCCGGCCCGTGGCGGTGTCGTTATTGCCACAAGCTGCTCAAAGACGCTAGCGATATGATCGTGGACCATGTGATACCCGTCGCCGCCTTCAACGGTAAGGATCGGTTGCGGGGATGGTATTACCGCCGCAAACTCGAAAAGCAGGGCATCAGCGATGTCAATGACCTGAAAAACCTAGTCCCAGCCTGCAAACGGTGCAACAGCCGTAAAGGCCAAAAAACCGGTATTTGGATTCTACGAGCCGATCTGGGCGCTCATCGAGCCTATTGGATCGCAAGGCCCTTCATCTATCTGATGCTCTTCTTCGCAGGTTGCGGCTTGATGTGGTGGCTTTATGCCAATCACCCGCAGGTCGTGCAGCAGGTGCTTTATTTTGTGCGCCGTTGCTGATGCAGATGTTCTTCTAAGGAAGGTGAAAAAGTCATGTCGGAACCTGAATACCTTTACCGTAAATATTCCAAGGGCGCCCTCAATAAAGCTTGGAACAAAGTTTTGACGGCGGGCGTGCAGACGCGCACCGATGTGAGGAAAATAAAGCAACACTTGGAAAAGGGCTCCAAGCTCGAAGAGCGCGGGAAGATTCTTGTCAAGCTGCCCATCGAGGAAGCTTACGTTTGGAACGAAATGCTGCGGATAGGGGATATCGTCGGGACCCTTTTCTCTGACGATATCGAAGCCCGCATAAAGGAAAACATTCAAAAACAAAAGCAAAACCGCAGGTAGATTAACGGTGCCAGATGGCACCGTTGCAGACACGAAAGGAGAATCCATGAGCGAGGCAGAGGATTTGGCGAACAAGGAGAAGCGTTATCGGGAGCTTCTTCCAGGTGCCTATCAGGTCGCAAGCCAGCTATCGAACGGACGGCCTAAGCCTGCAACCGTCGGCTTGGTCGTTCGAGACTTAATCGAATGCGCCGAGACGAAGAGTGCGGCCTATCGCATCGCAATGGCGCGTTGCTTTGCCGTCGAGATTGTCGACGTGGCAAAAATTCCCGTTACCATCAACGATTTCAAGACTTTCAAGTTCATGATTTCGTTCCGAACGCGATCCGATACCGAAGTTCAGACCATTCCATCGCCCTTAGTGACCAACACGGATTTGGGTCGCTTGGCTTCTAGCGTTTGGGACAAGTTCGACGATCAGGGCAAAAGCCAGCTTATCGGCAAGCATATGATTCTCTATAAGCACAACGACCCGCCACGGGAGGGGGAGGGCTCCAAAGCGGGATTCCGCTGCTGCGTCTATGCAAAGCTGCTTGACTAACAGCCCCAAAACCAAAGACAAACTCGCAGGTCAGCGAACGGTGCCACATGGCACCGTTCTTTTTATTTCAACGGTGACCCGCAATCGCGTGAAACCCGTTAAAGGGTTTCACCGCGCCAACGAGCACCAACCATCAGGCCGCGCGTTTCTATCGTCTAAGAGGCTGCGACCAAGGCAACCAACCACTCACTGCAACACCCCAACCCGAGGCGCCCTGTCCCCCTTCACGCCGCGTGGCCTGCAATGAAGGTAACCCATCGCGGCGGTGGCCGCATATCGACCCCAACAAATCACAACCCAAGGCCCACGTTCCAACCAAATGAAACCCAACACCCAGCAAAACCCCTCCACCTGCGATTTTCCATATTCCTGTTAATTTTCTTCACACACAAACAGCAAGTCGTGATATAATCATCTTGTACTAATCAAGAGACGAAAGGTTGAAGAATGAAAACCATCGCAGTAACCAACTTCAAGGGTGGGGTCGGCAAGACCACGATCTCGCTGAACCTCGCGAACACCCTCGCGCGTCGCGGTAAGCGCATCCTGCTCATCGACCTCGACCCGCAGGGAACCCTGTCCTCTTGGATTTGCGATCCTGAGGATCGTCCCGTCGTGGACCTCGCCGTGGCAGCGCGAAAATCCATCGCCAACGTTTTGGTCCCGAAGGAGCTTAACGACGATACCGAGCCTGGTCTCGCCGACGTGACCTTCCCAACGGCAATCGAGGGCATTCATATCGTTCCCGCCTATGAGACCTTGACTTACGCCAAGGACGGCATCCTGTCCTATCCTCAAGCCTTGGCCTTTGCGATCAAGGATTTGGAACAGGCGCTCAACGAGGCGGGGGAGCCACCCTACGATTACATCATCCTCGACGTTTCCCCCACGCTCGACATCAAGGCCACCAACGCATACGTCGCCGCCGACAAGTTGATTTTCCCCGTCACCGCCGACGGTTCCGTGCATCGCTCGCTTTTGACCACCATCAACGCGCTCAACGAGACCATCAAGGCGATGCACCTCGACAAGCCCGACCCCTTCCGCGTCCTTCGCAGCCGCGTCAAGGAGGGGACGATTCGCGACCGCAAATGCCGTGAGTTCCTTTCGGAAGCGTTGGGCGATGAGCTTGTTTTCCCTTGCTGCATCCACGATTCCGTGAAGGTCGGCGAGGCCACGATGCCCGACCCGGACGATCTTGAGCGTCAGCCCAAAGTGCTCACCGATTTCATTCCTGCGAACGCCAACAATCGGGTTCTTGCGGATTTCGAGCAGCTGGCGGACGAAGTCCTCTCCTGGGCTTAAAATAAGAGCAAGCCATCCAACCAAACGAAACGCTGATCCAAACCAACAACAAACCCCCAGGTCAGCGAACGGTGCCATCCGGCACCGTGGAACTTACGAATCGAAAGGAACCAAGCCATGATCAATATGGACGCATTCAAGGGCGTTACCGCCAAGGGTAAGGGCTTCACCATGGGCGATGCCGTCGCCAACCTCTCGCAGACCGTCAACGACGGCGATGCGCGTGTACGCGAGATCTCCATCTACGACGTTTTCGAGCATCCCGACAACCGTTCGGTGAGCGCGGAGAAGGTCGCAGCGTTGAAGGAGTCCATCGTCAAGGACGGCCTTGCGCAGCCCGCAGCAGTCCGAGTCCTTCCCGCAAATCAGCTCGATCAGCTCATCGAGTCCGGCGAGTTGGAGGAATCCGACCGTGACCGTACTTTGTATCAGCACATCGCGGGGTGGCATCGCATCCTAGCGCTTCGTGAGCTGTTCGAGGAGACGAACGACGATAAGTGGTCCACCATCCCCGTCCTGTTGCGCGACGATTGCGATGAAGACGATGAGAAAACTTTGCGTCTGCTTTGGAGCACGAATCTCATCGCGTCGGACTTGACTCCCGAGGAGCGCGGACGCGGCTACGAGGTTTTGGGCGTTGAGGTTCAGCGCATGCGCGAGGAGCATCCCGACGAGCTGCGCGGCGTTCGCACCAACGACGTGATCGCCGACATGATGACCGCGCAGGGAAACCCCGTTTCCGCCCGCCAGGTCGCTCGCGACAAGCAGGCATGGCAGAAGGCGCAGGAAGCGCAGAAGCTTATCGATGATTTGAACGCCTCCGACGAGTTCGACAACGAGGGCAACGACGAGGTCAAACCCGTCAAGGTGAAGGACGTTTTCAAGGAAGCTGCAGAGGACGAGACCCCCGCGGAGGGCCTTGAGATCCGCAAAGGGCTCGCCGCCCTTGACAAGGCAATCCAGCGTCTCGAAAAGGTCGCCGCGAACGGTGAGTACCCGTTGCCCAGCGAGTCCATCAAGCATTACCGCAAGCGTCTTCGCGCTTTGGAAGGGGAG
>CAVHFE010000089.1:0-7273 GCA_963635145.1 Oscillospiraceae bacterium
TCTGACCGCTTTGGTAACCGTACAGACACAGATGATGCAAGACAATCATCAGCATAGCAATGATACGCAAGGACTCTATGTTCGAATCTCGTTCTTTACCCATGAAGTAATCTCTCAATCGACCTTTCAACCTTGAATATTAGCCCCCCCCACATCAAACTGAGATATCGTGAATGCCATGTCTCCATAAAGCGGTGGCTAACCCTAGCTTGTGCATTCCTTCGCGTTATACCCTGCTGCCTCGCCTAGGCCCCCAAACCCTCGCCTTCCACTCGGCAACACCCTCACACAGGAGCATCGGACCTGCCCCAAGACTGCTGCAAAAACACAGCGCAAAATCATGGAATCTCAATCGCTCTGGTAACAAAAAGCCCATTAGCTCGCTGTAGAACGTCAAGATCAGGGTAATTTACTCAGGAGATTTATCGTCCATCGACAGTCACTCATCTATGGCAACCTACGCCGGTACCGACAGGGCGCAGGCAAGCCGCACTTACGGCAACAGCTCCATGTACCTGCGAAGCGCACGGAATTCGACAAAGGAGCCGTGCTTGACAGCCCTGAGAAACACCTTTACCCATTGCTTTAAACCGTAAGCCCATGGCTTAGGTGACAGCTCGAAATGGACGACCGAAACGTCGCGAAAAGGAAGATAGCCGCTGGCCTCATAAGCTGCAAGATAATTGTAGTAGGCATTGTATGCTTCAGGCAGATGCAGGTGATCATCTTGAGCCCAACCGTCCAGAAGCATCTTCAGAATATCCTGGTCCCCGATTCCCCGAGGAAAGTCCGCAAGGTCCGTCATACCAATTTCCGAAAGAAGAGCCAGCGCCTCGTCGTAGAGGCGCATCGAAGGCTTGATCACCATCAGCCCGGAATTCAAGTCAACCCAGGTAGGGTTCAGCCCCTGGCCGGCAACCACGGCGGACATCGACGGCGCATCAAACAGATGGTCGATGTTTTTACAGACCATCATGTCACCATCAAGCATCACCACGGTATCGAACTGAGTGAGAGCAAGAACCCCAAGCTTGGCAAAGCTGTTGTTCCAATTCTTGCGGTCATGTGCAATGTTAAGCTCAACAATCCCACGAGACACATCGGGTAGGAAGGCCTGAATGATCTCGATCCCACACTCGGAAAGGGCACGCAACGTCTCGCTCGAGCATTCGTACACCAACGCCGTCAAAGGAAAGGCTGAACCGACCGAGTCCAAGCTGCGCTTGAGCGCCAACACACCAGGAAGATAATAATCTCCCACGATAAAGACGACGTATGATCTCTTAACGCACATCTAAACAATACCTTCCTAGTCGATCTTTCAACTCTGGCTTTTGGCCATCCCCAACAAATCAATCTATCGCCAAAAATGCATCCGCTAACCGTTCAAAAAGCTAGCGAAACTTATGCTACTTAGCGCTACGCCCTACTGCGTCGACCGGTACTCCAAAGCCTCGACTTCCACTGGACTATGCCCTCCCGCAGGCATCCCGAATAGCTAAAGCCAAGTTTCCCGCAAAGGTAAATTGGCCATTTCCAGTTGTTGTAGGCAAGTTGCGAAATCGCCTGGCCCAAAACGATTCCCCAGGCACCCATGCCAAAAACACCGCAAAGCAGGCAAACGAGGCCCGTTCCCACAGCTGCCGCAACGATATATCCCCACATGTACGGAATCTCGTTCATGCTGATAATGTAGTTGCAAAAAATCGAGTGCTGCTGCAGAAGCCCCAGATACACACACATGCCAGCGAAAAGACCAAAATCAACCGTCACGTTCGGCTTGAACAGCGGCAAAAGCGGTAGAAATACGACGCACACGCCAGCAGTGCTCAGTATGTGAAGCGCCCAGTATCCTACGATGCCGGTCGAAACGTAGTGGCGTCGTCTGTCCGTATCCCCCTCTACGAAAGCTGACTGCATTGCAGGGAAGAACGAGTTCGGGTATGCAGAAGCAAAGTTACAGACAGCATTTGCGAACTGCAGCAAAACCGAGTAAGTGCCGGTTTCCGAAAGTCCCAAGAACAACGAGCTGAGGATGCTCATCGCTTGAGTAGAAACATATACCGCAAGCCGCACAAGCCCATCGCGCCAAGCGAGATGAAAAATCGTGAAGAATATGCCCTTGATAGCGGATGCGTCCACAGGCTCGGAATCCGAGCGCCTGCCTTGTTCTATCACCTTGTGCTTGCGTAGCATGAAGACGGCCGCCAGGCGCATAAGTATAGCGTTCGCGAGGTAGCCGATAGCTGCGCCAACAAGCCCGAGGCCGCCAATAAGCAGCACGGCACTCACCGCAAGCTGCGCCAACTTGGAGAAAACCGACGCCTTCTTTTCTCCAGCCACGTCACCATAACCGCGAAGAACCGTGATAGACCAGAGGAAGTAGAGGTTCAGAAAAACAGCAACGCAGAAAAGAGGCCACGAGCCACAGATTACGGCGGCGTCCATATCGGAGGCCACACAGACAATGTAGGCGGAACCGACAGTCGCCAGCAACACAGTCGCTACGATTGCGATAACGGCATAGATGACTTTCGAAGCTTTGATTACTGTGTTTAGCAGGTGCCAGTCGATACCCTCCTCAACAGAGGCCTTATCGCATCCCTCGACGGAAAGACTGCGAGCCCCACTCACCACATAAACGATGTTGCGAGCGAAGGTAGGGTTGAAGCCGAACTCGAAGAGCATTGCAAGATTCGAAAAAGCAAGGTACACGTACCATAGGCCGAGTTCGTCATCAGAAAGGTAATGCATAAGGAGTGGCAGCAAAACAAAGCCGCTAGACATTGAGACGATAGTGCCTATGTAGTTCCAGATCACATCGGACTTCCGGGTGTTTATGCTAGCCACGACAAACGGTCACCCCATTCTTCGAGGACCCACGATTCAATTCAGGCTGTTTCTTTTCAACGAAAACATCGGCGTACAGAAGCTCCGCCCCAACAGCGTAGAGAAAGTAATTACACTCAAAGCGGATACCAAGCGTCTCGGAAAAACCGTAAACGCTCATAAGAAGAAGTCCGAATAATACGGCGTCCCACCTGCGTTGCCGCACCAGCTTCAGGAATAGCAAGGCGTAACCGGCAAGGAATAGAAGCGTTGGGATCAATCCGTACCTGAGCACCAGATGACACCACGCGTTGTCGACGACGAATGTATAGGCCTTTCCGTTCTCCCAGTAAATCGGGGAGAACGCCGTGAAATCGGACCCGAGCAGGGTGAGCGGCTGCATCTCGTAATAACCGTTAGCCAAGCGAAGGCGGCCGGTAAGCACACTGTTCAAAGCAAACTCTACAGGGTTTGACGGGTTATAGGCGACCATGAAATAGAAGCTCAGGGCGAGGACGGCAAATGCAACGGCGACAAATCCGTATCTTAACGCCTTTCGCGGCCCTTCATTTTTCGCAAAGTAAAAAATAAGCAGAAGCACAGCCTGCAGCAGCGAAAGAAGCGCAGCGCTGCGGGAATCACAAATTGCCAAGTTCATAATTGCGGCGACAGCGATCAAAATAAGATCCGGCGCAGGATTTTTCCCGAAGCGTAGAACGGAAAAGGCCACACAAACGTTAAGAAGAACTAGGCCCAAGTGGTTCGGATGGGTAAACCCCAGAGCATAGCGGGTCACCCCCGCGCGCAAAGAAACCCTATTTTCAATAACGCCGCAGCAAGCAAATAGCGTCGTAAGCGCAAGAATTAGAAGCGAAAGCGCCAAGGAGATCTTCGCGAGGGGTCGCAAGCGTACGCCATTGGCGCAAACTATGAACAAAGAAGCCCAGAAGAGCCACCCTTCGCCAGACTGGCGCCATGACAGAAAGCCGACAAGCACCACGAGGGTTGCAAATAACCAACACCTAAAGGACGCTCTCTGCATCACGAACTTAGAGAAGAGAAGCAGGAGTACGACTATCTGAGTAACCCCCGTAAATACGTCAATAGGCATGAACAAAAAATCGGTAAAAGTTGTGCGTTCAAGAACGAACTGAACGTAATAGATCGCGAAAGCTAAATAGTAGAAAGCCTCATCGATCTTCATCCCGAGCAAACTATTGTTTGAACGAAGGGAAAAGGACACTGAATTATTCAAGTTCTACCTCTTTCCGAAAACTGGCACAGAACGAGGATCTATTAATTTCTGATTCGCAAGTCGGTCCTTGGCCAAAGTCCTAACTATCCAAAACCAGGAAGCACGACGAAAGTGACCCCTCTTGCAAAGGAGGATAAAATGCGCTAACCACGGGGAAAGCTCATAGCCCTCGAGACAGCATCCTGAAAAGCAACCGCAACTGGAGGCGAAGGCAAGCATTTCCGACCCTTTACGCCCCGCATTAAAAACCCTAGTCGATCGTGCGAGAATCTCCACCACTTGCGCAGCCATAAAGGAACAACGCGAATCAAACGGCACCAAAGATTCGTTCTTCTCACGGTTAGCGAGCATCCGCTCTAGCGAGCACTTCCACGGTTTTAGGTCAGCAGCATGCACCGCAGAACCCTCATACTGATAGTAGAGATACCATAGCGAATCAACAATCACCATCGATCGGCAACGCTCGATGTAACGGTAGTTGAAAAGATTGTCCTCGCCAATGGGAATCCCCTCGTCGAATCTAAGATTGCCAACTTGCGCCATCTTGTAAAGTTTGGCAACCGGTCCGCGACCACTAAAATCAGGCCCAGTGAAATATTGATATTTCACTGGGCCTAACATCTGCACTCCTGCAGCTGTTAGGCCCAGTTTTTCATCAACAACGCAGTACTCTTGACTATATGCTCCTCGATTAAGAGCAGAATCCTGAAACAGCGGGGCAACGCTTCCGCAAACGAAGTCGGATTCTTCCGCAAGAGCAACTTTAAGCGCATCGTAGACAAAGCAAGACTCCACCTCGTCATCAGCATCGGAAAAGGCGATCCACTCTCCTTCGGCAGCATCGATTCCAACGTTCCTCGCATGCGAGACGCCCCTATGACCACCGGCAATGATGCGCGAACGAGGCTCGGAAGACAACACGTCGTCCAGAACGGCACGACAGCCCTCGTCACTCCCATCATCGACAATAATGAACTCGATATTGTGATAGTCCTGGACAAAGAGAGACTTGAGGCACCTCCTAAGCGGCCCCTCAGGCGTGTTGTATACAGGAACTATAATAGAAACCAAAGGCCCGTTATCGAGATGTCTTTCGTCGATATCACAGAGCAAACCCTTCCTCATCAGCATGTCTCCCCATAGACCAAGCATCCAAGCGTCTCTCGAGCAGCCTCCACAAGTCCGCACTGCACCTCGAACACAAGCGCCGCCAGCTCGGAGCTCACAAGGCCAGACATGCCGGTGATCAGTACCGTCATGCCGGTTAGCCCCGTCAGGCTCTTCTCGCCCGCCGCGCATTCACGTAAGCAGGCAACATACCCTTCCGTGTACCTCATCTGCACCTTTCCTGTTCAACAAGCGCCCTGAATATCTGCAGGTCGCCCGGGGTTGTGATCCTGAAGTTCATTTCGTCGCTGGACCTCAGATGCACGGAAATATCGAGCGCACCATCAACACCGGCAGCGCTGCCGATCCACCCCGTCTGCATGCAGCCTCTCGTGCAATGCCAAAAGATCGCCCAGTCGCACCAGTGCCCTGTATTAACGATCCTCCCGCTCTTCCCACACGCGCAGCATCCGCTCGAACATCCCCTTCAACGAAACCCTGGGAGACCATCCGAGTTCCCTCAGCTTCGCGCTGCTCAACCTGAGGCTCTTCGACTTCCGGAACGTCGCCAAGCGGCCATCATCGTCTACATGCGTCACGGCAATTTGTCCTTCGGCAAACTCAGCGGCAACCATATTGGCCATCTCGAGGATGGTGCAGAACGTATCTTCATTGGCAACGTTGTAGGCCTCTCCCGCTTTGCCGCCCACAAGAATGCGCAGGATGGCAGAAACGGCGTCGCTAACGGCCACGTAAATGCCGCTGGAGCTGCCGTCGGTAAGCAGTCCTATATCCTTGCGATCACGGGCGCACCGGCCGAATTCCGCAAAAACACGGCCGTCAGCAGGTGAAACACCTTCACCGAAGGTCTGGGCAAAACGGGCAACGCTAACGGCGACGCCGTACTCAGCGGCAAAAGAAGCCGCCAGGCACTCCGTCAATTTCTTGGCCTCGGGGTAGCTGTTCCGCGGCACCATTGGGTCCATTTTGCCCAAATCGGTCTCGCCAAGGATCCCCTCTGCCTCCCCATAGACCTCCATGGTCGAAACAAGGACAGCCTTCGCCTTGCGGGCGCCAACAGCCTTGAGCAGGTTGCTGGCGCTCAGATAAATTGAAGAGATAACCTCGACCGGCTTTTCCAGAAAATCGCGGCTGGAAGTCGTGCAAGCGAGATGAACCGCGTAGTCGAAGCTCAGATCACTGGGGAAGGCGTCGCCCATCTCCCAATCGAAGTAGTCGATAATGCCATCAAAGCCACCGAAAAGAGCCTGGGCCTTGTCGATGTTCCTAACAGGAAGCACGAGCCTGATCCCGAGATCGCGGTTTTCGCTAGCAGTTAGCACCACCCTCACAAGCTGCGAGCCAATTAGGCCGGTGGAACCGGTGATGAGGAGGGTCTTGCCCCGGAGGACCCCTAGGTCGGCTTCACAGTCTTGGGCGACTTCGTCAGCATAATCCCAAAGCGCGTTTACTGCCATAGCTGGCTCAGCTCCTTAGAATCCATGAACCCCTTGAAGGCGAAGAAATCCTGCTGCGTGGTGATCTTTATGTTCTCGGAAGGCCCGTCAACGGTGAAGATGGGGTACCCGTAGTAGCTCATAAGGGAAACAGAGTCTATGAAGTCTGTCCTTCCCTCCTTTAGCGCAAGCAAGTGCGCAGCGTACAGTTCTTCGAACATGAACCCCTGCGGGGCTCTCGCAAGCTTGCAGCTCGACCTATCGTACACATCCGCGACTTGGTCGCCGTTGAGACGTATTACAGTCTCGACAGCATCCGAGACGGTGGCGGTGGGGCCCTTCTCCCTTACAGACTGGACGCATCGATCAATAGTGCCGGCATCTATAAGCGGGCGCACGCCATCGTGAATGAGAACCACCGTATCGACGCCGACAAGCCCCGAGCCGCGCGCGCTATCGAGTCCACGGAAAATGGATTCCTGCCCGGTACTGCCGCCGGGAACAATTGCCTTGACTTTCTTAAAGGACTCGTCCTCGACTATGCGCTGAAGCTCCTCGATCCACGATTCAACGCACACGACAAAGACGCCTTCGATGAACGCTGAGTCCTCAAACCGCTTAAGGG
>CAVHFE010000090.1:0-5971 GCA_963635145.1 Oscillospiraceae bacterium
CCAAGGCCAGGCAACGGACGGCTCGGACGGCTCTGACGGTACCGCCGATGGGGAGGCCGACGTCACGGCCGGCTCTGCTGATGATTCGACCGTCCCCGCCACCGGTGACACCGCTCTGGCGCCCGCCATGGCGCTCGCAACCATCGCGGCATTCGTCGCAGCTGCAGCAATGGCGGCTCTGCGTCGCCGCAGGAACGAGCGCTAGGGGCTGCTGCTTGCCGGTAGGCCTGGCCCCCGCCTAAAAACAAGCCTACAACGAACGACCCGCATCGCGTTTGAATTGCGATGCGGGTCGTTTTGTTGCTGTTGCGGAGTATTGCCGACGGGTGAGCTTGCCTGTCTCCGACTAAGGCGGCCCTAAACGCAGGACCGGCTCGGCTCCCTGCGACCAGCCGCCCAAAGCCGAGCCGGTCGAAAGCCTTTTAGTTGCGAGTCAGCTTGCGGTGGATGCGGTGCGGTTTTGCTGCCTCAGCACCCAAGCGCTCGATGCGGTTCTTCTGGTAATCGTCGAAGTTGCCCTCGAACCAGAACCAGTTGCCGGGGTTCTCGTCGGTGCCTTCCCAGGCCAGGATATGCGTGGCAATGCGGTCGAGGAACCAGCGGTCGTGGCTAACCACCACCGAGCAACCGGGGAACTCGAGCAGTGCTTCCTCAAGGGCGGCCAGGGTTTCGGTGTCCAGGTCGTTGGTGGGCTCGTCAAGTAGAAGCAGGTTGCCGCCCTGCTTCAGGGTGAGCGCCAGGTTCAGTCGGTTGCGCTCGCCGCCGGAAAGAACGCCGGCGGGTTTTTGCTGATCGGAGCCCTTGAAACCGAAGGACGCCACGTAGGCGCGGCTGGGCACCTCGGTTTCGCCCACCATCATGAAGTCGGTGCCGCCCGAGAC
Organism: Oscillospiraceae bacterium; assembly: GCA_963635145.1. Taxonomy (GTDB): domain Bacteria; phylum Actinomycetota; class Coriobacteriia; order Coriobacteriales; family Eggerthellaceae; genus Anaerotardibacter. Next base: position 882 of record CAVHFE010000090.1, read on the forward strand.
GACCTCCCACAGCTTGGTGTCGGGGTCGATGCCCTCGCGGTTCTGGTCGACGTAGCTGATTTTCACCGTTTCGCCCACTTCAAGCGTGCCTGAAGTTAAAGGCTCCAGGCCGACGATAGTCTTGAACAGCGTGGTTTTGCCAACGCCGTTGGGGCCGATGACGCCGACGATGCCGTTGCGAGGCAGCTGGAACGAAAGGTCATCGATCAGCACGCGCCCGTCGAATTCCTTGTGCAGATGCTCGGCCACCAGCACCTTGTTGCCCAGGCGCGGGCCCACAGGAATATGGATTTCGGAGTAGTCGACGTCCTTCGCGGCGCGCGCCTCGGCCTCCATCTGCTCGTAGGCGGCCAGGCGCGCCTTGCTCTTGGCCTGACGGGCCTTGGGGCTCGAGCGCACCCACTCAAGCTCGCGCTTCATCTTCTTTGCAAGCTTGGCCTGCTGCTGGCCCTGCGCCTCGATGCGCGCGGCCTTGGTTTCCAGGTACGTGGAGTAGTTGCCCTTGTAGGGGAACAGCTGCCCGCGGTCGACCTCGCAGATCCACTCGGCCACGTGGTCGAGGAAGTAGCGGTCGTGCGTGACGGCCAGCACGGCGCCGGGATAGTTTTGCAGAAACTGCTCCAGCCACAGCACGGATTCGGCATCCAGGTGGTTGGTAGGCTCGTCCAGAAGAAGCAGGTCGGGCGCCTCAAGCAAAAGGCGGCACAGGGCCACGCGCCTGCGCTCGCCGCCGGAAAGCACGTTCACGGGCATGTCGGGATCGGGGCACTGCAGCGCGTCCATCGCCTGGGAAAGCTGGCTGTCCAGATCCCAGCCGTTGGCGGCATCGATGGCGTCCTGCAGCTTGCCCATTTCCTCCATCAGGGCGTCGAAGTCGGCATCGGGCTCGGCCATCTCGGCGCCGATCGCGTTGAAGCGCTCGATCTTAGCCAGGATGTCGCCAAAGGCCATCTGCACGTTTTCGAGGACGGTTTTATCCTCTTCCAGCGGAGGCTCCTGCATCAGGATGCCGACGGAGTAGCCGGGGGTGAGCTTGGCGTCGCCGTTGCTCACTTCCTCAAGGCCGGCCATGATCTTGAGCAGGGTCGACTTGCCCATGCCGTTGGGGCCCACGACGCCGATTTTCGCGCCGGGGTAGAAGCTCAGCGTCACGTCGTCCAAGATCACCTTGTCGCCGTGGGCCTTGCGAGCCTTGTACATTTGATAGATGAACTCTGCCATTAAGGGCACTCCTGTCCTTGTTGGGTCTGCCGCGCTGCCGCTGGCCCGCCGCCGAGCCTTGACGTTGCGCTACCGGCTTATATCGCCGGCTGTTTCGTTTGTGAATAAATAGATAGCTTGCATTGTCTCATGTATTGCCCGCCTGCGCTAATTGCTATACTCGCTTGATGAATCTGCACCTTTTGTTTGGCGAAAGAAGATGAGTGCCCATATGAAGGCGGTACTGGCAAAGCACTACGAGCGGGTGGTTTGCGCCTGTTGTTTCCTATTCATCTTCGTGAACATCGGCCTGCCCAGCACGTCGTTCAACGTGTACCAAAGCTACATCGTTGCGACTCCGGGTGTGGGCGACACGGGCGGATCCCTTGTTCTTGCATGCCGTACCTTGGTGTCGCTTATCTGCATGTTCCTGGTGGTTAAGTGGTACCAGTTCTTCGATTGCCGACTGGGCGTGACCATTGCCTGCATGCTCACCTGCGCGGGCTTTGTGATTTACGGCTTTGCGGGCAATCTGTGGCAGTTCATGATAGGCGCCGTGGTTGCCGGTGCGGGCTATGGTCTGGGCGGCATGGTTTGCATGACCTTCCTGGTGGGACGCTGGTTTGAAAGCAACGTCGGCACGGCGGTGGGCATCGCCTCCTGCGGCAGCGGCGTGGCATCCATGCTCATGCCCGTTGTTGCGCATGCGCTGATCGAGAACTTCTCGCTTTCGGTTTCGTTCTGGGTCGAGGCGGGCATAGCCCTTGTCGTCGGCTTGCTGGTGGTTTTGCTTCTGCGCAACCGTCCCGAAGAAATGGGGTTGGAAAAGTACATTAACCCGCATGAGCTCGAGGACGATAAGCCCCATGTTCACATGGGTGCCACGAGGCCTTTGAAGCCCATTGCGCATCACGCGATGTTCGTCGGTATGGTGTGCATCGGCTCCATCAGCATCGCGGGCTTCGGCTACCTGGGTATTTTGATGACCTCGTCGGGTTTCCCAGCCTTCTATTCTGCGATCATGCTTTCGGTGGCGGGTTTGGCGCTTACCATGGGCAAGTTTTTAACCGGCATCGTTTTCGATGCGGTGGGTACGCGCATGGGCTCAGCCATCTTCTTCGTCATGATGATTGCCGGTTTGTTGATCTGTTGTTTTGCCGGCTTACAGAACCAGGTGCTTACCGCTGTGGGCATGGTGCTGCTGGGTTTGGGCGCTGCCTTGGGCACGGTGGGCATCAGCGTGTGGTCGCTCGACCTTTCCACCACCATGGAGCGTGGACGCTTGGTTAAGGACTTGCAGATCGCCTACAATTCGGGCGGTTTTTTGTTCAACCTGCTGCCTGGCGTCCTTATGGAGCTTACGGGTACTTATACGATTTCGTATGGCATTTTGACGGTGCTCGGCACCCTGGCCTTCGTCATCGTGATGATCATCTACCTGCAAAAAGGCCCCTCGGTGGTGGGCAACATTCGCCGTCGCTAGTTGTTGTTGCGGGCGGCTTGGGTGCCTTTGCTGCTGGGTATTTCGTAGGTGGCCCTGGTCGGATTGCGACTATTGCGGGCTGGTCGGGAGGATTCCCGGCTTCTTGGCTCGTTGAGCGCTTCGAGCAAGTTGGGCTTGTCATTGGCTAAGCTGGGTAGGTTGGGCTGGTCGGGCAGGCTAGGTTGGTTGGCCTACTCGGGCGAAGAAAGGCTTTGGCGCGGATGGCTGCATCTCGGGCAAATAACCAAAAGATTAAGCTCTTGGAGCTTTTGAAGATCCTCTTCGAGCAAACCGACGAGGAGTGTGGCCTTACCATGCCTCAGATTATCGGGGCCTTGGCCGAGCGGGGAATCGATGCCGAGCGCAAGGCGATTTATCGCGATCTTGCCGCACTGGAGGCTTGCGGTTTTGAGGTGGAGCATTTGCGCACGTCACCGGTGCAATACGCGCTGATATCCCGCCCTTTTACCGAGGGTGAGCTGCGCTTGCTCATCGACTCGGTGCAAAGCTCGCGCTTCTTGACGGAGGGTAAATCGGCCAGCTTGGTGCGCGCCATCAAGTCCCTTGCGTCCAAGCGCCAGCGCGAGGATTTAAGCCATCGTTTGCATGTTGAGGGGCGCATCAAGATGCAAAACGAATCGGTGTTCTACAACCTGGACGCCATTCAGCGCGCCTTGGCCAACCATCGGAAAATCAGCTTCCTGTACTTCCGCTACAACGTGAACAAAGAGCGCGTGCTGCGTCGCGAGGGGCGGCGCTACGAGGCAAGCCCTGTGCAGCTGACCTACGTCAACGATTGCTATTACCTCATTACCTATTCGGATAAGTACGAGGATTTCGCCAATTATCGCCTGGATCGTATGCTGGATATCGAGGTGCTTGACGAAAGGGCCGCGCGCAACTCGCAGATAGCCAACTTCGACTTGGAGGAATACTCCAACCGTTCGTTCGGGATGTACATGGGCGAGTCGGTGTCGGCTTCCTTCATTGTGGACGAAGTTGCCATGGGCGCCGTGATCGACCGCTTCGGCTTCGACGTCACGGTGTCGCCGGTGGACGCTCGGCATGCGCGCGTGCATGCGGTGGTGATGGAGTCGCCCACCTTCTTCGGCTGGCTGGCCGAGCGAGGCACTCACATGACCATCGAGCACCCCGCCACCCTGAAAAAGTCCTACCAAAAATACCTGCAGGGCATCCTGCGGGAGTATGAGTAGCTTGGGTTTGCGAGGCCTTGCTGCTCGTTGATTTCGTTGATTCCGCTAGGCAATCCAGTGCGGCTTGCGATTGCGCTGATAGGGCTATAGCACGAAAAAATAATTTATCTGGGTATTTAGCTGGACACGTAGTAAAAATGTCTCTGATAACCTTTTTGACGTGTGCATCGCCGCGTGTTTTAGCTCGTCGGTTGATGTGTGGGTGGACTAAAGGGTTTCTTCCCATTGGCTCCACCTGTGGTAGAATCAACGTAACGGCTGGCGGCCATGCACCACCCTTTCTTGGTGGAGTGTGAGCCGTCTGCTTATTTTATTCGTCTGAGTTTTTCATCTTTTCCGAGGATGTAGATACGGCCTCTGGAAAAGCGCTTCGACCTCAATATGAAGGCTTCAAGCTCATTATCTGAGAGGGTCTCGTTCTCGCTGTTGTCGAACACGATCGCAACGGCGTTCCTTTTTCTCTTGCTCGTCTGTTTCGTTTTGGAGCAGTGTCGAATCGACTGGTAATCAAACTCCTATATAATATAGATACGAATTGCCATCAAAAAATAGACAGTTTTTTGTAGTCTGACCTGGGGTTTTATGTCTGAAATTATTAGTAATATCATAAACAGGAGGAGTGTTTACTATGGATTTCGAGGTTAAGTACAACGAACGTACCAATACTTACTACCTTTCATCTCCCAGCTTGGTCGAGCGTACGATCGCAAAGACTCAGCGAATGGATGAAAGGAGGCAGTATCGCTTAGAAGTTCGTAAAGAGTGGGAAGCCATGGACCCACGTGATAAGAAGCTCTATAACTTCAACTGGCTGAAGTATCTGAATGAGAAGATGCCTCTGTATCAGGACCAAAAAAGCAAGCTCACGCAGAAAGTCGTCAGGTTCGGGCCGAACGACACCGACATCCTGCGCCACTTGGAGCAGCAGGAGAACATGAGCGGCTACATAAAGAAGCTCATCAGGGAGGACATGGAAAGGGGCAGTAAACAAGGTTAGGGCAAACAAAAGGGAGCCGTAAGCAACGGCTCCCTTTCTTGCTCTTGCCTCATAGCGCGGGGGTCTGGGCGCGCGGGCCAACGGCTCCATCTCGGAGATCTCCAACAGCCCGGTGTTGGCGTAGCGTTTGAGCGTGGATTGACTGAAGAAGTGGTTAAGCGTGCGCTCCACCTCGGACCAGCTGAGGGCATCGAGG
>CAVHFE010000090.1:5981-7204 GCA_963635145.1 Oscillospiraceae bacterium
CGTATCAGCTCCATGTCCACGAAGGCCGCGCCCTCCTCCAGCTCCTCGACCTTCACCAAGCCGTCAGGTATCGCATCGCCGTAGGCGTTGGGGTTCTTCGGCATGGCATCGAGCGAGACGGCCGAGGCGTGGCGCAGCCTCGCCCTGGTCTCGGAGGCGCGCCCGCTGAGGGCCGCGAGCATCAGGCATTCCGAGCGGACTCGCCCCATATATTCGCGCGCAAAACCTATGTCGAGCGTTTTGATCTCCTGGTTTTGGAGCAGTGTCGAATCGACTGGTAATCAAACGGGGCCTAGCTGGCTAGGCGGGGGTCGAAATCATCGTTCGTGAGTCGTATTTCGTTTAAGCGAAATTCAACTCAAGTTCGTGGCCTAAACAGCGAACTACTTTTTGCAATGTTCCGATATCAACCCGATCGATGTCGTAGAAAATACGGCGAAGCTTCTTCGAGCAGATTCCCGTTTTCTCGGAAAGCTGCTCGATGCTCACGTTTTCCTGCTCCATCGCAAGGGTGATGTCTTCCTGGATTTCCCTCAACCTGTACCCTTCGCGAAATTCAGGGTCCTTAAGCTTTCGCTTGATGACATCATTGAAAGTCAACATGAGAACTCACCCAATCTTTCCTGTAAGCTATGGCTCTTTCAATTTCCTTGGTTGGGGCTTTACGAGTTTTCTTTTTGAAACCGTTCGTTATGATTGCCTTGTTGCCAACGTAGAAGAAATAAAGAACTCGGTAAGTGTTGCCGTCTTGCGGAATCCTCAGCTCAAAAATCCCGTCTTTTAAAGGTTTTGACAGTTTGTTGCTGATATTGTTACCCTTTTTGCCTAGGGTATCAATTGCCTTGAAGATGGATTCTTGTGCTTTCGGCTGAAGGGATTCAATAAAATCCAAGGCAGGTACTTCGCCGTTGCGTTTTTCATAGAAGATTACATCCATATGGTTTTGGAGCAGTGTCGAATCGACTGGTAATCAAGCTTCAGGTATGAAAAAAGACCCCGTGGGGTCTTGAATCACTAGTTTTATTTACGCGGTATAATTAATCCGTGCTGAGAAAAGCCTGGGTTGATCGCCGAGGCAAATTCCTTGGCACTTTTCATTTCTTGTAAAGCCTTGCGGACCCATCCCTTACCACTATGATTCTTTTGGCTCGCGGGTCCTCTAGCACGCTGATTACAGCAGCTTCGATAGCTTCGGCGTTTTTATTCACTGATAGGTCAACTAT
>CAVHFE010000091.1:0-3369 GCA_963635145.1 Oscillospiraceae bacterium
CCAGGTGCTTAACGGGATGGTTGCGGCAGGCCTCCAGGATGTTGAAGAAGCCGATAAGGTTGCTGTCGATGTAGGCCTTCGGGTTCTCGATGGAGTAGCGCACGCCCGCCTGAGCGGCAAGGTTCACCACCACGTCGAAACCGTTCTGGGCGAACAGCCTCTCGATCAACGCAGCGTCGCACAGGTCGCCGCGCACGAACGTGAAGCGGTTGTCAACATCCGCCTCGGCCAGCATAGCCAGGCGAGCCTCCTTGATGTCCGGGTCGTAGTAGCTATTCACGTTATCCAGGCCGACTATCACGTCATCGGTGGTCTCCAGCAGCTTCTTAACCAGGAACGAACCGATGAAACCAGCCGCCCCGGTCACAAGAACCTTTTTACCTGTCATAAATCAGCCTCTTTCTAACCAAAATACGTAAATTATTGACTCACATAATCGCGAATAGAATCGATCCAAAGCGCATATCCATCGCCGCTCATGTGATAGACGTCGCTGGCGAAGAGTTTCGCAGTATTTCACGCCGCTATGGCTCCTCGCCTGGGAAACATAGGGGTCATACCAGTTATTGGACTCATATGAATACCCCCATGTAATATCGAATATCCGTGAATTTATACACGGCGGCGGCAGCGCCAGCCAAAAGGCAAAGGGCACAGAACCCCATAAAAAGCCGCTTCCAGACAACGCTCACCAACACGTCATCATTCGCATGATTACTGCGCATCATTTCCTCCTATGAACGTCCCGTATTAGAAAAGCGCCTCAAACCAACGAAGGCAATTGTAGCAAGCGGAAGATAAACAGCAAGCCCAATTCCCACAGTGCCGAAAATCTTTATCCATAGGCTCTGTGAGTCAAACCCGATTGCTACGAGCGCAAGTGCCATCAGTCCGCCCGCCGTCAGGAATGCCGCAGCGTAGCCGCAGTAGCGCGCCAGGGGAATCTCTTTTCTCACGCGAACCACCTGGTACACCAGCACGGCAACCTCAGCGGCCACAGAGGCGAATGCAGAACCTACGGCGCCAAGAACCGGGATAAGAGCGATGTTCACAGAGAAGTTGGCAACCGCCCCACAAACGGCTGACCAAAGAAACACCGAGTCGCACTTTGCTGGAATGAGGTACTGAGTGCGAATAACGTTACCGAATCCGAGAAGCGGAACGGTCGCGCACAGGACAATAAGCACTTCCGCGCTCGTGTCGAAACCGGGACCATAAAACAGCAGCGTAAACGGGTAGGAAATCATAGGGATGCCAAAGGCCGCGACAGCCGTAAATGCCATCACAGCGACAAGCGTCTTATCGGTATGAGCCCTAGCCAGCTCAACCTTACCCTTCGCGAGCAGAGCGCTCGTCCTAGGAAGCATAACAGTACCGATAGCAGCCACAAAAGCGATCGGTACTGAAGTGATCTTCACAGCGTTTTCAAAATAGCCTACTTGTTCTTCACCAGCCATATAACCCAAAATGATTTTGCTTAAAATATTGTAGATACTGATGGCAATAACTGGTACAAAAAGCACAAGATTAGGCTTAATATGCACAACAATATCCGGAACAGAAGGACGAGCAAAGTGAATGTATTTCCGTAAGAAAGGCCACAGCACCATTTGAGATACAAGAAAACCCGCACTCATAATCGCAATATAAACGTTAGTGTCGCCGGAATCCTTTACAAGAATAAAAACGAGAGCAACGGTCACCGTCTTCACAATGGTGTTGCGAATGACGGTCAGCTTGAACTGCTCCATTCCGAAAAAGAACCAGTTGATGTCGAAAAGCGCAGAGAGGACATAGAGGCCCTGCAGCAGAGCAACAACGATGTTGCCGGAGAAGGCGAGGCAGTAGCAGACATAGCAGCTGCCCGCCAAAAGAAAGCAGCCGGCCTGCATTGCATAGATGGACCAGAAGACCCGGCTTCGCTCGTCTGGGTCATCCTGGCAGGCTGCGATCGCGCGGTTCCCGTAATTATCCAGCCCCATCTTAATGAAGTACACGAAATAGGTGGCAATTGAATATGAATATGAGTAAGTGCCCACGCCAGCCGCACCAATCACGCGAGCCAGGTAGGGTGCAGTCACCAGCGGCAAAACAAGTATAAGCAGCTGATAGGCAAAGTTATAGCCTATGTTCTTTTTCAGTGAAGTCATGTTTTCTAGAAAAGCTCCACGTCTTTTTCTAAATCCCTGTATTTTATGACACGTGCAGGAATGCCGCCTACGATAGCGCCATCGGGCACATCGCGTGTCACAACGGCATTGGCACCAATAACCGCACCGTCGCCGACATGGATATCCCCCACGATTTTTGCGCCAGCGTACACAATCACATCATCGCCTAAGACAGGAAAAGCACCCCGATTCTGCCCAAGAGTAACCTGTTGATAGATAGTGCAGTTCCTACCCATTCGCACATCTCGCCCAATTACAACGCCTTGGTAGTGTGGAATTCGGAGTCCAGAACCAGCAGTTGCATGTGCCGAAAAAACAATGGGGTAGCGTGCACGAAGTCGCTGACTCAACCAAACAGAACGTTCTCCGCTCGTATAAAGAATATGCCGGACTTTAACCATAACTCTAAAATCAGGATTAATAAGATAATTAGCTAGAGCCTTAGGAAGACAAGAAATTCTGCCTCCATAAGGTTCGAGAAAGGGAGTTAACATCTTCCTCGTCCTCCTTGTATTGCAAATCGTCGCCGCTTTCATGGAACATATCACATGGGGAGCTCTATCAAACTCCCGAACAATTCATCGTACTCCTCGGGTTCGAAGGGAACCATGCCGGTATTGTGGTAGAAGGTCATCTCGCCGAAGTAGTACTGCCCGGCCACCTCGTAAAAGTCGGCACACACGAAAGGGATGCCCTCCGACAGCCGCTCGGCCATCGCCACCATATCCCTCAAGCGCGAGGGGGGCCTCGGGCGGAATGTTGGCATTGGGATAGTGCCGAGTGAAGGGCAGATGATTCCATTCGGTATCAAAGAAGTCAACATGCAAATCGCCATCAGTACGGCCCGTGCAGGTAAACTCGCAGCGGGCTTTACCACCAAAGCACATCACCTTATAATCGGTAAGGTCATTCGGATCCGCATGAACCGAGCTGTCCTCATGAACCCAAAGAGCAGCCGCATCACTCACAAGGAGCCACCTCCCCCCCGGCAACATTCGAGAGGTCAATCCAAGATCCAAACTTCTCATCCCATTCCTCGGGCTCAAAGAGCTCGAATCCGCACTTTGGATAAAGCGTCATCTCGCCAAAGTAAAGTCCACCATTGGACTCGTAGAAGTCAACCCTTACAAAGGGCAGCCCCTCGCCAAGCTTCCTCGCCATTTCCTTCATCTGCTCGAAGTGTTCCGGGCAAACAAGA
>CAVHFE010000091.1:3379-7097 GCA_963635145.1 Oscillospiraceae bacterium
GCGTATCGGTTGGCCGTCCTCTCGTACGGGCAGGGCACACCAGTCCTCGTCAAAGAAAGTTTTACTCATCTTGCCCTCGGTGAAGCGGTCCGTCATCGCTTGCGTCACAAGCCGGCCATCAGTAAAACGCAACAACTTGTAGTCATAGAGGTCACCGTCAGCAGTATTTGGGTCTAAATACTGCTCAGCCAGAATACGCGGCTTAACGTTCTTATAGGGCCACTCGCGCCCCAACCAGTAGAAGTTCCTCGCGAGTGACCGCTTGATCTTCTTCCTGGCAGCGGCAACATCAAAGGTTGATCTGTCACGACAGATGGCGAGCCCGCCCGAGTCATGCGTGCACTTGAGCACGAAGCGATCGGGAAGGGAATCGAAGTCGATCTCGTCGAAAGAATCCCAAACACCCAGGGTCGGCACCACGTGCTCCCAGCCGATGCGCTCGGCCACCCAAGGCTTCACCTCAGCCTTGTCGACAAGCGTGGTGTAGAGGGGGTTGCGGTCATGGAGCTTGAGCCACTGCAACTTCTCATTAAACGTAACGGGAGCATCGATATTGACACTCTTTCCTAAGGAGGCTCGACACATCGCCTTCAAATGCGGCTCATCAGGAACAAAATTGGTCATCCCTCTATTGACTGCAGCACAGTAAAACTTCCATGGATTCTTTAGATACAGCAAAAGTTTATTTTTCATTGAAATACCTTTCGATACATAAAAACGCACAGCTCAGCCTCCTTAAGTCAAGGCAAGCTCAAGACCACTCCTACAGTCGGTATTTACGCAACCCATACAACCTTTCCAAGCGGCCATATATTAAATATTGCAAAGAGAACGTCACCGATGCGAAAAAGCATTCAAGACTGAACCCGAGGCTTCAACCACCGAACTATCGCGGCGCATTTATCTGTTGCAGCAACTCCTTACCGGCTTTTTTAGTCAGAAGACTCCTAAAATAAAAAGGCCAGTACCAAAAACTCAGCAAGGCTTTCCAGAACTCCGCGCAAGCTAGCACTCTCAAAGAACGCTTGCGCAAGATCCACCTCATTCCGCCCTTAAAAATCCTGAAGCTAATCTCACGCTCAAACAAGATATAAACATCGCTCTCCATTGCGTTGTGACATTTGTCTCTTAGCACGCGACAAACACTAAAATCGGGCAATTCGTCATCGTCAACGAGAGAAAACAGTCTATCAACTTCATCATCCGAAAGATCAACACCGAAATAAGCAAAAGCCTGACGCCTGGCGCGCTTCGAATATACCGGCCTCTGAGCACTCTTTGTACTGCCTATCTGCCCAGGATGCATCCGATAAACCAAGACTGGCTTCTCAAGAAGGCCAATCTCTCCACAGTTCAGAGCGTCGACCCATAACTTATAATCTTGAGCGTAAAGATATTCCTCGTCATACCAAAGTCCACGTTCAAACGCCATTTCACGCCTGATGACCGCAGTCGGGTGCACTATATCGTTAGTAAAGAAAAGACCAACAGCAAAGCAATCAGAGGAAGGATAGATCCTAGGAATAATCCGTCTATCACTGGACTGGATGGCGAGCGCCCCAGCAACGATGACATCGGGGTGCTCTTCCATATAGGCAATCTCGTCAGCAATACGAGTAGGTAACATAACATCATCGGCATCCATCCTAATCACGTACGTACCTCGAGCAACCTTAAGGGCCTTATTCACGGATTTCGACTGCCCGATATTTTTCTCGTTCGTCAAGACGATAATTCTTGGATCGTCAAGGCCATGAAGAAACGTTCGATTCTCCTCAGAAAGACCGTCGTCAACCACAATAAGCTCGAAGTCGCCCATGCTCTGTCGCAGGACGCTGTTAATGGCGTCCTCGAAATATGCCTCCTTGGTGGAGGCGGCAGAAATAATCACTGACGCAACCAAGTTATTCATTAAAAACTCCCAAATACATAAGGAACGACCTCACACTGCCCCGTAATTGCAAAAGTATCGAAAGAAACCAAAGCAAAGGCGAAAATAGCAAAAGCAGCGAAAAATAACTTTTCCAACTTCCCTGGAATAAGCTCTATATATGAGGGAACCAAAAGGATAAAGAAATAAAGGAAATACATGGCAAGACGCCCTATGGCTATAGAATATAAGCTGATTCCATTGACCACCACGCCAAAAAGAGCGACCAAAACAAGCATCTCTATACGCCTAGGAACAAAGTTGTCTCGAGCAAAACGCTCTCGTGCCCTAAAAGCAGTGCCCAAAATAAAAAGACCAATAAGAACAAAGAAGAACTCGAACACGCTCCGTAGACCTCTTCCAACAACATATAACGCTCCGCCACTCATATATGTATCGAAATGTGAAAAAAATTGCGTAAATATATTTAGAAAAAGAGGCATGGCACAAACAATACAAATCGCAAAACCGAAAAAAAGAAATACCTTAGCCGCTGTTGAAATACAACCAAGTTTCGCAATCCAATAAACACCAAGCAGTAAGAGACCGCTTAAAGCCGTAGTATGAAAAAGAACGGCGATTATCAGCCAAATAAAATAGCTCTTGAGATTGTCTCTATCCAATCCCCAATAAGCAAGCAAAAGAAAACTCATTGCAATAGATTGCCTAATGAGATTAAAGGAGAGGGGGTAGAAATACAGCGCAAACAAGGCAACAACAAGGGCTAGATGTCCTTTTGCTGTCTTGCGACCAACAATCACCACAGGCAAAACGATACAGAGCTCAAGAACAAAAAGAAAACCTTGGAAAGTACCTAGAAGGTTAGAGGCAATCCAAGTTACGACCTTATAAAGAAAACCAAAACCAGAATAAACCGTTGGACCGATAAACGTAAAAAAGTCATACGTTAAAGCACTATGATAGGTTGGGTATCCATAATAAGTAGTATCTGTTCCTACAGACGGGTCGCGAACTGCAGCAAAAAAGCAAAAGATTAGCACAACAGAACCGAGTAAAACCCATGCCAGCTTCTGGCTCTTCACTTTTTCGGAGATCCAAGCCAGTAAAGTTGTGATTCCAGCAATACAAAAATAAATGGTCATTTAAATCTCCAAGGTAATGCCATTCGGCTACGAGAAATACTCTTGGCCGTCAAGTCACCCTGAGCAATGCCGCTCTCATAGAAATACTTGCAGACAAGCCACCCATAACGCCTGCAAGCGCGACCGCATTTTGACTGAGCAATGCCGCTCTCATAGAAATACTTGCAGACCCTCACCGGGCCACCTCCCTCGTGCTCAAAAAATCCGTATAGATAGAAATCATCCGCGCACCGCCTTCCGAACGATGGGCGTGCGACTACCGTCCGTAGCGAGCATGGTGTTCGCAGGCACGTCTGAGCGCACGACCGCGCCAGCGGCGATCACGCAACCGTCGCCGATCGTCACGCCTTTGCAGACAACGGTATTGGCGCATACCCACACGTTCTTCCCTATTGTGACGGGGGCCACGGTGAATCCCGAGTTGCTGTAAGGCACACCCTCGAGGTTGAAGCGATGGTTGTGGTCGTAGATCTTCACGTTCTCGCCGAAGATGCAGCCATCCCCAACGGAAACGGAATCGAAGGCGTTGATCGAACACCCGTTGTTGAAGAAAACATTGTCACCGATCACAACTGACCCCCCCCCGATGCGGATCACGAAGTCCTTGCGGAAACGGAGATGCTGGCCATACCGGAAAGCGCCGCCGTAGCAGCCTTTGATCCAGAGGGTCTTCACGCGGCAGCGC
>CAVHFE010000092.1:0-6981 GCA_963635145.1 Oscillospiraceae bacterium
AACAACTCCTGTAACTATCAAAAAGGCACCTATGGCCTTTGGCAAAGTGATCGACTCACAGAAAAATAACGCACCCCAAACAATGCCCCAAACAATGGTCACGGCTTTGTTAGAGAATGCCGTTGTTAGCGGCAACCTTTTCAGAATCTGTTGCCACCCTATTGCGTAAAGACCCAACAAACAGAGCACTCCTCCGTAGAGAACGCGAAACTCAGGGCTTAAAAACTCAACACCAGCGGCCAACTTGCTTAAGATTCCGCTTGTCGAATAAACCATTAGGAGTATATGCAAGGCAAAAAGGGTTTTAACCCTTCCAGTACCCACTACAAGCCCTCTTCGCTGTGGTCGGGTAAATAAGGACTTAGCTCCGCGATGGAGGAACCGCGCATCAAGAAATAACCGAACCTGGACGAGCTGTCGACAATGTCGTGCTCTCCGAATTCCGAGACCTCCGATTCAAGGAGAAGATCTGGCGAATCGCGCTTTATTGCCTCCAATGCGCTCAGGTCCCTCTCATCGAAAACGTACCTTATTGCGGCGCACGCTCGAATCTCTGTTTCTGAAAAGAGGGGGCACCGTCCCATGGCGATTGACACAACGGCGCCAACAAAATCGTATCCGGTAGACAGCGGAACCAGGTCAGACCCAATCCTGTCGCCGCCCATACGGCTCCCAATCTCTATAATCGATATTTCGCCTTCTGCATTGATTTTTAACTCTGAGTGAGAAGCGCCGTATCGAATGCCCAGCCCATCGAGAGCGTGTTCGACAACGTCTCTAACCTCCGCCTCCACAGCGCTGGTGATGCGAGCTGGCTCAAGGTGTCCTTTTTCAACAAACATGGGCGCACCAGAAGTGAACTTTTCTGTTATGGACAGAAAGTGATGCTCACCTTCCCAGGAGATATACTCAACACTGTATTCCCTCCCCTGGAAAAACTCTTCTACAAGCACGGTTCCAGAAAAGCTCTCGCTCTCGGCTCTTTTTACCGCTTCCCTAAATCCTTCAGCAGAACACAGTTTAGTGATGCCTCGGCTACCCGATCTGTCTGCCGGTTTAACGATAATAGGGAACCGCAGCTCACTAGCGGGAAGTCGGAAATCCTTACTTACCACCATGCTGACTGGCGATGGATCGCCGTTTTTCTTAAACATGTCACGCATCGCGTGCTTGTCTGTGGTGCAACGGGTTGCCTCGACCGTATTGGAGACGAGACCCATAGACGAAGCAACATAACTAACGACTATATTTGCAAGGTCAGATCCGATACTGCATATTCCATCAACGCCGATCTCCCTGCACTTACAAAGAATGCGATCTTTTTCAACAATACTGATGGGGTAGAAATAGTCCGCCGTCTTCTCCCCTATGTCTCCGCATTCCCAAGCGAAAACATGAGTCTCATAGCCAAGCTCTTTTGCCTTGAGAATAAGGGGGTTTTGCAGGTACGAAGCTCCGATAATCGCGATTTTCCTCAAAGAAAGGTTACCTCTCCCTTGAATGGGCAAGCTCATCCCAGCGCCCACTGTCCAGCTCATTCTTGTAGTCAACCATCATTGCATGGTAGTCGGTGTACTCGGGAACAAAACCAAAGTCCCTTTTGGCCTTTTCCATCGAGTACAAGAAGGAAGGGGTGTTGTTTGGCTTATCTGGCCGATAAACAATTCGCGAGCCATTATTAGGACCGAAAACATCGATCACCGCTCGTGCCTGGTTTTCCAAGTCAAGACCAACTCCACTTGTCATGTTATACAACCCGTAAGCCTTATCGCTTTCAAGCGCCAGCTCAAACGCCTTCGCAACATCCTTAACGTAAATAATATCGCGGCTGATGTGGGGATCACCCCAAAGTTCGATGTCCTCTCCAGCCTCTGCCTTCTCAATGAAGGTCTGAATACCTGATTTATAAGGCTTTCCATTGACCATAATGGTGCCATGAGGTCCCACTCCATAAACAGGAGGGAACCTGAAGCAGGAACACTGCATCCCATGCTGCTGATTGTAGTATTCCATCACATCATTAGCAGCATTCTTGCTAATAACATAAACGGCATGGTCGCCGGTAAACTTAAAGCTTCTTGGCTCTTCCTCCGTGATCGGATAGCCCTTACCCCATGCTCCGGACACATCGGAGTAGCTACAAGTTGAAATCACTTTACGTATCCCGTGCTTGCGCGCCCACTCAAGGACGTTTATTAAGCCAATTACGTTGATCTCGAAATAATCAGCAGCATTATCCTCGACGTCAAGGTCGGCAGTTGCATTGGCGGGCAACAATCCCGCAAGAAGCACAATACCTTCCACTTCATCTGAGGGCAATTTATCAAATCCCCTAGCATCAGTAATGTCCAAGGGTATAAATGTTGCCCCCATTTTTACGAGTTTTTCGCCTAGTTTCCGATTTCTTCCGGTCGCAACAACTTTCTTGCCATCGGAAAGAAGTCTGTCTACCGTGTACATGCCAACAAAGCCAGTCGCTCCAACTACCAAAATCACCTTGCTATTCCTCCCCGTTTAGAATCTTTGCAACTACATACAAAGGACGGCTCTTGGTCTCATTGAATATATTTCCAACATAAAGACCAACAACCCCAACTGCGGCAAGATTCAATCCTCCCATGAAGCAAATTGCGGCCATTGTGCTTGTCCAGCCGACCAGGGCCTCAGTCGGATCGAGGAGATAGCGGACTATCAAGGCAATAATAACCATCAACGCAAACAGCGAGAAGAAGAAGCCGGCATGGACGGCAAATTTTAGAGGCTTTGTCGACTGAGCTGTTATCAATTCAAACGCCATTGACATCTTTTTCTTGAAGCTGTACGAAGAATCCCCCTCGAAACGCTCATCGCCTTCAAGGTCGATGGCAGCCTGAGAAAAACCAAGCCATTTGATAAACATGGTGTAAGCACGATTATGCTCACGCATTTTGCAATAGTTATCAATTACAACTCGACGAGAGATGCTGAAATTGCAAATGGAGGAATCGTAGTTTCCATTCGTAAAGTAGTCATAAACCTTGTAAAAGGCTCTCGATAAGACCTTCACAAGGCCCGTATCCTTTCTTGCGATACGGCGTGCAAATACAACGTCAAATCCCTCTTGGGCTTTTTTGTACAATTCTGGTATACATTCCGGCCTATCCTGCAAGTCGCAGTCCATAACAACGACCCAATCGCCCTTGCTGATGTCAAGTCCGGCGGTTATTGCCCGAATTTGCCCAAAATTACGAGACAGCTTAACGCCTTTAACTCTTTTATCTTTTGAACAAATAGGCTCGATTTCCGCCCAGGAATTTTGCGGGCAACCATCATTCACCAGAATTATCTCAAACGTCTTGCCCATGCCCTCAAGAGTCGCCACAAGACGACGATGCAGCTCAGGCAACGCTCCACGGCACCCATAAACGGGGATTACAACTGAAATATCCATTACCAAAAACCTCAGAAACTAGCGAGAGAAGTAACCGAGAACCGATTCGATGACAAAGTCTCTGTCCTCTTTGGACATCCCGTAGTACATGGGCAGACGCACTAGACGATCACTCTCTTTAGTCGTGAATTCATCTACCCCACTGAAGCGACCAAAGCGTTCGCCCGCCGGGGAGGAGTGAAGAGGGACGTAATGGAAAGATGCCTGGATTCCTTTACTCTTTAAGTAGGAAATGAAGTCTGTCCTTTGACTGAGATCCTTAAGCTTGATATAGAACATGTGAGCGTTGTGGCTACATGATTCAGGAACAGTAGGCAATTCGAGCAGGTGAGCAGATTCTAAATCTGCAAACGCATCATAGTACGCAGCCCACGTGGACAAACGGTTGTTGTTGATTTTCGCGGCAACCTCAAGCTCGCCCCACAGGTAAGCCGCATTCAAATCGCTTGGCAAATAGCTGCTTCCGTAATCAACCCATGTATATTTGTCCACTTGACCTCGAAAAAAACGAGCTCTGTTTGTTCCTTTTTCACGAATGATCTCGGCCCTATCATTGTATTTGGGGTCGTTGATCATAAGAGCGCCGCCTTCACCCATGGAATAGTTTTTTGTTTCATGGAAAGAGAAGCAGCCCATATCGCCTATAGTGCCAAGCGCTTTGCCTTTGTAGGCCCCCATAACGCCCTGCGCCGCATCTTCAACGACAAGAAGGTTGTGCTTATGGGCAATTTCCATGATTGCATCCATCTCACATGCCACGCCGGCATAATGAACAGGAACGATGACCCTAGTTCTGTCTGTAATGGCTGCTTCGATTTTCGATTCGTCGATATTCATCGTATCTGGACGAATGTCTACGAAAACCAATTTCGCCCCAACCAAAACAAACGCTGTGGCGGTCGTCGAAAAGGTGAAGCTGGGAAGAATAACCTCATCCCCGGGTTTAAGGCCACAAAGAATAGCGGCCATCTCCAAGGCCGTTGTTCCGCTGGTGGTAAGAAGAGACTTTTGACAGCCAAACGCCGCCTCTAACCATTGGTGACATTTTTTGGTAAATGGGCCATCGCCGCATATCTTCTTGTTGTCAACAGCTTGCTTGACGTAATCAAGCTCTGTCCCTACGCAGGGAGGAAGATTAAAGGGAATCATATCAACCTACTGATCTTCTATTTGCTCTCGTACATTTTCGAATAATAGTTCTGGTAATCACCGCTAGTAACATGTTCAACCCACTCAGGATTAGCCAAGTACCACTGAATAGTCTTGATTATTCCGTCTTCAAACGCGGTCTCAGGCTCCCAGCCAAGGTCTTTTTTGATCTTGTCGGGAGCGATTCCGTAACGACGGTCGTGCCCTTTCCTGTCCTCCACATAGGAAATCAAGGCCTCGTTTATTTCTGCGTCGCCGGTCGCCGCGCTCACTTCCTCGATTATTTTCTTGACAATAAAGATATTAGGTCGCTCATTATGGCCGCCGACATTGTAGGTTTCCCCAACTCTGCCATCTGAAGCCACAAGATCAATCGCCTTACAATGATCCTCGACAAAGAGCCAATCACGAACATTTAGCCCATCGCCATAAACAGGCAAAACCTTGTGTCCCAGCGCATTGTTGATCATGAGCGGTATCAGCTTTTCGGGGAACTGATACGGTCCATAATTGTTGGAGCATCTAGTTATATTTACTGGAAGCCCGTAGGTGTCTGCGTAGGCCATCACAAATAGGTCTGCAGCAGCCTTCGAAGAAGAATAAGGGCTATGAGGGTTTAACGGGGTTGTTTCGCGGAAGAAGGACTCTAGGTCATCAAGAGAAAGAGAGCCGTATACCTCGTCGGTTGAAACCTGTAAATATTTATGATCCCCGTACGATCCGTCTTCCTGTTCCCAAGCCTCCTTTACGATATTCAAAAGATTTACCGTGCCCATTACATTTGTGCTGGCAAAGGCGCTCGGATCCAAAATCGAGCGATCAACATGAGATTCTGCAGCAAAATTAATCACATAGTCAGGGTTAGCTTGATTAATTATCTCCCTCATCTTTTCCGCATCACGGATATCGGCCTGGATGAAGGAGTAACGGCTATCGTTTTCCACTGACTTAAGGTTCTCGAGATTTCCCGCATAGGTCAAAGAATCAACATTGACAACCGAAAGATCATCATGGTGACTAAGCATATACAGTACGAAGTTGCTACCAATAAAACCGGCACCACCCGTTACCAAGTATTTTTTCATGTATTCTCAACCTTTACTTTACTGATATACGTATTCACGCATTCATTTTCCCGCATCTGAAAGAACACTCGTTCTGAAACCGATGCGACCAGGAGCTCATCCATGCCCTACCAAAAGGCATCAGGGCACCCCCTCCGAAATGCAAGATCAGCTACGTTCAACAACCTGCTTCAAGTATTGCCCATACGACGATTTACCAAATCTCTCCGCAGATTCCAAAAGCGCATCCTTTCCGATCCATCCATTGCTGAATGCAATCTCCTCTAGAGAAGCAATCTGCAGTCCTTGATTTTGCTGTATAACACGAACGAACTCGCCGGCTTGGTAAAGACTTGCGATCGTTCCCGTGTCGAGCCACGCAGACCCTCGATGAAGAAGAGAGACCTCAAGGGATCCGTCCTCAAGATACATCCTGTTGAGATCAGTAATTTCCAGCTCGCCACGACTTGATGGCTTGATCTTTTTCGCGAATTCAACAGCACGTTCATCGTAAAAGTATAGTCCGGTGACTGCATAGTTCGATTTTGGTTGTTCCGGCTTTTCTTCGATAGACAAAACCTGGCCGCTCTTATCAAATTCAACAACGCCAAAACGCTCAGGATCGTCAACGTGATAGCCAAAGACTGTTGCGCCATGCTCTTTGCTAGCCGCCTTGGTCAACAAGTTTGTAAGACCACCGCTATAGAAAATATTATCACCAAGAACAAGGGCACAGCTATCGCCATCGATGAAGTCTTCGCCGATGATAAATGCTTGGGCCAGGCCATCAGGCGATGGCTGCTCAGCATATGAGAGCTTAATTCCATACGCCGATCCGTCTTTTAGAAGACGTTGAAAATTTGGGAGGTCATGAGGGGTGGAAATAAGAAGAATATCCCGGATACCGGCAAGCATAAGAATCGACAAGGGATAGTAAATCATCGGCTTATCGTACACAGGGAGCAATTGCTTCGAGGTCACTGTCGTAAGCGGATATAAACGAGTTCCCGAACCACCGGCAAGAATAATACCCTTCATAGACTCTCCTACCATCAAAGAAAGGGCAGAGCCCCTTCTTATCTAACGAACTTTAATGAGCAACTTAGTAAATAAAAACTTTTGTTCCACTAAAGATATTGTCATATATCCACTTTGCATTATCAACTGAAAGCCTTATGCAGCCATGAGAGGCGCTACTTCCCAGCTCATTATCTGAATTCAGAATCGAGTGAAAGAAGTATCCACCATCAATTTGGGTTGCCCATCGTGCACGCGTATCGGTGGTCAAATTCGTTCGTTTAAACCCTGTTGTGCTGTAGGTTCCCGTAATGGTCGGAG
>CAVHFE010000093.1:0-6917 GCA_963635145.1 Oscillospiraceae bacterium
GTCTTCTGTATTACGGCCTGGCGCATCTCCATCTGACGCAGGATGAGGTGTGGCTCATGCCGTTCGGGCTTCTGCTCGATCTCTGGGAATGCCATAAGCAATACAATGGCATCTCGAAGCCAAAGGCGGAAGCAACGATAGACGACATCATCCCAGAGGGAATCTAGGAAGGAGGTGAACGCAAATGGCAACAGAGAGTTTCGGCCTGAAGATAGGCCTTGAGGGCGAGAAGGAGTTCAAGTCCCAGCTTTCCGAGATAAACCAGGCATTCAAGGTGCTTGGCTCCGAGATGAAGCTCGTCGAGAGCCAATTCGACAAGAACGACAGCTCGGTCGAGGCCCTGACCGCGAAAAACCAGGTCCTCGAAAAGTCCATCGAGTCGCAGAAGCAGAAGATAGAGACATTGCGTTCCGCCCTCCAAAACGCAGCTGAGTCATTCGGTGAAAACGACAGAAGGACGCAGAATTGGCAGATCCAGCTGAACAACGCGGAAGCCGAGCTCAACGACATGGAGAAGGAGCTCTCCGCCAACAACGCAGCATTGAAGCAGACTGACAGCTCCATGGACGACGTCTCGGATTCCGCAGGCGACATGGGCGAGAAAATTGACGACGCTGGAAAGTCGGCAGAGGAAAACAAGAGCAAATTCTCTGCGCTCGGCTCCGTCCTGAAAGGGATAGGGGCCGCCATGCTCACGGTCGGAGCGGCCGCAATTGCATTGGCTGCCAAGCTCGGCAAGGAAGTGGTATCCGCCTATGCGGACTACGAGCAGCTCATCGGCGGCGTGAAGACATTGTTCGGAACCGAGGCGACCAGCGTCGAGGAATACGCCGAATCGGTAGGCAAAACGGTCGACGAGGTCAAAGACGAATACGAGAGCCTCATGAAAGCCCAAAGCAAGGTCGTGGAGGACGCGGACAACGCCTACAAGACGTCCGGACTGTCCGCCAACGAGTACATGGAGACGGTCACCGCCTTCTCGGCCGCGCTTATCAACTCGCTCAACGGGGACACCGAGAAAGCCGCGGAGATGGCGAACCAGGCTATCGTCGACATGGCCGACAACGCCAACAAGATGGGAACGGACATGTCCTTGATCCAGTCGGCCTATCAGGGCTTCGCCAAGCAGAACTACACGATGCTAGACAACCTCAAACTTGGATACGGCGGCACGAAGACCGAGATGGAGAGGCTCCTCGCCGACGCTTCGACGATTTCGGGAGTCGAATACAGCATCGATTCCTACGCCGACATCGTCGAGGCAATCCACGTCATACAGACTTCGATGGGAATCACCGGAACCACCGCGAAAGAGGCGGAGCACACCATCTCCGGTTCGATAAGCTCATTGAAGTCGGCTTTGCAAAACTTGATCACAGGCTTCGGGAACAGCGAGGCGGACATTGGCAATCTATGCGGCAACGTCGTCGAGAGCTTCCAGAACGTCGTGAGGAACATAACGCCGGTCATAGAGAACATCGTGAAGGCTCTGCCCACCGCGGTGAACGCCATGATTGGCGCTGTCGGCGAGCTGTTGCCGACTTTCCTATCCACGGTCACAGACCTGTTCTCGCAGGTGCTTGAGACGCTCCTGAACCTGCTCCCAAGCCTCATCCCTGCGGTGACGGACGCGCTCTTGACGATAGTGGACACGCTCATCAAGAACCTGCCGCTCATCGTGAACGCGGCCATGAAGATCGTGACGAGCCTTGCGGGCGGGATAGCGAAAGCCGTGCCGAAGCTCGTGCCCGCCATAGTGCAGGCGGTGACGGAGGTCTGCAGGACATTGGTCGAGAACCTCCCGCTTCTGCTCGACGCGGTCCTCGAAATCGTGGAAGGGCTGGTTCAGGGCCTGCTTGATTCGATACCGATCCTGATCGAGGCTCTTCCCGAGATAATCACCGCGATCGTGGATTTCCTCCTCGGCGCGATACCTCAGATCATAGAGACGGGGATACAGCTCTTCACGAGCCTCATAGCAGAGCTCCCTGCGATCATCGAGGCGATAGTCGAGGCAATCCCGCAGATCATAGACGGGATAATAACCGCCATCACGGAGAACCTCCCGCTCATCATTGAGGCGGGGATAAAACTGTTCATATCGATCATCCAGGCGCTTCCGACGATCATCGAAACGATATTGACCGCAATTCCCACCATCATCAGCTCAATCATCAATGCGTTAGTGGATAACATACCGCTCATCATCCAATGCGGCATAGATCTGTTCACAGCTCTCGTCAAGAACGTGCCGACCATCATCGTGGAAATCGTGAAGGCGATACCCCAGATACTATCTAGCATCGTAAACGGCTTCGCCTCTGGCATTTCCCAGATGGCTGACGTCGGGAAGAACCTCGTGAGGGGCTTATGGGAAGGCATACAGAGCCTCGCCTCATGGATATGGGACAAGGTTTCGAGCTGGGCATCCGACCTGTGGAGCGGCATAAAGAACTTCTTCGGAATCCACTCGCCTTCGACCAAGATGGCGTTCATCGGCGACATGCTGATGGAGGGCATGGCGAAAGGCATCGACGAGTCTGCTGGTGACGTCATCGCATCGGCGGAAGGGATGACCAAAGATCTGAATTCCGTGTTCGACGGTCTGACCGCGGATATGGCTGGAGTCCCTACGGACTTCAACGTGAATGGCGTAAACGGCAGCCTTGCCGACACAAAGGCGAATGCGGGAGGTTTGGTCCTCAACCTGAATATCGATAGCTTCAACAACTATTCGAGCGAGGACATAACCGACCTCACGAACGAGATCATGGAAGTCGCGGGGAACTTCGTGAAGAGGAAAGGGGTGGTGTTCGGATGAGCTATTTTGTTTTCAACGGCGTTTCTAGTTCAGCTCTAGGAATCAGGATCCAATCTAAGAACGTGTACTCGGCGCCCAAGTACGACGCAAGCCTCACTTCCATACCAGGGAGGAACGGCGACATCGTCTCGGCCAACGGGAGGTTCAGCAACGTTTCTCTTTCGTATACATGCTTCGTCCCAGCGAAGTCGATAGCGGAGCTTTCGGAGAAAATAGCGACGATAAAGAATTGGCTCTACAGGGAACCGGACAGATACCATGATCTTACGGACAGCTACGACGCGAATTTCAAGAGAATGGCGATATTCAATTCCAAACTCGACATCGCGGACGAGGCAAGCAGGATAGGGGCTTTCACGGTCACGTTCTCCTGCAAGCCCCAAAGGTATCTCATCTCAAGTCTTGTGAGCGAAAGCCACACGGAGAGCTTCACCGTAAGCAACCCCTATCCTCTGAGCGCGAAGCCATATATCAAGATCACTGGAACTGGAGACATAACCCTTGCCATACAAAGCGAAAGCCAGAACAAGATTTGGACGATGACAGCGATTGGGCCGTACATCGAGTGCGACAGCGAGCTCATGAACTTCTATAGAGGCACGGACCTCAAGAACGACAAGGTGACCGGCGACGGCTTCCCTGAACTACTTCCTGGGAGCAATGCGATTTCCTGGACTGGCAATGTTACTAAAGTCGAAATCGTCAGAAGGCTGATGACGCTATGATACCTATTCTGTTTGAGGCGAACGCCACCAGCTTTACCACTTTCGGCATCGGGCCTTTGAGGGACGCGACGAGCTGCGAGTTGACGGAGGCGAGGAACGGCGAATACGAGCTCGTCCTGAAGTATCCGACGCGCGGGGATATGTTCTCTTACATCAAGAAGGAGCGAATCATCGTCGCAAAGCCAAACGACACCAGTAACAATCAGGCATTCAGGATTTACAAAATCTCGATCCCTATAAACGGCGAGATCACGGTAAACGCCCAGCATATCTCATACGATTTGGCGACGATCGGCGTGATGCCTTTCAGCCTGGAGAGCGCCACACCGACCCAGGCGATGGAGCAGGTGCTCGCACATGCTGTCATTCTTGCAAACTTTTCTTTTCAGTCTGATTACTCGACCGCGAAGGCGTTCTCCGTCGAGAAGCCGGTGAGCGTCAGAAGCCTCATCGGCGGCTCGGCGGGCTCGCTCCTTTCCAAATGGGGCGGGGAGTTCGAATGGGATAATTTCCTGATCAAACAGCACCAGCACAGGGGAAGAGACAACGGGGTGGTGATAGCCTACGGGAAGAACCTCACCAAGCTTCAGCACGAATCCGACATCACCGACGTCTACACGCACATCCTGCCTTACGCAGTGTCGACAAGCGAAGATGGGGCGGAAACGGTCATCACTCTTGCAGAAGCGGTGCTGCCTTTGACATCGACCATTCTGGTGAATGGGAAAACCTACATAAAGGACTTCACCGACTCATTCGAAGAGGGCGAGGCGGCGACCGAGGAAACGCTGAGGGAAAAGGCAAGCGAATGGATAAAGAGCCATCCGCTCGGCGTGGAGGATCCTAGCCTCGACGTTTCCTTCGAGCCTTTATGGAATCAGGCGGAGTACGCGGCCATATTCGAGAGGCTGTCGCTCTGCGACACCGTTAAGGTCAAACATTCCATATTGGGGATAACCGCGAAAATGAAAGTGGTGAAAACCGTATACGACACATTGGCGGAGAAGTACAAGTCCATAACGCTCGGATCGCTCAAGGCCAACCTCGCCACGAAGATAAACGAACTTGAGGACGCGGTGAGCGAAACAAAGAAGGAAGTGGACAGGTTCCCGCTTCTGCTGAATTCCGCCATATCCAACGCCACAAAGCTCATCACCGGCAACAAAGGCGGCTGCGTCGTCCTCCATTCAAGCGCGGAGGACGGCAAGCCTTACGAGCTCCTCATCATGGACAATGACGAGATAACGTCGGCGGTAAACGTCTGGAGATGGAACCTCGGAGGCCTTGGCTTCTCAAGCCACGGGTACAACGGGCCATATGAGACGGCAATTACGGCAGATGGCTCCATAGTCGCGAATTTCATCACCTCTGGGACTCTGATGGCGAACATCATCAAGGCCGGAATCCTGCAAAGCCTGGACGGCTCGTCCTACTGGAACATCGAAACGGGCGAGGTGAGGATAAAGGCCTATGCGACGTCCGCAGACCTAAGCGAGCAGACCGAGAGGATAAACGGCATCGAGGAGCAGAGGATGTACAGGCTCGTGATCTCCTCAAGCAACGGGAACATTTTCAAGAACGGCGAGATATCCACGGTCCTTTCTGCAACCGTCTATTCGTGGGACGAGGACGTCACCGAGAGCCTGGACGACAACCAATTCATATGGACCAGGGTCTCAAGCGACTCCGACGACGATTTGATTTGGAATCAGAAACACGCCGGAGGGACGAAAGAGATAACAATAACAAACGATGACGTCAAGGTAAGGGCTACCTTCTGTTGCGACCTCATCGATACAACGACCAGAGAAAGCCTACTTTAATTTTCGGAGGAAACAAAATCATGTCAAAAGCACAAGGACAATTTACGATTATCGACTACAACGACGCCTTGACCTTAACGGGTTATATCGGCTCGAACTTAGCCAAAACACAGATGTACAATCCGGACAACGGTTCTTACACGCCCGACTGGACTTCTACAAACCTAGTTCTTACGCCTTCGCTTTATATCATCGGCACAACCACCGACCAAATCACGAGTGCCAATGTAACGAGCGTAAAATGGTACGAAGGAACAAGCACAACCGCCATCACGGCAAACGACACCTACGGTCTTTCGGGATCGAAATCGCATATTCTCACAATCAAGAAGAACGTGCTTGCGGGACTTCCGGGTAAGGACTATAAGTGCGTGGTTACCTATAAGGACGACTCGACAGGTCTTGAACTTACGCATCCGCTTTCTATTACTTTTTCAAGAGTAGTAAACGGCGGTGGTATCGTCGATTTGCTTGTCACGACTCCCGCGGGGAACGTGTTCAAGAACAGTGAAGTTGCATCATTAACGGCAAAGGCGGAACTTTGGAGAGGCTCGTCCATCGATACTACCAATGTTACCTATAAATGGGCTAAACAGGACAGTTCGGTCACAAGTTCTTCAAGCACCGGATACGATGCCGATTTCGGAGTCGGTTGGTACAAACTTTCGGACGTAACGGGTAAATATACGGGAACTGCTACGGCAACAATCACTATCTATGCAGCCGCCGTGGACAGTTTTGCGGTATTTAAGTGTTGTGCAAAGGATACCGATTCCACAACCTCGACCTACAACTCGAAGTTCTACGACGTAGCGTCCTTCATAGACAACTCGGACCCGCTTCAGGTGGTGGTCACTTCAACGGGCGGAGACGTATTCAAAAACGGCGTCGGCTCTACGACTTTGAGGGCGGTCGTCTATCAGGCGGGTGTTGAGGTCGATAGCACGGGAACAGGCACTTACACTTGGACGAAATACAACAAAGACGGTGCAATCGATACTTCGTGGGGTACATCGGGTAAGAAAAGCGGAAAAACGCTGTCTGTCGGAACGAGCGACGTTACCACGAAAGCCACATTCATGGTGGAAGTCACGATTGCTTAAGAAGGAGGGGAAAGGATGCGTTCACAAGCTCAATATACGATTTATGCGTTAAACGATATAGTGACCTCTGCGACCGCTCCTTCAAGTCCCTACAAAGGTCAGGTTTGGCAAGATACCTCGTTAAGTCCGCCTACAATGAAGGTTTGGAACGGCAGTGCGTGGAAGGAACAAAACGGAACGGACACAATCAAGACAAACGTCACGAATCTCACCACGAAAGCGAACACGCTCGAAACAAATCTTAGCGGACTTACAAGCGAGGTGTCTTCTGTCAAAAGCAGAGTGACAACGGTGGAAAACGGACTAGGTGACGTCGAGGAGACCGTAGAAACTCTAAGCAGTGACGTTTCGACCTTGCAGCAGACAGCCACCGAGATAAAGGCGAATGTATCGAACAAGGTAGACCAAACCTATGGTAGCAGTTCGTCTTCGTTCGGGTGGAGTT
>CAVHFE010000094.1:0-4993 GCA_963635145.1 Oscillospiraceae bacterium
CCCCCTGGATCATCCTGCCCGCCATGGCCCTCCTCGGCCTGGTCGCAGCGCTTGTGCTGTGCGACCTCAAGACGAAGACCTTTCCCTGGCAGCTGTGCGCGGCCTGCTCGGTTCCGAGCTTCGCGCTCACACTTCTGCTGTGGGGATGGGCTGGGTCGATCACTTGCGCCGCGGTCGCGTTGGCTGCGACCATCTTCTTCTGGGGCGTGTCGAAATTCACCGCCCTCTTCGGCTTGCAAGGAGGGGTCGGCGCAGGAGACTTGCGCTTGATCCTCTGGATCGTAATGCCGCTCGGCCTGAACGGGTGCCTTTACGGGCTGTTCGCATGCCTCGCTGTCATGCTCGCAGGATCGATCGGCTCGCTCATCGCCCGCAAGGCTGGGTTCGGCGATTACCTGCCGATGGGGCCAGGGCTTCTCGCCTGGTTCGTCATCGGTGCGGCCTGCATCGCGGCGCCAACGCTCGTCACCGTCCCAGGAGTGACGGCCTAAACTCGGTTGAAACGGGCATAAGGCCTGTTCGACATATAGAAGGATGTAACCTGAACGAAAGGAAAACATATGGTTACCAACATCATGAAGTCCAAGGCAGAGGAAATGGAGACCCGGGAGCTTGCCAACGGTGCAGTCACCGTCGAATACGTAATCATCGTCTTGGTCATTGTCGGCCTGGGTGCTGCATTGTTCACGTTCCAGGATCAGATTAAGGGCTTCCTCAATAAAGCAAATGCCAGCCTCAAAGCTTTGTTTACCGACCTGAGCAAGGATGCTTATAGCGCTAGCGCTGGCGGGCAGGGCTAAGCAGGGACGGATTGCTGCCGCCCAACAATCAGATTTAGATTAGGAAACGGTGTGCGAACCGGTTTCGGTACCGCAGGCCTGAAGGTTAGTGAAAAGCTTTCCAAGCTCGGTAGAGCAGTTGCTCAAGAACGTTTTAATCTGATCCTGGAAAGCAAAGAGCGCCGCGTCCAGGCCGACAACCCCCTCCGATTTTCGGAGGGGGTTGTTTTGTGTTGTGATAGGAACGGTGCCAGATGGCACCGTTCGCTGACCTGCGAGTTTGTCTTTGGTTTGGTTGGTCGGGGACTGTCTGCGGCCATCGCCGCGTTAGGCCGCAAGCCGCGCGGCGTGAAGGGTGACAGGTCATTCGGGGTTGGGCGTTGTTGAATAGCGGCGGTCTACCTTGGTCGCAGCCCAATAGACAATAAATACGCGCGGCCTTGTTGCCGCGACCCCTCTCGTAAAACCCTTTAACGGGTTTTACGAGAGGGGTCGTTTCAGAGGTTGAAAGATTAGAGGTTGGTTAGGGCGACGGGCAAGATATTCAGGTCTAATCTTGAAAACTAGGCCCGTGGGCCTAGTCGGCGGGGTATAATAAACGGGACAATCAGCTGAAATAATCAGAGGAAACCTAGGTCCCTTTATGCTTGAAAACCTTGTGAAAACGTTCCGTCGCAGAACGGCGGACGAAAGCGCGGCATCGGCCATCGAGCTGGCTATAGTGCTGCCGATCCTTCTTCTGGCGGCGCTCGCGCTCGTGGACATGGCGTTCTTCGTCGCCAACTGGACGGGAACGAACGCGGGCGCGACTTCTGCGGCGCGAACCATCGTGGTCACGCCCGCTGCGACGCAGGACGATCTCAAGGCCGCGGTGCTGAGCGACGCGCCGCAGCTCGGCGCGAGCGACTTCGAGGTGAACGTCGCTTGGGGCGAGGAAAAGACCCAGGAGTACACCCATCACTTCCCCGACAAAACCGCAACCAAGTTCGTCACGAAGAAGCGCAACGTGGTCACACAGGACGTGACCGTGACCGTGACGGCGAAGCGGCCTTACCTGACCGTCCTCGGCAAGGCGTGGGGCCAGAGCGCGGGAACGGGCGACGACATGGTCGCGAAGTCCTCATGCACCATGAGCGTGGACCGCACGAACGGCACCAACTGGGTCGGCGAGGACAACTATATCCCCGGCATCCGCTGGACGCTCGTGGACGGCGTGCTCACCGTCATGCCGGAAGAGGGCTACGGCTGGGGCGTTGGCATCAGCGACAGAAAGACGTTGACCATAGCTAACAGCATGCTCTCCGATTGGGTCAAACTCACCGACGATCAGTGGAAATCCGTGACCGAAATCAACTTCGAGGGGTCCGTCGCTTTCGGCGATTCGGAGGGCAACCGCTATTGCCCGAGGCTTTACGATGTGAAGAACGTGACAAAAGCCGATCTAGCAGCCTGGGATTCGTCCAAAGTCGAGGACATG
This sequence comes from Oscillospiraceae bacterium, assembly GCA_963635145.1. Classification (GTDB taxonomy): domain Bacteria; phylum Actinomycetota; class Coriobacteriia; order Coriobacteriales; family Eggerthellaceae; genus Anaerotardibacter. The sequence goes on from CAVHFE010000094.1 coordinate 2,257, forward strand.
AGCTACATGTTCCAAGCTCTGAAAAAACTGAAAACAGTTAACGTCTCCGATTGGGACACCTCCGCTGTTAAATGCATATATTGTATTTTCTATAACTGTTCGGGCTTGACCTCCTTGGACGTTTCCAGCTGGAATACCTCAAACGTTAAAAGCATGGAATGCATGTTTTACAACTGCGCGTCCTTGACCACACTCGACGTATCCAATTGGGACACTTCCAAGGTTACAGACATAAGAAATATGTTTTGCGGCTGTTGGCGCTTAACCACCTTGAATGTATCTGACTGGGATACGTCTGGGGTTACAAACGCGTCATGGGCGTTCAGCAATTGCACCTCGCTGACTGCGCTTGACGTGTCTAGCTGGGACACGTCAAGCCTGGAAGATGCAATGGAAATGTTTGAAAGATGTTCATCGCTTAAGGCTCTGGATGTTTCCTCTTGGGATGTCTCCAACCTTGTCCGCGCTTCGGGCATGTTTTACAACTGCTCGTCCCTGACTTCGCTTGACGTGTCTAGCTGGGACACCTCAAATCTTCACTACGCTGACTGGATGTTCGCGCAATTAATGCTCAAAACCATAGACCTATCCTCTTGGAACACTTCGAAAATCATCTGTACGGAGTTTATGTTCGAAGCCTGCCCTTGGCTAAACACGATTTATGCTTCTGATGGCTGGTCGTTGACCGAGGTAGCATCCAGTGACGGCCAGAAAATGTTCCATGGGTGTGAAAACCTAGCCGGAGCAGTTAGCTACGATTCTTCTAAGGTCGGTGTGGACATGGCTAACTGGGAGACGGGGTATCTGACCTATAAGGGGACGAAGCTGTACGATTCGATTAACGCTTCCGGTGCCGACCTGAGCAAGCTCAGCAAGCTTGTCGGTGTCTATCCTTATAATGAGAACGGAAAAGAGATAAAAACGCTGCAATTCTCGGGCAAGGGCGAATCCAACGCGAAAACCGTTTATTACGCCTGGGAATTCCAGTTTTCCGACGGTTCCACGAAGCGATACGCGATGTGGAAGCTGTCGGAATCCGAACGACGTTCATTGCTGGAAAGCCAATCCGGTAACTGGTACATCTATGCCGACGATTCCAGCTCCGGGCAAGGAAACAACTGCTGCTGGAAAGATGCAGACGATGGAAAGGTGACTCTCTGGATTTCGGACACCGCAACCGAAGTGCCCTCGCAAATCAGCTTCAGCTGGACAGCCGAGAACTTTCGAGGAACAGCGTATTCCTATAATGCGAACCCTTACGTTTCCATACCGATCGAACTGAAGGAATAAACGGGGTTAACCATGCTGAAAATGAACGAACAAGCGGGCGAAACGGTCGAGTTCGCCATCGCGCTGCCTATCCTGCTGGTGACGACGATAGCCATCATCCAGCTCTGCTTGGCGGGGTTGCAAATTCTTGCGCTCGACGCGCAGGTGACCAAGGGTAGCTGGGACGTGACGGCTTCCGAGCTGATAGCCAGCTCGGACCAGGCCGGAACCGTGAAGACCGCCATCCTCGCGGATGGGGCCTTGCTCGCCGATGACAACCTGAGCGTTCAAAACTGCACCGTCACCACCGATTCATCCGAGGACGTGTCGGGTCTGCCGGATCACTGCATGGACGGCACGGGGCTTGCGGACGCGGGCGAGTTCGTCCACTCGAAAGCCACCGCGCAAGTGGAAGCCGACATCACCTACAACGTCGCATCCATCGTCAACATCCCCGGCGTGACCGACATGACGATCACGCGGCATCTGTCTCACACCCTGGTAGACACGGATAGGATCGAAGTCAGGTGATGGGGTTGTCGGTCGTAGGTCGGTCTGCAACCATCGCCACGATAGGTTGCCTTTGTTTGGGCCGCGCGACGTGAAGGAAGAGAGGTCGTTTCGGGTTGTGACGTTGTGGTGAGCGATGGGTTACCCTGGTCGCGACCCTCTAGACAATCGAAACGCGCGGCCTTGTTGCTGGCTCTCGTCTGCGCGATGAAACCCTTTAACGGGTTTCACGCGGATAACAGGCCTTTGTGAAAAGATTTGAATCGAGGAAAGATGAGCAAGATTGAAAAAGCTGGGAAGCGGCGGATTCATCAAGAATCGACGATTCCCCGCCATGCCAGGGCCGTTCGGAGGAAGGGATGCGGCACGTTGCGCCACCACCCGTCGGACGAATCGGGCAACATCACGATCGCCTTCGTGTTCTTCATGATCATAATCTGCACTTTGCTCGTCGGCGTGTTCGACCTGTCTGGCGCGTTGGCAACTCGCAGCTCGATGGAAAACGACCTCGCCGCCGCGATCGATGAGACGAAAACCTCATCCAACGCGTTGATCGTCAAAAACTCAGACGACCCAGGGAAATCCATCGCGGAGCAAGTCGTGAAGTCCGTGCGGCAGAACGGCTCGAACGGCAAGGTCAGCGTTTGGGTGGCTGAGGCCGATTCGTCCAAGGTGCCTGAAGACATGAGGGCAATCGCCGTGTGGGTCATGCTAGAAGGCAGCTACGAGCCGATGACGATGGGCAAGCTGCTCGATAAGATCGACCTTGCAGCCGTCGACGGCTGTTACCTTATCCCCTATTCCGCAAACAAAGCGTGGCGCCCTGCAACGAGCAACCTAGTCGGCGCTTACATCGCGGATGCGGATTCCCCCTCCGTCACCTTCAACGCGTCAAGCGCGAGCGAAGTGCCTGAAGCGTTGGCGAACCAGCTTCAGCTTGCAGTGAACAAGGCAAACG
>CAVHFE010000094.1:5003-6775 GCA_963635145.1 Oscillospiraceae bacterium
GATATAGAGAATAAGGGCGCAAAGAACAAGGCTCTTATGAATAGAAAGGCATAAAAATGGCAAAGAAAATCGACTTGAACCTCAACGCTCGCGAAGCCCGCGACGATCACGGTCGCAAAACGGGCGGCGGGGTCGCGGTGCCGTCATCGGCGGCTGCAACGCGCAAGCCGACCGCGCTGGACGATCCGATGAGCTTGGAATCCCGCGTGAAAAAGCTCAGCAAGACCTCTAAGATCGCTGCGGGCGTAGCCGCGGCCGGTTTGGCCTTCGGCCTTTACACCGGGGTCTCCTCGAACGCCGAGCTTTCAAAGATGCACGACGGTATGACCAACGTGGTCGTGGCGGCGCAGACCATCAACGCAGGAGACACCATCAACGAGGATTCGCTTGAAGTCAAGGAGGTTCCCGCCGAATACGTCTCGTCCGGCGCGTTGTCCGATCTGGGCGCGTTCGTCGGGGAAGTCGCGACCACCCGCATCGACGAGGGGACGCAGCTGTCCGACTCCCTGATCAGCGCCTCCCGCAACACCGCGTCGCTCTCCAACGCCACCAGCAAGGGCAAGAAATCCGTCACCATCAGCGTCGACGATGCGCAGGGCTTCGCCGGCCTGCTCAAGATCGGCGACCATATCGACGTGCTCGGCAAGAACAACAAGACGATGACCCGCATCACCTCCGACGCGACGGTGATCGCGCTCGGCTCCTCGCTTTCCGACACCTCCGAGGCGTACTCCTCCGTCACCGTGGAAGTCACCGCGAAGGAAGCCGACAGCATCCGCGCAGCGCAGGCCAACAACGGCGTGAGCCTTGAGCTTCACTCCAAGGCCGACTCCAACAAGAAAGAGCAGAAGTAGGGGTTGCCGATGGAAAGCATCAAGGAAACCCATCAGCAGGCCTTGGCGGCCCAGCTCCGCGCAGCCGTGCAGGACGAGCTAGCGCAGCGAATCCCGCTCTTGCCGGGCAATCCGGACGATAGCACCGTCGAAGAGCTCATCCGCCGCGTTGTCAACGATTTCAGCAACATGGGCGATTTTCGCGCCATCCCGCGCGACACGGTGGGCAGCCTGACGCAGGGAATCGTGGACGATTTCCTGCACTACGGCCCCATCACCCACCTGCTCAACGACGATTCGATCTCCGAGATCATGGTGAACGGCGCAGGTTTCGACGATGGTGGGAACATGCTGCCGCATGAGACCTGGATCGAACGCGGCGGAAAGCTGGAACGCGCCGATGTGCGCTGGGAGAACGACGACCATGTGATTCAGATCATGAACCGCATCTGCGGTGAGTCGGGCCGTCATATCGACGCGGCGAACCCGATCGAGGACGCGTCGCTTCGCGACGGCTCGCGCTTCAACGGCACCGCGTACCCGCTCGCACCTGACGGCTCCTGCTTCAATATCCGAAAGTTCCAACAGAACAGGCTCGGTTACCGTGAGCTGGTCGCAGGCCAAACGCTCACGCCGAAGGAGCTAGCGTTCCTGGCAACGGCGGTCGCGGCCCGTTGCTCCATCCTGATCTCGGGCGGCACCGGCTCCGGCAAGACCACGTTCCTGAACATGCTGTCCGGGTTCATCCCCCATGGAGAGCGAATCCTCACCATCGAGGACACTTGCGAGCTTTTGGTGCACAAGGAGCATCCCCACGTGGTGCGCTTCGAAGCTCGAAAGGCGAACTCCGAGGGGATGGGCGAAATCACGTTGAACGATCACCTCGTCGCAGCGCTGCGAAAGCGCCCCGACCGCATCATCGTCGGCGAGTGCCGAGGC
>CAVHFE010000095.1:0-6724 GCA_963635145.1 Oscillospiraceae bacterium
TCTCAGGCTTGGAATCCCCGTCCAGCTCGTAACCGTCCGCAGGGTTGAGCTCCTTGACCCAATAATTGCCGAGTGCGAGCCAAGGGGACTCCTCGCTCTTGCCGTCCGCGCCCGTGGTCAGCACGCAGAGCGGGCTGCCGGGGTTGGCTGCGGTCGCAGCGTCGGCTGCGGCCTGGGAGCCGTAAATGCCGTAACGTGCGTTGGCCAGGGAATACAGCGCGTTGCCGTCGGAAATGGAGGGGTTCGTGGAAGACTTGCTGATCTGGATCTTCGCGAACTGCCCGAAGGACTTCTCCATCATGTTGACGACGCGCTGAGCGTCCTTGACGGTGCTCTTCTGGGTGGACTTGTCCACGGTGGCGTGGCCGTCCTTGGTCACGGAGAAGGTCACCTTGTCGAACTTGACCTTGGAAGCGTAGGTGACGTCGCCGGAGGTCTTGGTCTCGACCTTGAACTCGGTTTGATAGCCCGCGCCGGTATGGTTCTTCGGGAAGGAGATCACCAGATAGCGGGCCTTGCCGGTGGCCTTGTTGGTCCACACGCAGACCGAGCGATAGTTGCAGTTCTTCTCGGTCTTCTTGATGCCGCAGGCGCCATGGTCGAAGCAGACGCCCTTCTTGCCCTTGGTCAGCTCGAAGAGCTGGGTGAAGGACGCGGAGGCCATTTCACCTTTGAAGTCCGTCAGGCTGAAGAGCGCGGTGTGGTGGCAGCCCCAGGGCGTCGGGTCGTTGGTGCGGGTCTTGGCATGCACCGTCACCTTGCCGGTCCACTGGTCGCCCACGTTGGGCAGCTGACGGTAGGCGGACTCCTGCGAGTTCACGAGCGTCCAGCTCGCGGTCACCTCGATGTCGCCCGTCACCTTGGTGAAGCCGGGGCTGAAGGTCTGCTCGTCGCCGTTGGCATCCTCATAGACCCAGCCCACGAACTGATAGCCCGCGCGGGTGGGGGAGGGCGTGGTCGGCGAAGCCGTCTTGCCCTTCTCGACCGTCACGGTCTCGTTGGGGGTGACGTCCTCATCGTCGTATGAGAAGGTCACGTTCGCCACGTTCGCTTCCTCGGCCTCGGCCCAGGAGCCTTTGACGATCAGGTCGGAGGTGACGGAGGTTTCCATCCAATCGAAGTCGAACCAGTTCTCGCCCTCGTCGGAGGACGCCTGCCACGTCACGGCGAGGCCTTCGGCGTTCTTCGCGGCCTCAAGGTCGCCCCATGCGCCGTTGCCGGGCAGCTGGTCGTTGTCATCGACCCATTCGGTCGGGTCGGTGCGGCATGCCTCGCCGTCGTTCACGGTCACTTGACCGGGAGCTTCCTCGCCGTCGGCCTGGATCCACTCCCCGTCGTAATCCTCGACGGACTGAATCGTGACCGTGTGCGTCGTGGCAGCCCGTGCGCTCTGCACTGCGCCGAACGCAGCCGCGGAGACGGTCAAGGCCGCAGCGGTGATGATGGCCACAGCTGCCCGCCATCCCGCCGCTCGAATCTTGGTGCTCATGAGCACTCCTTCCTAACATGCGGGCCTTACGCGTCAGACCCGCTACCTTTTTCTTGCCTGTTGATAGGCATCTTATACATTTTACCGCAAAATCGCCTCGCTCGGCCCACGGGCCAAACCGATACTTGCATCGAAACGGGCAAATGCTTCCTTTCTGGGAGGTTGACCCCAACTGTCCAATCCAATACCCACGCTGCACCGAATAAGAAGCTAGATGTATCGGAAACGTCTTGACATGCAATCCACCCCCCCCCCTACACTCTAAGAGGAAAAGAATGTATATGCGGCAAGCACAGCATGCCTATAACCGAAAGGAACCCAGCCATGAGACCCATAACAGCAAAGATCCAATCCCCGGCGAAGGCCGCCCTGGCCCTCGCCGTATCAGCCGCGCTCGCGGCGTCCCTCGCCCTCGCGGCCCCCGCGACGGCCCAGGCCAAGACCGTGAAGGCCCCGGCCAAGGTGAAGAAGCCGACCGTCTCGAAGGTCAAGGCCACGAGCTTCAAAATCACCTGGAAGAAGGCCAAGCGTGCCAAGGGCTATCAGGTGAAGGTCCTCAAGGGCAGCAAGACCGTGAAGGCAATCACCGTCAAGAAGAAGTCCTGCTATGCCACGGGCCTCAGCTCCAAAACGACCTATAAAGTGAAGGTTCGCGCTTATAACCAGTCCGGCAAGAAGGTCAAGTATGGCAAATGGTCCGCCGCCCGCAGCGTCACGACCACGAAGTCCGTGGCCGACGCGAAGGCCGACAGCTACGCCTGGATGCACGGCGGCAGCTCAAGCAAGACCCACACCCACAGCTGGTCCACCGACTCCTGCGTTAGTGGTTCGACCCGTATCTATTATTGTCTCCAATGCGGTCAATATTTTGAGAATAAGACTGATCTGGAATCCCATGCAAACGATACCGAGCACCTACAGGAGACGACGGAATGGAATAAAGACTCGAAGCAGTACGTTATATATATTTACGAGGATGGAAAACGGGTCGTTCGGAATGCTTCCAAGCAGGGCGACTATGCCTATAGTTACGTCACGTTTAAGAATACGAAGCTTTTATCCGCAGTCGAGCATTGTTCCTGCGGCGCGACCAGGACCCATACCCACACTTGGAAGCAAAAGTACGTGGTCAGCAAGTCCACGTATCTCAACTCCCGGTACGAATGCAAATTTTGCGGATGGAAGGGCGGTTGGAACGGTGAAGAGGATCCGACAGACCACTACCAGTCCGGCGGCTGCATCAGGGGAATCAGTTTAAACTCTTATTACGGATACGCCATCGACCTGGGCCTAACCTCTGGAACCTGTCCTAAATCCTGGTCTCATTATATGGTTTGCCAAGATTGCGGGCTATGCAAGCTTAACTAATTTAGGCTTTTGAGATCCTGGGCAAGGACGGGGTAGGCTCGATTGATTTGACCGACCCCACGTACAAAATCTCCGGTGATGCTCTCTATTTTGATGAGAAATCAAATCGAGTCGTCTATCCCCTCGGAACCTATGTGATCCAAGCTAAAGACAAACTCGCAGGTCAGCGAACGGTGCCATCCGGCACCGTTCTTTTTGTTTCAACGGTGACCCAAAATATACACGAAACCCTCTCTCATCGTTCAGACGTGGTAAAACCCCTTACCCGGTCATCAACCATTGGATGCCGCGGCAGCCGATTGCAGTGATAGTCGCAGGCCGACCTACGAGACCATTCCAACCCAAAAAAACAAGGACCCAGGTAAAACCTGGGTCCTTTATGCGCTTTCAACCTTTCGATACGCTTTAATGGTTCCTGAAGTAAACCATGCAGCCGGAGAACCCCCAAAGCCCATCGTCGTAGTCTTCCGCAACGGACGACCAATCGACGAACTTCGCAAGATGGCTGGGCAGATCGTCCAAGATCAGCCCCTCGGAGTACCAGACCGGCATAACGTCCTCGGCGGAGCAACAGGAAGGGTAAACGATGATATCGTCATGACGAATCCCATCGAAGGCATCGTCGAGCGTGTCGGAAACATGGTAATCGAGCCACGCTTCGCAGGCGAACCTGTCGAGTTCGCACAAATCCGCCCAAACGGACGCCTGTTCGCAAAGGGAATCGAGGTTGGGATGCTCGAAGAAATCGATCGGCATGTCCGTATTGTAATCGGTGACGATCCATTCCTCGCAATCCGTCCCATCGGCAACGCCGATGAACTTGAAGCAGCCCTGCTCCTTCATATCGTCGTAACCGTCGTAATCTTCCAGGTCGAACCAACGACCGATCAGGTTCCCCTCGTTGCGTTCGCTTAAGTTCTCAATGAACACTTTCAGCATTTCCATTCCTTTCCATAGATGATTTTCTATACAGAAAGGCTCCCAGGTTCACCCCGGGAGCCTCGTTTAAGCTCCCGGTTTCACTTCCTGGGCGGGAAGGTTCATGGTAAAATCAAATCAAGCGATTGGATTCGTCTCACCCGGCTTCTCCGGGCTCGATTCGAGCCAGTCGCCTTTTGCGTAATACACGGTTTTACCCAAGCTTTTTGCCTGTGAGACGGCTTCCAGAAGATTTCTCTTCCCATGCACGGTCCTTATATTGTTAACCTCGAAATGGCTGATTGTGGCCTTGAAGTCAACGGCAACGATTATTTTGTTGCCGCCACGGGAGACGGCATTTAAAACCACGCAAAGGATATTGTCTTTGACGGGATCTTCATATGCCAGCACGTAATTGACGAGTTCTTCATCGAGGTGGTAGAGCCTATCCGTAATCTCGCTAAGGCTCAACGGTTCTTGATTATCCGCAGCATGTCTTTTGTAGATATGCTTAATCACTCCTCTCGACAAAACGATTGGCTCGTTGCCGAGAACGTCGATGTTCAAAATCGAAGCATCAGGAAGAATGACGAACGGTTTTCGCGAGAACGCCTCATCGCCGGTTAAAAGAAGGGCTTCGGACTGAAGCTCCATCTGTTGTTTCATTGGCAGAAACATATCGTTATCGACACAATAGGGGGATATGGTCTCAAGTTCGATTGCCTTTTCATGGCTAATTTGCATGGTTTCCATCATTCACTCCTTTTCTAATTTGTCTTTCTTTCTTTATTCAAAACAGGCTGCCGCACGGCAACCCGGGGTTGTCTAGTGCGGCTCCGAAAAGGAGCGCTGATTTTCAGCGTATCGAATTGTCAATGTGCGCCGTTCGACCACGTGCGTCTCATCAACGCCGATCGAGCTGTTTGCCCTTTCATCTTACCACGACAAGGCCATGGGCCATGCTTTGAACAAACCGCCGGGGGCTTTCCACCCGAACGCGCCTGCTCCGCCGAAATGCCCCGAATCCTCAAAATTGCTGACCTGGGAAAATACCGTATAAGGCCGCTCTAAGCCAATCTAAGCCCCTATCTTCCAATATCCGACCCGATACTCGACTTGCATGATTTTCGAAAGACACACGCCGCCTGTCTTGCTCGAATTTTCCGACCTTCCACGCAAAAATCCGCATGTCGCGTGAAACCCGTTAAAGGGTTTCGTCGCGCAAGAGGGAGCCTCAGCAACCAGGCCGCGCGTTTTCGATTGTCATATAGGCTGCAACCTCAGCAACCCATCGCTCACCGCGACGCCCCAACCCAAACTGCCCCTCACCCTTCACGTCGCGCGGCCTTACGATAAAGGCAACCTAACGCGGCGATAGCCGCATGCAGACCTATGACCGCAACCCCAAGGCCCATGGGCCTAGTGAAATCCCTGCAACGAATCGCCGACAAGGGAATCTCAAAGCGGTAGAATTCATTTACGAAAGGCATCGTCTGCAACAAGCCGGCATCGGCGAACATCAAGAAAGGAACCATCATGAACAAAACCCACGCAAGTCCTGGGCATAAGCTGTTTTTTTGCCTGAGCTTCGTAACGCTAGCCATCGTTTTGCTCTTTGCAAGCTCAATGGCTTGCCCAGGCGAAGCATCTGCCCGCCCGATAGAAGTGTATAAAAGTGAGCTGAATTCGATTGCAGAGAACATGAGCCTGATCAATGTTTACGCGTCGGATGAGGTCACCTCGTATCGGAACTCGAAGGTCGTGAAAAAATATTCAGGAAAGGGCAAGGGTGAGGGCGGTGGATACGCCGAGCACGCTTGGTGCGTCCCTTACTCGACCTCGAAGCAAACCTTCAAAAATCTCCTGAAATTCCAGCGTAGCAACGTCGCGCAAATCGACGGCAAGTGGGTTGATCTGACTATCACGATCGATAAGGTTGTCCTTCCCGGCGTGAAGAAGAAAAAGCAGGAGGCAACGTATGATGATGGCGAATACGTTCGCTTCGCCTGCGTCAACAGGACGGCAGGGGAGAAGGTTCTCAGCATCGGCACTTACAGCTACAGCAAAGCTTATGCTGACGATTATGGGATTAAGGGAGCCGATAAGGGGGTTTATATGACCGTTGACTATACGGTCAAGTTCACTTGGAGTGGAACCAACAATGTGGTCGGCGTGCCTATCACCAACAAAATAGCGAACATCAACCAGTCGGACGAGAAGGAAAAATGGACAGGTGGTGAAGATTTTTCCAGCCCTTATGTTCGTTCCGGGTCCGATATGAACGCAAATGACGGGGGCTGCTGGTCCAATGGTGCCAAGAATTACTATGAGACCATGTTCATCCCGTCGTTGACGGGGCAGTACAACGCCGAGTATTACGGCGGCAACTGCTCGATGACGATGCGTTTATACACGCCCAAGTATCCTGCCGCCCCTTCCAAAACGTCCAGTACCTCGGAAGCCAAGGTGGGGGAGAACTTCGAGTGGACCATCACCCGCAACATGCCCACCTTTTACAAGGACACAATCGCCACGTACAGGCAGTGCACTATCTACGATCGGCTCGATAGCCGTCTTAAATATGTCAGCGCCCGCGTTTACCTGGGGTCCACCGACGTTACCGGCAGCGGCACGCTGAGCGTCAACGGGCAGGACGTCACCTGGTCGGCGAACTCCGGCTTCCTGGGCAACAAATCCAACTACAACGGCGCGACCCTGAAGATGGTCCTGACCACCCAAGCGACCGGCATCGGCGGCATTTCGAACGAAGCGACGGTCAACTATTGCAATCCCATAACCAAGAGAACCATCAAACCTGTTGATGTTCCCGCCACCATCAACTATTACCGCGATTACAACGCAGGCGATATAACGCCTTGCTTCATCGACAAGAGCGCCGACACCTCGAACGCCTATCAGGTCAACTCCAAGGCCGACGCTGCGGCGAAG
>CAVHFE010000096.1:0-6672 GCA_963635145.1 Oscillospiraceae bacterium
ATTAGCAAGCAGCTATCTGCGCTCGACGCCCTCATCACCCTTCATCAGCGTAAGCCTTCCAAAAGTGGTAAATCCGATATGCACGCGTGGGAACAGCGTAAGTTGAGTGCTTTGTGCGAAATTAATCCACCATCTGCTCTTCCGGAGTCATTTGAGTACGTTGACTTGGAATCGGTTGTTGGTACAGATATGGTTTCCCACCGTCGAGAAACCAAGGCTACGGCACCTTCTCGAGCCCAGCGACTTGCAAAGTTTGGTGACATCTTTTATCAGACCGTTCGGCCATATCAAAAGAATAACTATCTATACGAATTGCCTGATGACGACTATGTTTTCTCAACTGGCTATGCCCAGATCAGGCCGCAATGCGATAGACGATATTTGTTCTCATCCCTCCAGCGTAGCCAATTCGTTGCCTGCGTTTTGGATCGCTGTACGGGAACCAGCTATCCCGCAATTAATGCCAATGATCTTGCTGATATGACGCTACTGACGCCAACCGATCTAGACGAGCAACATCTTATCGGTGACAGTCTAAAGTCGATGGATTCCCTCATCACCCTTCATCAGTGTGAGTGCGTTAACGCGTAAGGATGTTCTGCCCTGCAGCCAAAAGGTCACCAAAGCAGAGAAAACGCCTTGCAGGTAGATACTTGCAAGGCGTTTTCCGCTGTAGTTGATGCTCGATTGCTAGACAAACATCTTATCCAGCATTGCCTTCTTGAGATTCTGAAGCAGTTCCAACTTACGCTGATGAAGGGTGATGAGGGCGTCGAGCGCAGATAGCTGCTTGCTAATCATTAGTTGTTCGGAAAGACCGGGAACCAACAAAGAAGTCTGAGCAATGGCCTGACGGGAAACAGATATAACCTTGATTCCCTGCATCAAAGGCAGAAGTTGGTCGTGATACGAACGGCTGTTTAAGTAATGCCCGAGAAAGCCTGGAGCGTAATCTTCGATGGGCCTCAACGGCATAGTGTGAAGTCCAGGGACTATTTCCGAGGTTCCGCATCCACGCAGTTCGGAGCATTTTCCAACCGCAGCGTCTTCGGCGGTATCAGCAAGAATGACATCGCCATCTCGAAGGTGATCGCAACTCAGACTACCAGCGAGCTCATCGTCCGCGATCTTCGGCAAGTTAGTTGCAGCGTTGTCGAGGATTGCATCGTACTTAATGAGAATATCACCGTAGTGAACGTTGCGAACTTGTCCCTCAGTCTGGCTTAATTCGGCGCGCGAGAGTGTGTTGTTGCGCAGGAAAATGAACTCATTTTCAAACTTACGCTGTTCCCAAGTTGAATAGCCTAGATCCCAGGTCACACGTGGGAACAGCGTAAGTTGGGGGATGTCACTCGAAGGGTCACCCGAAAGAATGAGGGCAATGAGTCGGATTTGCCCTTGACCATCTCCGCTCAATTCGGCCTAGTCGACCAGCGGCAATTCTTTAACAATCAGGTTGCCAGTAAAGATATGAGCGGTTATTACCTTCTTCGCAAGGGCGAATTTGCATACAACAAGAGCACCTCAAGCGATAGTCCCTGGGGCGCGATAAAACGCCTGGTTAATTATGAAAAAGGTTGTGTTTCGACGCTGTACATCTGCTTCGAGCTGATGCAAGGAGACCCTAATTTTCTGGTTACCTATTACGAGACGGATAGATGGTATAAGGCCGTGCAGCTTATTGCCGCTGAGGGCGCCGGGAACCATGGGCTGCTCAATATAGCCCCCGATGATTTCTTTGAAACCGTATTGCGAATACCAGGAAGTTCGGCTGAGCAAGAGCTTATCGGGGACTATTTCTCGCAGCTCGACCACCTCATCACCCTTCATCGGTGTGAGTCGATGTCGGTTGATTCACGCTGGTAGAATGCTTCTTTGAAAGAAAATGAAGGAGGCGTTCATGATCTACGAGAAGGAAGCGGACTTCGAAGAGGCCGTAATCTCGGTGCTCAAGCAGCATGGCTGGGACGATGCGGGCGGTGTGCTCAAGTACCCGACGGAAGCCGACCTGATTCGTAACTGGGCCGACATCCTGCTCCAGAACAACTCCGACATCGACCGCCTCGACGGAAAGCCCCTCACCGATGGCGAGATGGCGCAGATAATCGAGCAGATAGAGACGCTCAAGACCCCGCTTGCGCTTAACGGCTTCATCAACGGCAAGACGGTGTCTGTCAAGCGGGACAACCCCGATGATGCCCGCCACCTCGGCAAAGAGGTGAGCCTCAAGATATACGACCGCCGCGAGATCGCCGGCGGGAGGAGCCGCTACCAGATCGCCCAGCAGCCTATCTATCCCGCGAAGAGCAAGCTCCTCAACGACAGGCGCGGGGATCTGTGCTTGCTCATCAACGGGATGCCCGTCATCCATATCGAGCTCAAGCGCAGCGGCGTGCCCGTGAGCCAGGCCTGCAACCAGATCGAGAAGTACGCCCACGAGGGTGTCTTCACCGGGCTGTTCGGGCTGACGCAGGTATTTGTGGCCATGAACCCTGATGACGCCGTCTACTTCGCCAACCCGGGAAGCGGGAAGTTCAACCCCAGCTATTACTTCCATTGGGCCGACTTCAACAACGAGCCGTACTGCGCCGGTGCCAACCCGGGCAGCGACGACTGGAAGCGCTTCACCGCCAACCTGCTTTCCATCCCCATGGCCCATCAGCTCATCGGCTTCTACACCGTCGCCGATGCCGGCGACGGGTGCCTGAAGGTGCTGCGCAGCTACCAGTACCTTGCGGCGAGCGCGATTTCCGACCGGGTGCGCAAATGCGACTGGGGCGCCCCGACCCCTGCAGGCGCGCCCGGGCGCCCGGGCGGCTACATATGGCACACCACGGGTTCGGGCAAGACCATGACGTCGTTCAAGGCGGCCCAGCTGGTGGCCGATTCCAGGGACGCCGATAAGGTGGTGTTCCTGATGGACCGCATCGAGCTCGGGACGCAGTCGCTGAAGGAATACCGCGCCTTCGCGGACGACGATGATGACGTGCAGGCGACCGAGAACACCGACGTACTGCGCCACAAGCTAGTGGAGAGCGACGACCCCAAAGACACCCTCATCGTCACCTCGATACAGAAGATGAGCAATGTGAAGCCCGGCGAGGGCGGCATCACGCAAGCCGAGCTGGACCGCATGGCCGAGAAGCGCGTCGTGTTCATCCTGGACGAGTGCCACCGCTCGACCTTCGGCTCCATGCTGCAGGACATCCGCAGGAGCTTCCCCAATGCGCTGTACTTCGGATTCACCGGCACGCCGATACAGGAGGAGAACCAGAAGAAGGGCGCCACCACCGCGATGATCTTCGGAGACTGCCTGCATCGCTACAGCATCGCCGACGGCATCCGCGACGGGAATGTGCTCGGCTTCGACCCCTATATGGTAACGACCTATAAAGACCGGGAGGTTCGCGAGGCTGTCGCCCTGGAACGTGCGAGAGCGGCCAGCGTTCACGATGTCATGGAAGACCCCAAGAAGCAGGAGGCCTTCTACTACTACATGGACACGGCGCCCATGGGCCCGATGGTCGACGAGGCCGGCGACAGGGTGAAGGGGATCGAGGACTTCCTGAGCTCTGCGCAATACGCTCCCGAGACGCCGCACGAGCTGCAGGTGATCGACGACATCGTCGAGCAGTTCCCCGTGCTGAGCCACGGCAACAAGTTCCACGCCATCCTGGCCACGAGCTCCATCCCCGAGGCGATCAGCTACTACCGGCGGATGAAGGAGCGTGCGCCGCAGCTGAAGTGCACCGCGCTGTTCGACCCGAGCATCGACAACGACGGCGGGGCGACGGTGAAAGAGGATGCGCTCGTAGAGATAATTGGCGACTACAACGAGGCCTACGGCAAGGAGTTCACGATACCGACGTGGGCGAACATGAAGAAGGACATCTCGGCCAGGCTCGCGCACAAGAAGCCTTACCTCAACATCGACTCCCACAGGGACCAGAGGATCGACGTCCTCATCGTCGTGGACCAGATGCTCACCGGCTTCGACTCGAAGTGGGTGAACACGCTGTACCTTGACAAGGTCATCGACTACGAGAGCATCATCCAGGCCTTCAGCCGCACCAACCGCCTGTTCGGGCCCGAGAAGCCCTTCGGCACCATACGCTACTACCGCAAGCCCCACACCATGAGGGGCTACATCGAGGCAGCCGTGAAGCTCTACTCTGGCGACAAGCCCCTCGACCTGTTTGTGCAGAAACTGCCGCAGAACATCGCACTCATGGATGCGCGCCTGCTGGAGATCACGGCGCTCTTCAAGGCGAACGGCGCGGCCGACATGGGCAAGCTTCCCGAGTCCCGCGAGGCTAGGCAGAAGTTCGCCAAGGACTTCGTGGAGCTGAACCGCTTCCTCGAGGCGGCGCAGGTGCAGGGGTTCAGCTGGGACAAGGAATCGTACCAGTTCGAGATCGGGGAGGAAGTCGATGAATCCCAGCTGGGCATCGATGCCGTTTCATATACCCGCACAGGCGATGTCTTCATCGTGCGCCCGAAGATCGACGAGCAGACCTACCTCATCCTTGCTCAGCGATACAAGGAGCTTTTCAAGGGCGGCGGCGCACCGGGGGTTCCCGACGACGTCCCGTACGACCTCGATGGGCACCTTACCGAGATAGACACCGGCAGGATAGACACAGACTACATGAACGCCAACTTCGCCAAGTGGCTCAAGGCGCTCAACGAGGGGGACGGCGATCTGGCCGCTGCCTCCAAGGAGCTGCACCGCTCGTTCGCATCCCTGACGCAGGACGAGCAGAAGCTCGCCGAGCTGTTCCTGCACGACGTTGAGCGCGGCGACGTGGAGCTCGAGGAGGGAAAGACGCTTCGCGACTACATCACCTCGTACGCGCGCCGGGCGAAGGACGACCAGGTAGACAAGATGATTGCGGCACTGGGTGTTGATCGCGGCCTGCTGGTGGAGATGATGGGCCTCGACCTCACCGAGGGAAACATCAACGAGTTCGGGCGTTTCGACAGGCTCAAGGCCAGCGTCGACAAGGCTGTGGCCAAGCTGTATTTCGAGGAGGCAGAGGGCGCACCCGTCCCGCCATTCAAGGTGAACGTGAAGGCTGCCGACCTGCTCAAGCGCTTCATCCTCGAGGGCGGGTTCGACCTGGGCTAAACGCAACGGCAGGGCAAGAGGCGATTCTAAAGGGGCTGCAGCTAAATGCCGCAGCCCCTTCTTGTTGGATACCATTCTGCGTGTTCTTCATCGGCGTAGGCGCCGCGGAAAACGGAGGACAATTATGGCTGACAACAAAGACGAGGTCCTGTTCAAGGACTACTACGCCCAATGGGTGAAGGTGTACAAGGAAGGCGCCATTCGCGAGGTCACGATGGACAAGTACCGCCTCACGCAATCCTGGCTGGAGAGGCTGGTGCCGGAGCTCAGGCTGTGCGACATGACCCGCGTCGCGTACCAGAAGCTCATCAACGACTACGCCGAGCACCACGAGCGGCAGACGACCATGGATTTCCATCATCAGCTGAAGGGGTCGATCCTCGATGCCGTGGACGACGGCCTTATCCAGCGCGACCCGACGCGCAAGGCGATCATCAAGGGAAGGCAGCCCAAGCCGAAGAAGATCAAGTACCTCAACCAGTTCGAGCTCCATGCGATGCTCGCCGATCTGGAGTTGGGCGAGGCCGTGACGCTCGACTGGCTCATACTGCTTGTTGCCAAGACGGGGCTTCGTTTCTCGGAGGCTCTGGGGCTCACTCCCGCCGACTTCGATTTCACGCACCAGACGCTTTCCGTGAACAAGACCTGGGATTACAAGCGCAACACCGGTTTCGTCCCGACGAAGAATGCCTCGTCGGTCAGGAAGGTTCAGCTCGATTGGCAGCTGGTAATGCAGTTCGCCGGGCTTTTGCGCGGCCTGCCGGAAGATGAGCCCATTTTCGTTGACGGGAAGATGTACAACTCGACCGCCAACGGCGTGCTCGCCAGGCATTGCAGGAACGTTGGCGTGCCGGTGATCTCCATCCATGGGCTGAGGCACACGCATGCATCGCTGCTGCTGTTCGCCGGCGTTTCCATCGCGAGCGTGTCTCGCAGGCTTGGACATGCAAGCATGACCACAACGCAGGAGACGTATTTGCATATCATCAGGGAGCTCGAAAATCAGGATGTCGACATAGTGATGCGCTCGCTCGCATCGCTTTCATAGACATAAAGTATTTAGCGGCGCTTACGCTGATGAAGGGTGATGAGGGCATCAAGATCTGATAGATAGCGGCCTATCACCTTTTGCTCACTAGCTACAGGCGCCATCACCAAAGTCTCGTTAATAGCTTCTTTTGACAAGCTAGGGAGTCCGGTCGATTCATCTTTGCTTTTCCAGTCGACGTTTAAGAAAATGCCGAGCATAAATTCGATATCGACACTCCTATGCGGCAGCGCGTAAAACAGCGTGTCAACGGTCCAAAATGGCGCGTTCAGTCTGCATGGCTTGTCGATAGTACCTTTTCGCCCGATTCCGATTGCGTCATCGTTGTAAGAGAGCGCCTCGTTCACGCTTGCCATATAGCCGCCTGTGCCATAAACGGGAATAACCCCATCGGCAAGGTGTTTATAGTCTCTTCCGCTACAGACATCGACCAAATCGCTTAACTTACGCTGTTCCCAAGCAGCATCCTTTCCTGGGTTCATTTCAAGTGAATGCA
>CAVHFE010000097.1:0-6618 GCA_963635145.1 Oscillospiraceae bacterium
CCATCACCAACGAGGCCATCGAGCAGCTGGGCCTCAAGGAAGGCGGCAAGGCCGTAGCCATCATCAAGTCCACCGACGTCATGGTGGCAGTTGACTAGGAGCTGCGAACAACCCGCAACCCACCTTTAAATCCAGGTAAACGCATGATGGCCGCTCGTTGGAGCGGCCATCGTTGCCTTTCGGCAAAAGGGGGCTTAAACGTGCGTAGGAACACGTAGGGAGGGCTTCTTATCGAACGGGCTTGCCTAGGTAGCGCAGCGTCCCATCTTCATCGCGGCTGAATTTGCACATGAAGTCGTCGTAATATGACCAGGCATCCTGGGGCATAACGGCATGGATCTTATCGAGCGCCGCAGTATACCGAAGCATCGGTACACCCTCTTGGTTGCACCATTCCTTGTTCAGGTAACGTCCACATTGGAAATTACCGGCCTCATCAAAGGAATCGAGGCCGCCTCTTCCAATCCAGTACTCGATGTTCTTCTTGACCCTTTCGCTTTCCGAAAGGTCGCATGAGTCAACATCGTGCTCGCCGATCTCTATCCATACCGCAACATCCAATGAGGTATTGATGTTCGGCAGATCGTAAGAGCCCAACACAACGCCAGAATTGCTCACGCCCGCCGCAAAAATATCGGGCATGCTCATAAGGCAGCGCTGCGTCATCCCGGATCCCATGGAATGCCCCGTCGCGTAGATTCGCGAGCGGTCTACGGGAAGACGGGCAGCAACCTCATCGATCATCGCCCGAATGAAGGCCTCGTCATCCAGGTAGAACTCTTTTTCGCAAGATATGTTCCACGTCGGCATAGGGTTCGCGTTCATCCTAGACTGAGCTATACCGCCAGATGGGAACAGGGCTATGAAATCACGGCTCTCGGCAACATTGAACCACTCGGCACCATACAAGCCGCTCTCGGCAACCTGAGTGCCGCCATGGAAGAACACGACCACGGGCAGTTTTTCGTTTCTGCTCACGTTCCTGCGCGGCACGTACTCGCACCAATGACGCGTCCACCCGTCAACGACCATCTCGTGCGTCGTGATGCCGAGTTCGTTTAGCGTCTTAAACGAATGCAATCCACCCGGCCCAATGCCCGTTGTCCGTATGGTGCGGTGAAGCTGTTCCCACAAAGCCGCCGTGGCCTGCGGGGAAACCGGGAGATCGAAGCGGGAAACATCAGCGATCACATCGGCAACAGGCTGCCCGTTAATGGCATCGTTTCCGTACTTCAAACAAGCCGGTGAGACCATACGGCCATCGACCTCGCACATATCCCCCGACTTGTTCCGCTTCACGAAATGACCGAACGCCTTCGTGAAGCGATCAGCGGATTCAGCCACCGAAAAATACACTGGCACCGCAATAGATGCAGCAGCCTCATAGGGCAATGGCGAACAACCCTGCGAGGCCAGATCGTCATAATCGATATCGCTACCCCACTTGCCCACACAGGCAAGACCAGCGTAGGCGTCAGGATGCTTCATGGTGTAGCGAAGGGCGACTTCGGCCCCTTCGTCGTACCCCGCAAGATACGCGAAGAAAACCTGGGTAACGTAGTGGTCGCGCACGTCAACCTTAGAGCGCAGTTCCTCGACCACGGCGACAGAGTCGCACACCCCGCCCCATTCACCCTTTTCCGGCTGCGCAAGGAATACGACCAACTTCTCCTTGTCGGCCAGGTCTTTCCAGCCGGACGCGACAAGGAACTCAGGAGCCGAAGCCCCATTCGGCAATAGCAGCGTTGCGCTCCAACAGCTGTTCGTGGTTGCCTCGGGGATATACGCAAACGCAGTAACGTCGCCCCGGGAAAGCGGCAGCTCGAAAAGCCCCGTGTTCAAGTGGTAATACGGGTGAGCCTTATCCACGAGGTCGAACGCCCCCGAGTAATCGCTCTTGAAACTCTTGACGTCCATTTAAGACTCCTTGCCCAGAAGAACAGCAGAGGAAAACAAGGGCGAAAGCAATGGGTAGTCCTTGTCCCAATAGCCATCGCGCAGCTTCCATTCGGCCGCAATGTCCATCACGGAACCGCCGTTCTCGCTATAGGGAGCCCATGCAGGCACCGAATCGCAATTGGGGTCGCCCTTCGCGATGAAAGAAGCCCAGGCGTCTTGCATCTTTTTCGATAGATCCGCCGGAGCACACGCGGGAACCTGGTTCCCGAACACAAATGGACAGGGCGCTCCATGATATGCGCGAATTCCCGTAGCCTCATCGGCCCAGCTGAATACATACTGATAAACCTTGCCATGTTTTGCAGTCAAGCGAGCTTGGATCTCGGCAGGTATCGTCATCACCAGCTCAGCCTGAAGGCTCATGCAGGCAGTTTGCGTGCTCAGCTCGGAATGAATCGCACGATACTCATCGACGATGCCCTCATTGCCGGCAAGAAGCTTGCTGTTCGACTTCAGAACGCGAGCCACACACTCCTCATCGGAAAGCCCAACGAAGCCGGAGTCACGCTCGCCGTCGCTGAAGCCGATCATTACTTCCTTTTCAGCCGCAACACCAGAGCCCAAACGCTCAAGCTCACCAGCCTCCACCACAAGGCCATCGATCACCGGCGATCCGTAAATCTCGCCAAACACTTCGTACTGAGCAGCAAGCAGCTTCTCCGAAGAAATGGAAAGCGCCTGCTCAACCGTGCTCACCCCAGCAGCATCGAAAAGCCGTTTGGAAGCATCCTTAGCTTCATCCAGGGTTCGCGGCATGGGTCCCTCAAGAAAAGAGCTCTGGCATATCGCCCTCTCGAACAAGGACAGCGAATCCTCAGAGACAAGGTGGTGGCATATTGCGTTCGAACCCGCAGAGTGGCCGAAAAGGGTTATGGGGCAGTCCTCGGCCGCAAATTCGTGGGCGTTCTCACGCACCCACTCCAAAGCGGCACGCTGATCGAGCAGATTCAGGTTGTTGCTCAATGCGTATTCTTCGCCACCGCCAAGGACCGAAAGGTCAACAGAGCCGAACACTCCCAGTCGGTAATTTGCCGCCACAACCACAATCTCGGGATGAGCAGCCACGAAGTTCTCTCCGCGCGCTTGGATTCGGGACGCATGCCCGATTGCGTACGAGCCACCGAACACCCAGAAAAGAATTCCCTTCTTCGGCGTTTCCAAATCGGCAGACCATACATTCAAGTACAGGCAATCTTCGCTAATCGGGATGTGGATGGGCTCGCCCATTTGGTCGGCCAAATGCTTAGGGTAGTTCAGCTGAACCGGAGCCGGTGGATACAGATCGGCATGCCGTTCTGTATCAAAAGTTGTCACCGGTTGAGGGGGAAGCCACCGCAGATCCCCCAGAGGGGGCTGGGCGAAGGGGATCCCCTTGAAGGAGATCACCCCCGAGCCCTCAACCGTGCCAACATATCGGCCCTCTTTGGTATCGATATGGGTTTTCATGGCATTACCAACCCATCTCGTTTTCGGGATGGCGCTTCATAAGGACCTTGATGAAGATCATCCAGATGACGAAACCGATGATAACGATCCCGCCCAGGATCATGTATGCAGGGCGGTACATTCCGCCGACCATTGCGGCAATGCCAGTGAAGACGATAGGACCAAGGGTCTGACCAAGGTCGGAGCCCATCAGGTAGGTATTGCCCGCAACACCCATACGCTCTTCCGGTGCGCCCTTGATAGCCATGGTTCGGCTACCGATAAGGCCGCCACCACCAACACCGTAAACGATCGCAGCGATGAGAAGACCCCACATGTCGGTGCTTGCTGCCGTAATGAAGTTAGCGGCTGCAACCGAGATGAATCCGGGGATAAGGCCCCAACGAGCGCCCTTCTTGTCGATGATGCGACCGAAGATAGGCCTCGTGAAGTACATGATCACATTGTGCACCGTGACCATGATGCCCACGTTCGCAATCGCCAGATCGGCGCGACCATAAGCCAGAAGGATGGTAGATCCCTGGCCGTAAACTGCGATAGAGAACATTGCAGAGACCAGCATGTAAGGGATAGATGCCCAGTCGATAAAGTCGCCGATGCGAACCTTCTTCTTCGGACCCTTTTCGGTTTTGGGCTCAGGTTTCTTCCACTCATACGGAAGCGTGCAGATCAGCAGCGCATCGAGAAGGGCAAAGGCGGCAGAAACCAAGAACAAGCCAGAGTAGCCGATAGCATCTGCAACGGGGATAGCCAGCGGGGCGACAACGCTCGAACCGACCACAGGGCCAAGCATGAACAAGCCGGTAGCAATGCCGTAATCGGCCTTGCCCACAACGTCAGCAAGGATAACCGCGTTCAAGCCCATGCTCGCACCCCAGCCAAAGCCACGAACAACCTGGAATGCGTACAGGCTTGCAACCTCGTTCGCGAAAGCCATGCCAACCGTGCCGATCGCCAAGATCACATACGAGCCGATGAGCAGCTTCTTTCTATCGAAGCGGTCGATTATCGGCGACGAGATCGGCTTCATGATCAAAGACATGAACGAGAACAGGCTTACAACCGTGCCGACAATCGCAACGTCCATCCCGTAGTCTTCCGTGAAATGAACAACAAGACCTGCATTGATGATGTTAAAGCTGATGCATACCAAAATGTTTCCGATGAACACCGTCAGGAACGCGCGTTGGCTGATCACCTTCCATACCGATTTATGCTCTTGCTCTTGGGGAGGGGTGGCACCCACCGATTCTTTCTCTTCAGACATTTCACTCTCTCCTTAGATAGACCCATAAGGGTTCGAAAAGCTTTCCCATCACGAACGGCAATCCCCATTGCCAAGTCGCCAGCAGACCCCCTCTGCTTTTACTTTCCGACAATATGAACCTACCAAGCTCGCAGGGAAGAAAAGGGAAGAGTGAACACGTTCTAATGCTGAATAGCAATGTATTCAGTTTTTATGCCGCCACAGCTATAAAGTTATTCTGAATCGAGGACATTAGCAGCCTTGAAATACCCCTCTAGGTATTCGATCAGCTCTTTGGCCAGGTCATTTAACTCAAACCCATCATTTGCCCTGATCCTTAGATGGCGTATCCCGATATCGTCTTTAAGGGGAACACGCACGATCTCGGAGCAAGAACCCGCAATCATTGATAACTGCGGCGCAATTAAAACGCCACGTCCCTGCATAGCGGCTTTGATAGCAGTCCAAACCTGAGGACAGGAGGCAGTAGCCTGCGGCTTGAACCCAGCGCCTCGGCAGATTCGCTCTATGAACTTTCCTCCATCGCCCGGCCGCATGATAAAGGACTCTTTGCGCAACTCGGAAAGCGAAACGACGGACTTACCCGCACACCAATGATCCGGCGAAACAACCACGCAATAGCTTTCGTCACAAAGGAGCACATCGGTCTCGCTCGGCTTGAAGTCATGGATGGTCGAAGTGAACTCCAGGTCGAATCCCTCTGTCATTGCCTCAGCTTTGGACAAGACAATATCGAGCTGGTCGTCCTGATGCATTCGGATAAAGGGAGCAAGCACCGCGCCGGTATTTCCAAGGCTGTTCCTGAAGTAGACGCGGAGAACCCTACCGTTTCGGCTTTTCGCCGAACGGATATCCTCTACGGCATTGGCAAGTTCTTCTTCCATCACGCCGGCATGATGCAGGGCAATCTTCCCGTATTCGTTCAAAGCCAAATGCTTGCCATTGCGATCGAACAGGGCAGCGCCAAGCTCACCTTCAAGAGCTTTCAGCGTCCGGCTCAAAGAAGACGGAGACAGGTGAGCCTGCGAAGCCGCCTTGGAAATGCTTCCTGCCTGAGCAATGGCACGCAAGGCCATGTACTGGTCTACATTCATTATCGCCCCTCGCTCTCATCGCCGAAAATGTCTTCCAAATAGCTAATGAAGCTCAGAGCCGCATCAGTGAGATAGGATCCCTTCGGCCATCTGAGGTACAGCTTTCGGGAGATATCCACGTCGGAAAAAGGGATTGCCTTAACCTTGAGATCAGAGCCCACAAGCCAAGATTTCTCGCATCCTATGCATACCCCGACATTCTGTTCGACCAAATTAAGCAACGTCCAGTAGCTGGACGAATAACAGCGTATTTTCGGGGAAAACCCTGCGGATTTGAAGAGCGATGCCTGCATACGTGTTTGCTCCGTGCTTAACGGCGACACAACGAACCCGACGTCGCGCAACTCACGCAAGGCGATGCTGGGCTTTGCGGCGATAAAGCTATCCGCGGATGCTATAAGAACATACGGGTCGTTGCCCAAGCAGACAACATTGTCTTCCTCGATCTCGGAATGAGTGGCCAGCAGTTCGAGGTCGTAACCATTGGTGATCTTGTCATCACCAGGTGTGATCGTTGTAACGTCGACGCTAGGGTCTTGCTCTCGGAACCCCTTGATCACACTCGGCAAATCGCCCATGGGGCAACGTGCTACCAGTCTGATGCTCTGGCGCACCTCGGAAAGAGCGGTTATCTCTTTGCGCACGTTGTCCATCGCGTTTTCGCAGATAGTCGCAGCCCTCAGCAACCTTTTGCCGTATTGGTTCAGCACAACCTTTCGACCAACGCGATCAAAAAGCGGCGCACCGATCTCTGTCTCGATCTGCTTAACCACCTGGCTCAAATAAGCCTGGGAGCAACCGAGCGCTTTAGAGGCCTTGGTAAGGTTCTCTTCCTCGGCCGCAACCTTGAAC
>CAVHFE010000098.1:0-6330 GCA_963635145.1 Oscillospiraceae bacterium
ATCCAGGGCGTTATGAAGCGCGTTAAGGCCAAGGGCGTGCCGGTTGTCGTCTACGAGCCGACGTTAGACGCTGAGGAGTTCTTCGGCAGTGAGGTGACGCACGACCTGGAGGCTTTCAAGGCCCAGTGCGATGTGATCATCGCGAATCGATGGAATAGCGATTTGGCGGATGCCGCCGACAAAGTCTATACGAGAGATCTATTCAGGAGGGATTAGCTCTGTTGGGTCGTTGTGCCTCTTATAGGGATGTTTCCTGATGGCTAATTATGATAGAACCCTTTCGTTGGGCAGGAGGATTGGTGAAGCGGACTTGGGGTCGGTCATTATCGGCGCTGGCCTCTTTTGCTTTCTTTTGTCGGTGTTCTTCAGCAGTTTGATTCCGGAGGCGAATCTTGCACGGAATGGCTCTTTGGCAGCGGTAGACTGCATTGCCCTGCTGCGGCACGTCCGCAAAGGAACTAGATTCAGATTTCTAGCTCCGGGCATCTTCCTTGGTTGCTTTCTGGTTTTTGCTGTTTTGAACCATGGCAGCCGTTTGATCTCGGGGGGTGACCGCAGCTGGTTCACCCTATTCTTAATGTGCTTGGCAGCGGCCATTCTGCTTAAGAACGATTCGGTGAACTGGATTAGGCTTATTGCCGAGCTGATTGCCGTCTTCGCCTTAGTCCATGCGGTTGCTACGGTTCTTTTCTTCGCTGTTCCAAACCTATACTCGGGGTGGTTCAAGCCCCATTTTTACCCCTCTACGCTCACTGCTAGCAGTTATAAGGCAGGTCTTACCAGTCATTATTCGACTAATGGTATGTACCTTGCATGGGGACTGATCTCGGCGTTCTACCTTTGGCAGGCTTCAGCGCGACTGGGCGGCAGGAAATGGTTGATCTTATTTGTTGTGATTTTGGTGGCGGTTCTATTGACCACTAAGAGGGCGCACCTTGTGTTCGGTGCTGTTTCCTGCCTTGTTGTCTACCTTCTTCTCAATTCTGGAAAAGGGGCGTTCGGTACTACCTTTAAGATAGCTGCTTTTGCTGTTGGCGCGCTTGCCGTGTTCTATATTGCTTCACTCTATGTTCCTGAAATAGCGGGAGTCGTAGAAAGGCTTGATGGCGCGGAGCTTGATGATGGTCGCACCGGTTACTACGAAATCTGTTTTCAGCTCTTTGGGACGTCGCCCCTGTTTGGGCATGGGTGGGGGGCTTTTACCAATGCCCTCTATCAGTCGGGAATCTCTGATCTCGCGAGGCTATACCGGAACGGCAACTTGGATCAGAATGCTCACAATGTGTACCTGCAGTTGCTTGCAGAAGAGGGGCTTGCCGGCTTTGCTCTATTTGTGGGCTTTGCGATTACATCATTGGTGTATTCGGTTAGGGCGGCTCTTGCTGATTCTTGCGGCAGGGCGGGGGGTCTATATGCTCTTTCCGCTGGTATCCAGGTATTTTTCCTGCTGTACAGCATTACAGGCAATCCGCTTTACAGCACTTTTGAGTATCCGGTTTATCTGCTATTAGGTGCGTCCCTGACGATTACCGCGGGCGTTGCTAAATCGACTTTGCTTTCAAACGAACAACCATCGGAGGGCTCCCTTGATAAGACCTAATATCGTTACCTTATACAACAGTCCAAACTGCGGGGCTTTTTTGCAGGCTTTTGCGCTCGGTGATGCCCTTCGCGACATGACTGGCAGCGCGCCTCGGTACGTGGAGACGGGAGCTCGATCTCCTTTGCCTAGTCGCAAGGCTGTCTTTAAAGCCGCCATTAAGAACATGGATATAGGGCGCTGGGGTTTCGAAAAGAAGAAGTCTGAGAATTTCGTTCGGGCACTTTCCGGGTACGAGCTTGTAGGAGCTGATACTGTTTTCGGGGATTCCGACTTGCTTGTTTTTGGCAGCGATGAGATCTGGAATCTGTCGCGCGCAAAAGTGTCCGCTTACCCAGCCCTTTGGGGGAGCGGGATCGCGGGAGGTTGTCGCGTCTCCTATGCACCCTCTGCTAATGGCGCTGATTTGGCTGCGGCCTCTTGCTGCGAGGATTTCAAGAACTCCCTCGAAAAATTTTCCCTGCTTTCCGCACGTGACCCTGCGACGCAGAGATCTGTGAGCGAGCTGGCCGGCAGGGATGTCGAGATCGTCTGCGATCCCACGCTTCTATTGGATGTCGAGAACTACCGCGGAATCCAGCAGGAAGGGGGCTTGCGTGATTACCTTCTTGTCTACTCTTATGGACACAACATGACGCAGGCCGATATTTCGGCGATCCGCGGCTTCGCGAAAACCCGAGGACTCAAGGTGGTGTCCGCGGGCTTCAAGCTGAAGTGGTGCGACGTGAGCGTCCCGGCTGGGCCGTTCGAGTTCCTGGGGCTTATGGATAAGGCCGACTACGTGGTGACTGACACGTTCCATGGGACGGTGTTCGCGTCCATCTACCACAAGCGCTACGCCTCCTTTGGGCGCACGAACTCCAAGGTGCTCGAGTTCATGCGCGGCTACGGGCTCGAAGAGCATATGGTTGCCGATGGCCGCTCACTGGAAGACTGCCTTGAGTGCGGGGATGGCTTTAAGCGCTTCGATTCGTGCTGGGCTGAGATGCGCGAGAGCTCCCTTGTCTACCTGCGTCGCGCCGTGGCTCTGTGTGACAAGGACGATGAGGGTGGTAGCCCCGCCAGCGTCAGGAAAGGTGTCGACCTGGCTCCGATGACCACGTTCAAGATGGGCGGCAAGGCCGCACGGCTCTGGGAACCGAGACGGGGCGACGATCTGCGAACCCTTCCGAAGAGCTCCGAGGGCTACCGTGTCCTTTCTGGCGGCTCGAACCTGATTGTCTCCGAGAGAACCTTCACTGACGTGATATCCATGAAGGAGTACGACACGGGGATCGACGACCTTGGTGATGGGCGGTACCGTGTGGGTGCCTCGGTGCGGATCCAGAAGCTCATCTCTCGCGTTAATTCGGACGGATACGGCGGAATCGAGGCTCTTGTCTCCGTTCCCGGCATGGTGGGCGGCCTTGTGTGTATGAACGCCTCGGTTCCCAGCGCCAAGACCTGCATATCTGACTATCTTGTGTCGGTCGAGGCCTTCGACGGCGAGAAGGTCGTCGAGATCCTGAAGGCAGAGTGCGACTTCGGCTACCGTAAGTCACGGTTCCAGGACGGCGAGATGCTTATCCTAGGCGCTCTTTTCGAGTTCCCCGAGCAGGATCCTGCCGTTTCCGCAGAGAAGGTGGAGGCGCGGCGCAGGCATGTGCGCGACGTCCAGGACAACTCGGCTCCCAACTTCGGCAGCGTTTACAGCAGCGCTTCCGGGAAGGCCATGGGGCTTATCCGTAAGAAAGGCCTGGCCGTAGGAGGGGTCGCTTTCTCCCGTAAGACGAGGAACTGGATTCTCAACGAAGGTGGATCATTCGATGATGTGCGAGCTTTGCTCGATAGAGCTGCTGCCGTGAACAGGCTGTTTGGCAAGAAGGCAAAGCTCGAGGTTCGCGTCTGGAGATGATCTGACAAGTGGGTTCAAACAGCAAGGGCGGCAAGCTGGGCAGGAAGTCCGGCTTAAGGGGAGCCGTCGTAATACAGTTCGGCTCTAAGTACATAAACGTCGCGCTCACCCTGGTGGTTACCATGGTGCTCGCGCGCATCCTCACGCCCGAGGAGTACGGCGTGATGGCCGTGATTAGCGTTTTCCTCGGCCTGTTCTCCATCATCGCTAACGTCGGCATCGGGGCTGCCGTGGTGCAGTACCGCGATTTGACCAACGATGATTGCGGCGCCCTCCTTACGTTCACGGCGATCTTCGGCGTGGCGCTGGCCCTGGCGTTCTGCGGACTCGCGTTCCCGGTCGCCGCCCTCTACGGTAGCGACGAATACGTTCCGCTTATGTGCCTGGCCTCGTTCTCGGTCGCGTTCGGCGCCGCCAACATGGTGCCGAACGGCATCCTGCTTCGCGACAGGATGTTCCTGGTTTCCGGCGTGCGCCTTATCGTCACCTCGCTGGCGTCCAGCCTTGTCGCGATCGCGCTCGCCCTGTTCGGCTGGGGAGCTTACGCTCTTGTGATGAACACGGTGCTGCAGAGCCTGTTCGTGTTGGTCTGGAACCTCGTGGCCGCTGACGTGCCGCTGGGGAAGACCGGGATGCGCGGTCCACTGAAAAAGATCATGCGGTTCTCTTCATTCCAGTTCCTCTCGCAGGTTCTGCAGTACTTCATTCGTAACCTGGACAACATGCTCATCGGCGCCGTGATGGGATCCACCGCGCTCGGTTTCTACGACAAGGCGTACAAGCTCGCTAAGTACCCCATTGAAATCGTCCCGAGCACTGTAAACCCGGTTTTGAAGTCTTTTTTCTCGGTTGCGGAAGGCGATCTGGATCGTATCTACGACCTTTTCATCAAAGTGCAGAAAGTCATGTCCGTCGTCGGTGTTTTCGCCAGTGTTTTCTTCGCCCTCTCGGCTTCTGAACTTATCTGGCTTTTCTTCGGTGATCAGTGGGAAGGCGCGGTGGCGCCCTTCGCCATCTTGAGCGTGAGCATTGTGTTCCAGATGATGAACTACATGGTGTTCGCCGTTCTGGAAGGGCTGAAGCGCACGGATTATCTGTTCCGCCACACGTTGATCACGAGCATCGCCATGTGTGTTCTGTTGGTGACGGGTTTGTGGTTGGGCACCTTAGAGGCCGTGGCCGTGGCCGTGAGCGCCTATTTCGCCTTGAGCTCCATTCCGTTCGTTTACTTTGTGGTGCACAAGGGTTTCGGTAGGAGCATTTCGACTTACCTGCGGAGCTTTGTGCCGGAGTTCGCCGCTGGATTGATTACTGCTGCGGCGATTTTCGGCGTGGGGCAGCTCTTTGCTGAGATGGGCATTCTCTCTCTTTTGGCAAAGGGGCTTGTTGGCGGCGGTATCTACCTGCTTCTTATCTGGCGAATGGGTCAGCTGAAGTATCTGAAGATGCTGGTTAAGAAGGGGTAGGTTTCCGGCGTTGATGGATCCGTTAGGTTTCTAGCCACTGTTTGTTCTAGGTTGAGAGGACGATGCAAGCATGTGGATTGTTGGGCCTTTGCTAGAGTCCTCTGCTTCTGTTCGTTTGATTGATCGAGCAAAGGCCAAGGGCGCGCTCGTTGTGGTGTACGTGCTGATGCTGGATGCCGAAGGAGCTCTTCGGCGACGGGGCGACGTACGCCCTGGCAGCCTTCAAGGTGCAGCACGATGCGATTGTCGCGAACTGTTGGAACGACAACTTGGCGGATGTGGCCGAGAAGGTTCATGCGCGCGGCTTCCTTAAGTGGGATTAGACGTTGATGGGAAAGCTAGGGCCTGCCCAGCTTGTGGATAGACGCAGGCATGAGCTCTTAGCCATGGCAAGGGACGACAATGATCGATTACGCCAATTTAGTTGTAAGCGTATTAACGATGATCGGCACGATAGCCGCCGTTCTCGCCGCGCTTTATCTTTATCGGGCTGACCAGAGGCCTGATATTATCGCCTATCTTTCTCACGACAGAGATAACGGCTGCGTTATCTTCGTGGTTGAAAACGTCGGCAAGGGTGTCGCCAGGGATTTGAGGATTGATTTCTTCGATTTCGGCATGATTCAGGAACAGTTTCGTGATTTTGTTCGGGAGCGCAGCTTTGTTTCCAAGGGAATCCCCTTACTTGTTCCCGGTGAGAATCGCAGCACCATTGTGCTGTCTGAACCCGAGATAAAGGATTACCCCTCGGTGAAAGCCGAAGTTGAGCTCAGCTACAAGAGGAAGGGTTTGGTGAGGCCGAGAACCGAGAAGCGTAGCTTTTCGCTGGATTATTACTCGTTTCCGGGCTCGATCTACACGAAGAGCGATCTGCATAAACTGAGGGTTGCAGTTGAGGTTATCGCCGGGGTGCGTGCTTTGGACGATGCCAAGAACGACTAGGACACTGCGCGTGGTCAAAGTGCTTCGTTTGGCTTTGTTCTTCCCGTGCGGCTGAGGAGTGATTGTGCTGGGTTTGACGATTCCGGCGTTTCCGGGCTGCCTTTCTCAGTTTGGGATGGGTGGTAAACCGGATAGGGGACGTCGATGCGGGGTCGCAAGGCTTGATTGGCGGTGGGCTGGCTGCGCATCGTTTGTGTAATATGGTTGCGCCAAATCGAAAAGCGCGCCTTCGCGATTGTTTGACGATGTTGCCGCTAGCCCTCCCTTCACCTGCTTTTCTTGGAGGTTTGTATGTCGCTATTCAGCGTGAGCTGCGATGATCTGAGCCGCCTCAATCCGTTCGAAGCTGTGCGGGTTTTTCATGACCTGTTGTTTAATGTGGCCGGCTTAAATTGGACACGGATTTGACTGACGGAAGAGCGCCCCGC
>CAVHFE010000099.1:0-2241 GCA_963635145.1 Oscillospiraceae bacterium
CAATAGAGCAGGCGGCAAGCCCCGAACTGGCAAGCCGAGAGCTGGTAAAGGAAGCTTCCCGGGAAATCGTTTCCTGGCGGGAAGTGGTGAGCGTTGCCGCCAAGGAGCCGCAATTGCCCTCGATCTCCCCTGAGCAGGGGAGGGCCAATGCAATCGCCTTGGCTAACGACAAGGAGCAAGCCGCGGCGACTATCGCTCAAGCCATCGTCAAGACTCCCGAAATCAACGAACGCATCGGGCAGACAGCGGCGAGGATCCATGAAAAGCTTTCCGAATGCGGGGTGCCATCGAACCTGAACGATATAAAAAATCAGATAACCGCACAGGTAGAGCAACGCGTCGAGACGATTTTGTCCAGCTCAGCCCGGAAGATCGTCTCACGCGAAATGGATGCTCGGACAGCCGAGGTCGTGCGCGAGGTTCGCGGCGGGCTGTCCTCAGCCATATTCCGTGCCGCGACCAAAGGCGACGGCATCGATTTGGGACTGAGCAGGGCTGACAGCGCAGAGCTGAAGGCGGCGTTGGTGAACGCGGGCCGTCTCATGGCTCAAGGCGCAGAGAGGAACGACCCGATGGTTCAAGCTGAGCTGAAAGCAGCGGCAGCCGTCATCGTTTCGTCACCGGTCGTTTCAGCGAAACTAACCGAAGCGGCCCCTGAACACGCTGCATTGGCGAAGTGCTCGGTCGCGGCGGCAGCGAGGGAGCTTGGCGAGAAAATCTGTGACAAGCTTGCTCGCCACCTGGAAAAGCATGCGCCCAAGGCCTACGAAAACTCGATGTCAGCCCAATCGCAGGCCGTGGAGCAGCAGCCTGCCCGCACGCCCTTCGAGCCGACGCACGATTACCGCGCGATCGCAGGCAATGTTGCGGGAATGTTGGCGCAAGGCCTTACCCGCGAGTTCGCCCGCGGGGCGGCGATGCCCGTCCGAAAGCGACCGGAACGCGAGCAGCGGGAACTTCAAATCAATTCTCCATCGCGCTCAAGGTAACCCCAAAATCACAACGAACTCGCAGGTCAGCGAACGGTGCCATCTGGCACCGTTCTTTTTTTTGCCGCAACAACGACTCGCTATCCCGCGTGAAACCCGTTAAAGGGTTTCATCGCGCAGGGGAGGGCCAACCATCAGGCCGCGCGTTTTCGATTGTCTATCGAGCTGCACCACGGAACCCATCGCTCGCTAATGACGCCCCGACCGGGGACGACCCTCACCCTTCACGTCGCGCGGCCTCAGCAACGGCGACCTATCGCGGCGATGGCCGCGGTCCGACCCACGACCCTGAATGCAAAAAGCCCGCAGTCGCATTAACGACCACGGGCAAAAAGGAAATGTATCAACAAAGGGTTAAGTCCAAGACCTAACCGATGACCTCGATCTCAACGATGTCGGGACGGGGATCGTCCAGGCCGAAGAGCTTCACGGCCTCCATCGCCGAATCGACGGCGGTGAAGGCCGTGAAGCTCTTCGGTCGTGGTATTCGATGCCTTTGACGTCGAGGATCTGCACGACCCAATCCTTGACGGGCTGAGGCTTTGCCTTTTGGGTCTTACGGGCTTCACGCTTGGCGTTGCGGCATTCTTCAGCGGCTATGCAGGCTTCCTTGCCTTCATCGTGCCACGCCTTGAACTCGCGCTCAACGTCCTGCCGACGTTGGTTGCGCCATTCCCTTTCCTCGGTCTTGCCGGTGGGGAGGGCCCGCCACGCCCGCCATCCGAGGTTGTTGCGGATCAGTTCGCCGTATTTTGCGTCGCCGCCTACGACCTTGCCGCCTGCGCCCGATGCCATCAGCGCACCTTCTTCTTGCTCTTGACGGCCTTCCTCTTCGGCTCCTTTGCCTTACCGCGCTTCTTTCCCTTCTTGAACTTCGCGGGCTTTTCCTCGCGGCAGCTCAAGGCTTCCTTGCGCTCGGCGAGGTCGCAGGTCAGCTGCTCGACCAAGGCTTGATGGTGGCGGGCGAGCGCCTTGTTCGCTTCGGATTCCTCGATCGTCGAGGTCACGAGGGGTCGGAAAAGCTCGGTCTGGCGGTCGACGGAGCGTTTGATGTCCCCAAGGGCGTTGACAAGGTTTTCAGCGTCGAAATCGGGTTTCTTGGGAGAATCCCCCTGCTTCTCGTTGTCGGCCATAGCGGCGCGGGCGAAGGCCAGGCCGCGCATGATGGACGTGGTCTGATTGCCGGGGAACTTGTCACGCGCCCAGGAAAGCATTTCCAAATCTTCGGCGTCGAGGCCCTTCAGCGTGCGGT
>CAVHFE010000099.1:2251-6317 GCA_963635145.1 Oscillospiraceae bacterium
AGCTTAGGCTCCTGCTTTTGCGGCTTCGCCTCGACCTTTGCCGGCTCATCGAGCGCATCGGCTTCCGTGCCGATTGCAGGCGTGATGGTGGCAAGCTCCTGACCTGCCACGTCGGTTTCGTTCGGTGTCTGCTCTTCAGACATTCCATACCTCCTTGTTCGGTGGGTTTCTGTAAAGACGATTATAACACATCTTGCTCGGTATAAAGCCGTAACTGAAGCTTGGACCACGGGCCGCGTTCGCTCGATGGAGAGGGCGGAAACGGGGCGAAACCCTGAAACCCTTCACGGAACGGCAGCTTTCCATCTGCTTAACCCCCGCCTGAGTCACAGCTTGGCCTCAACCCTGCCGAAGCCGAAGGCTCAACCTTGGAAACAGCCCGCACAACGGCTTGAACCCTCCATGGAATGCCTATCTTCGCTAACTGAAAGCCTTCCGTGAGCAAAGACTCTCCCATAGCTGCCACATCTACGGTTGCTGCAACGTCATACCCCTCGCACCACCTAAACAATCTTAATGTGCGTGACAGTTTTTTGCACTTTTCAAGAACTTGGGGCTTTTCGGTTTCATCGGTTTTTCCGAGCCGTCCGATTGCAACCTTGAAGGTCTCCCGATCAGCGAACGGGCAGGTCCCTTTTTCGGGGCAATCGCTGCATTCCTCCGTCTTGTGCTCGTTTCGGCGATAGCCTGCGTCGGCCAGAACGGAGCAGACCGTTCGGCGGCTGCATCCGACCTCATCGGCGATGGCCTGGTAAGTTATCCCTTCATTGGCCAAGGCGGCTATCTGCTCGTTCCTAGAGCGTTTCTTGACGGCGGTCTTTTCCTTTGCCTGCTCGCGCTCGACTTCGCGCCCATTGCGACCGCAGGAGCCGTTAGAGCGCCTTGCAGGGCCAAGGAGCGCTTCCTCCTCGCCATTCAAATCAAGCTTGTCGCAGACCGTCTGGAATGTGAAACGATAGGAAGAGCCTCTGCGAAGGAGCGAGGAGTGAATCGAGGTTATCTCGGAATCCTTGAGCGGGCTGTTGAATCGGCTGTTGAACGCGCGAGCCTCGACTAACGCCGCGTCGGGGTTGAGCGCGAGCATCGCGGAGTTGAGGAAGAGGAAGGCCATGATATGCCTGTGGCCTTCCTCGCGGCCTGTGACGGCGCGAAGCTCTTGCAGACGGGAGATTTCGCGCATGCGGGTCTCGGCGATGCTTGCATCATCGCTTGAGCCGTTTGCGGGATGATTGCACGTTGGCGTGACGTTTCCGCGCAGTTGCTTGATGAGCGCGTCCGCCTGCTCGATGGTGACGTTTTCAGGCACCGCTACGAGCTTGCCTTCGCCGACGAAGCTCTCAAGCCAACGGATTTGGCGCTCGGTCGCGGGGTTCTCCCTCTTTGATTTTCCGGGTCGTTCGACGCCCAGGAATGCGTCCAGCTCGTTGATGGCCCACAGCGGTCCTTCGCCGTCCAGAAGCTCGGCACGGACGGGTCGCCCGTAGATGGCGCTCGCGGCCTGGTTGATGGAGCCGGGGAGTCGGCAGATGCGGCTGAGGTCGCTTACGGCGGGGTCGGACGCGAAACCATGCCCGAGCGCGGCGCAGAACGCCTTCATGCGCTCATCGAGCGCGGCGCGTGTCTTTTCAAGCACGAGGATGCCTTCACGGTTCACCGCGCCGGTGCGCAAGCGGTACGCCATCGATTTGTCCAAAACATAGTGCAGCTGAAGCCCGCGACCCGTCCAAACGACCATCGTGGGGCGGGGGAGCGCTTCGAGATCGATCGTTTCTGCAAGAAGCTCCAAGGCTTCTTCCTTTGCCTGCTCGATTTCCTCCGCCGTCGCGGTGGAGCGATGCGCGTCCTCCATGTCCAGGTCGAAGAACAGGTCGTTGAGGCAGCGCAGGTTCGCCTGCTTGCGCGAGCTTATCGAGTTGAAGCCATTGATGGCAGCGTAAAGGTTGCAGCCAAGATCGTCCCATAGCGTCACGTCGAAGCTTTGACCGAACTCGTGGCCCATCGTGGTCTGAAACCACGGCTTGCCCATGATCGTGCCAGCTTCGCAGATCGGGTGCACCGTTCGCAGCGGGTCGGCAAGCGATAGCGTTTGAAGGGCCAGCTCGGCCTGCTGTTGAGGGTTGTAGGGGGAATTTTTCGAAAATGTCAGCATAAAAGCTTGCGCTTTAAGCAACACTTAAAGTATAATCAGTGTCACTAAAGGTAAATGCTTAGGAACCATAAACCTTTGAACCCCGTCAAGTTACAGTTTGGCGGGGTTGCTTTTTTTTTCAGCGCATACCTCCCCTCGAAAGCTTGAGGGGTTGATGTTTCGATGGTGCAGACCATGGTGTTAGGCCTGGTCACCGAAGTAAGAGAGGTCGCCCAGGCGGTCAAGGCGCTCTTCCGCTTCGTCGAGGCCGATTGCAAGGGAGACGATCAGCTCGCGCAAGATCTTGTTCTCGCCGTAAGCGTCCACGTCCGCCTTCATGGCGGGTACGGACAGAAGGTTGTCCAATGCCGTCTCGGTCGTTGGGAGAATGAACACCCGGTCGTTCATCGTTCGCTCCTTGTTCGTTAGCTTTCCGTAACGCACCGAACGTGATAGAATCGCCGTGACAGGCATAACCGATGAATGTGCCGTTATCAATCCGTAACAGCTATTGATTTTCAGAAGGGAGGTTTTCAGATGAGTTTTTGCGAAAGGCTCGCAGAGGCCATGGCCTTGCGCTCGCTGACCCCGACGGATTTAGGCAGGGAGCTTGGCGTGAGCCGCAGCCAGGTGAGCCAGTGGGCTTGCGGGCTGCGAACGCCCAATGCCGAGAACATCGCCAAGATCGCGACGGCGTGCAACGTGAGCGCCGATTGGCTTTTGGAGTTGACCGATGACGTCGAGCAGGCTGAGCTGCTGCACATCTACGGTTCGCTCAACGGGAACTATCGCATTCTCATCATCGCCATAGCGAAGTTGTTCGCTTATCGACAGGATGCGGAGGAATAGGTCTGCCGGGGTGGCAGCCCCGGCAGACCGCCCTATCCTCCGTGAATCCAGTGCCGTTTCACGCCGTGCACCGAACAAAAGAATAGGTGATCAGAATGACGACTCTTGCCGTCCGGGAGCCTTATGCTTCCGTCAACCAGAATGATAACTCATTTCAGTTGCCGCCAGGTTTTGCGATTGTGCCGATAGAGAGCCTGCGAGGGCGATCGTTGTCACCTTCGGCGTCGATGAAGTTGGAAGACTTCATCGAACGTCATTTCCTTTCGGAGAAGGAATCGCTCTCGTATCTGACGCTCAGAGGCTATCTAGGCGATATCCGCCGTTGCATCCTTCCCGTCTTGGGTTCCGTCGCGATAGGGAGCATCGACCACAGCAAGATTCAGGCCATGATCGACGCTTGCCCGACGAGGAAGGCCGCGTTGTCCGCGAAATGCACCCTATCGTCGATTCTGGGCTGCGCGGTCACGCTCGACATGCTGGACGTGAATCCAGCGCTCGGGCGCTATCGTTTTCCCAGGCAAATCGAGCCGAACGAGCCGCCGCTAGGCGTTTGGCTGATCGATTTCTCGCAAATCGCCGTAGTGCTGAGGTTGGCACGGGAGTACGACGATGGCGGTGAGATCGAGCGGGCTTGCCTTTTAGGCTACGGATTCGGCCTTCGCAAGGGCGAGATCCTAGGCGTTGAAGCCCGTGACATGGACCTTGGCAAGGGCGTCTTGCATATCCGACGCGCCTTCACGCGGTGGAGCGGGAAGGCTGAGGTCCACGCTTTGAAAACCGCTGAATCCTCAAGGGACATCCCGTTTCTAGGCTATGTTCTCGACCGGTGTCGTGAGTTGAAGCCTGAAGAGGGCGCCTTCGTCAGTTGCAACGGCAAAAGGTCCAATCCTTCGACCTTGGCGAAAAGGTTCAACGCGTTTGCCTTGCAGATGGGCTTGCCGCACATCACCCTTTTCACCATGAGGCATTCCTTCGCAACGTCCGCCCTGCGGGCGGGAATCGCGTTGAAGGACGTTCAGGTTTGGTTGGGTCACACCTCGCCGACCACCACCATGCGCTACATGCGTCCCGATTTGGCGACTCTCAGGA
>CAVHFE010000100.1:0-6259 GCA_963635145.1 Oscillospiraceae bacterium
AGTCAACGTGAGCATAGTGACGAGCGTCAGTCTCATACTCAACGTGAGCGGTGTTGATCGTGATACCACGAGCGCGCTCCTCGGGAGCCTTGTCGATGTTGGCGTAGTCCATGAATTCTGCGTCGCCCTTCAGAGCCAGGTACTTGGTGATAGCTGCGGTCAGAGTGGTCTTGCCGTGGTCAACGTGACCGATGGTGCCGATGTTCACATGAGGCTTAGTGCGCTCGTACTTTTCCTTGGACATTCTTGCCTCCTTATAGAGAGTCGCCAAAGGGCTAATTACGAATTAAAAGCCTACCATATGGTAGGCGGATTGTGTGGTAGCGGTGACTGGATTCGAACCAGTGACAACACGGGTATGAACCGTGCGCTCTAACCAACTGAGCTACACCGCCAAAAAAATGGAGCTCGTGACCGGACTTGAACCGGTGACCTCATCCTTACCAAGGATGCGCTCTACCGTCTGAGCTACACGAGCAACTGGTGGGAGTGCTAGGATTCGAACCTAGGAAGGCGTAGCCAACGGATTTACAGTCCGTCCCATTTGACCGCTCTGGAACACTCCCAAGTTTACGCTTGGATCATGTGTAATTTTCAAGCTGCTTGCTCGCCTGAAGCATCGCTGCTTCATTCGAGCGAAGAAGATAATACGTGAGTTGCAAACGAGCGTCAAGAAAAAAATTTATCTTTCCTTGAGTTTTTTCCGGCGCGCTTTGCAAACCCGCTTTACCCCTTTCAGCATATATATAAAGAAGAGGTCGATCCGAGAATCGGCCCCTTCTTCAATTAGATAAGGCTTGGTAAACGAGATTAGCAGTCCTTTTCCATGTAATGGTCGAACTCGTCGAGTATCCCCTGCTCCGGCTTCTTGGTGAACAAGGACACCACCACGATGCATGCAAGGCTGAACACGAATGCCGGCAAGAGCTCGTACACGGCGAAGACGCCGCCGAAGCCTGCTATCGCCTCGTGCCATAGGAAGACCATCGCGGCACCGCCAATCATTCCGGCAAGAGCGCCCGCGAAATTCGTACGCCTCCAATAAAGGCTCATGATAATCAAGGGGCCGAAGGACGCACCAAAGCCCGCCCACGCATACGAGACCACCTGGAAGATCGATGAGTTCTCGTCCATGGCGATGAACACGCCGAAAAGCAGGATGACGCACAGGGTGATGCGCGAGCAGATCATGACCTGACGGTCGGTGGCGTCGCGCTTGAGGAGGCCCTTGAATATGTTGCGGGCAACAGCCGAGCCGGAGATAAGAAGGTAGGAAGAGCTCGAGGACATCGAGGCGGCGAAAATACCCGAGATAACAAGGCCGCACAGGAAGCTGGGCAGAAGCATCTGCGACAACACGATGAAGATGTTCTCGGCGGACGCCTGCGTCAAGAAGGTGGTGGGGATGACCGCGCGTCCGATCAGGCCGATGCACACAGCGCACGACAAAGACACAACGACCCAAACCGTGGCGATGATGCGCGACTGGCGAATGGCGCTCGAATGCTCGACACTCATGAAGCGAACAAGAACCTGCGGCATGCCGAAGTAGCCAAGACCCCAAGCCAGACCCGAGACGATGGTAATGATTCCGTAGGTTGAGGCATCACCGAACAGCGGCAAGCCGTTTTCGACTAGCTGCTTTCCGTCTTCGTCAAGCAAAGGGCTTGCCGTTTGGGTGCCCGATAGGAAGCCAGGGATCGATTGCAGGAAAGCGATGGTGTTGTCCACGCCGCCGGCCGCAGCAACGGAACCGACAAAGACGACCACGAGCGCGCAAATCATGATGGCGCCCTGCACCATATCGGTGGTGCATACGGAAAGATAGCCGCCAACAAAGGTATAAAGAAAGACGATCAAGGCGCCCAGAACCATCATGGTGGCGTAGTCCAAGCCGAAGATGGTGCTGAAGAGCTTGCCACATGTGACGAAGCAACTTCCTACATAAATACTGAAGAATACCAGGATGATGATGGCGGCAATCGTCATAAGGACGTTCTTTTTATCGTGGAAGCGATTGCTGAAGAAGTCGGGCAGGGTGATGGAGTTGCCGGCGACCTCCGAGTACTTGCGCAAACGTTTAGCCACGAAAAGCCAGTTCAAATACGTGCCGATGGCAAGGCCGATGGCGGTCCACATGGCGTCCGAGGCACCCGTGAAGTAGGCAACGCCCGGCAAGCCCATGAGCAACCAGCCCGACATATCCGACGCCTCGGCGGAAAACGCGGTAACCCAAGGACCCAGGCCGCGGCCGCCCAGGAAGTAGTTATCGGAGTTCTCGTTCGACTTCTTCGCGTAAACGAAGCCGATGATGACCACTACGATGAAGTAGAGCAACATCGCGAACAATACCCAGAAGTCGTTGTTAACCATGCAACACCTTTTCATATGTTATAGACCGTTTGGTCGATTCCAATTCGATGAAGCGCATTATACTGAGCTTCTTGAGTCGCAAAGGTTACGCATCCTGCAACAGGTCGCAAAAGGCGAAAGGACGAACATGACCACCTATTCCGAACTCTCCGAAAAAGACCTCCTTGATTTAAAGGCGTCGCTTGATAAGGAATATGCGGAGCACAAGGCGAAAGGCCTTTCGCTCAACATGGCTCGAGGCAAGCCGGCAGCGGCACAGCTCGATTTGAGCATGCCCATGCTCGACCTGGTGAACGCCGAAAGCTCCTGCGTGTCCGAAAGCGGAACCGACTTGCGCAACTACGGAATCCTGGACGGCATCCCCGAGTGCAAGCGTCTGATGGCCTCAATGCTCGACGACGACCCTGAGAACGTCATCGTATTCGGCAACTCGAGCCTCACCATCATGTACGACTCCATCATGCGTTTCATGATGTTCGGCACCCTTGGCTCCACCCCTTGGAACAAGCTTGATAAGGTTAAATTCCTGTGCCCGGTGCCCGGCTACGACCGCCACTTCGCCATCACCGAGCGCTTCGGCATCGAGATGATCAACGTCCCTCTGCTCGAGGACGGCCCCGACATGGACGTGGTCGAAGAGCTGGTGAAGGACGCCGCCGTGAAGGGCATCTGGTGCGTTCCCAAGTACGCCAACCCCAGCGGCATCACCTATTCCGATGAAGTGGTGCGTCGATTGGCTTCCATGGAATGCGCCGCTGAAGACTTCAAGATCATGTGGGACAACGCCTACTGCGTGCATCACCTTAACGAAGATGTCGCCGAGCAAGATCAGCTGCTCGACATCGGCAAGGCCTGCGTTAAGGCGGGCAATCCCAACCGTTACTACAAGTTCGCCTCGACCTCGAAGGTGACCTTCCCCGGCGCCGGTGTGGCCGCCATGGCCGCAAGCCCCGCCAACATCGAGGAAGTTCGCAGCCACATCACCATCCAGATGATCGGCCACGATAAACTCAACCAGCTTCGTCACGCCCTGTTCCTGCACGACGGCGAGGGCATCGCCGAGCATATGCAGAAACATGCCGCCCTGATCGCACCAAAGTTCGAGCTCGTCGTGAAGATGCTCGAAGAAAAGCTGGCTGACACCGGTTGCGCCAGCTGGACGAACCCGCGCGGCGGATACTTCATCAGCTTCGATGGCCCGGAAGGAACCGCCAAGCGCATCGTCGACCTGGCAAAGGGAGCGGGCGTGACCATGACGGGCGCCGGCGCCACCTACCCCTACAAGCGCGACCCCAAGGATTCCAACATCCGCATCGCACCGACCCTCCCTCCCCTGGCAGAGCTCGAGCAGGCAATGGAGGTCTTCATTTGCTGCGTGAAGCTGGCCAGCGTGGAAAAGCTGCTCGAGGCGTAAACTGAGCAGCGTTAACACGCGCTACTAAATATAAGCAACGAAGAAGCTCGGCTGTGCTGGCCGGGCTTCTTTTTTTGATTAGGCAAGAAGCCCAGGAGTTGAGCAGTGCATTTGGGGCATGCTCGCCAAACCGAAATCTGGACGTGCGGCCCAATCTGGAAGAGGTCATCGGCCTTGCACGTTCCGCATCGAAATTTTCCTCCTGCATCCCGCTGGTCTCGCGAAGCTTTTGCAATTAATTTCAGGGCGAACGCGTTATCGGGCGTATACTTGCAGCCCTTTGTGTCTGCGAAAGACAGCAGCCACCTGCGGCGAACCTTGCCACTTGCAACGCCGCAGCCCCAGCTAGCCGAAGGCCAAGCATCATATACGCACGTTTATCTAGAAAGCCGCACCAGCGCATGCAAAACGACAAGATCAAGCCCATTCTTTTCAGCGTTATCAAGCACTCCAGCAAAGAAGAACTCAAAGAGCAGATTCCCAAAGACATTGTTTCGGGCATCGTAGTTGCCGTGGTGGCGCTACCGCTTTCCATCGCGCTCGCCATCGCCTCGGGCGTGGGCCCGGAACAGGGCATCTACACTGCGGTGATCGCGGGCTTCCTGATAGCCTTCTTAGGAGGAAGCCGTGTGCAGATTTCAGGGCCCACGGCTGCTTTTGCCACCATTGTGGCGGGCATCGTGGCCACCGACGGGCTCGACGGGCTTGTTGCCGCGACCATCATCGCAGGCATCTTCCTGATAATCGGAGGCTTGCTGCGCCTGGGCACGCTTATACGCTTCGTTCCCTTCACCATCACCACAGGATTCACCGCCGGCATCGCCGTCACCATCGTCATCGGGCAAATTAAGGACCTGCTCGGGCTCGTCTACCCCACCGGCACCCAAACCATCGAAACCGCCGATAAGCTGCAAGCGCTTGCCGCGAACATCGGCACCTTCAATGCGGAAGCCCTGCTTGTTGGATCGATCTGCCTGGCCATCCTGATTTTCTGGCCCATGCTCACCGACAAGGTCCCCGCTTCCATCGTCTCCGTTGTTGCTGGATGCGCGCTGGTCGGCGGCCTAGGCATGAACGTAAGCACGATCGGCGATTTGTACACCATATCGGGCGGGCTGCCCCAGTTCCATGCGCCAGCGCTGAGCTTCGAGCTCTTCCGCGACGAGCTGGCCAACGGCATGACCATCGCCATCTTGGCAGCCATCGAATCGCTGCTTTCGTGCGTGGTGGCCGACTCGATGATCAGTTCGCACCATCGGTGCAACATGGAGCTCGTGGCGCAAGGCATCGGCAACATCGGCTCGGTGCTCTTCGGCGGCATTCCCGCAACGGGAGCCATCGCACGCACAGCCGCCAACGCGAAAAGCGGCGGACGCACCCCTATCTCGGGCATGGTGCACGCGCTTGTTCTTTTGCTGGTGCTGGTGTTTTTGATGCCGTTGGCGGCCCTTATCCCCATGCCCTGCATCGCGGCGATCCTTTTGCAGGTGGCCTACAACATGTCCGGCTGGCGCAACGTGGTGCACCTGTGCAAAACCGCATCGAAGGGTGCCGTGGCTGCGCTGATGGCAACCTTCTTCCTTACAGTGGCCTTTGACCTGGTTACCGCCATTGCCGCCGGCATGATCATCACAGTGCTGCTGTTTATGAAGATGGTGTCCGAGGAAACCGAGGTCAAGGGTTGGCGCTACTACGGAGACGAGAACTCCCAGATCACGCACCTGCGCGAACTTCCCAAGAGTGTGCGCGTCTACGAAATCAACGGACCGATGTTCTTCGGCATGAGCGACCGCATCATGGACATCTCGGTCAAATCGTTCACGGAATACCTGATCATCCGCATGCGCGGCGTGCCCTCGCTCGACTCCACGGGCATGCATGCGCTGGAAGGTTTGTGCGACTATTGCGACAAGAAGGGCGTTCAGCTGATATTCTCGCACGTGAACGAACAGCCCTGGAAGACAATGGAACGCGCGGGCATGATCGAGCGCGTGGGCGAGGAGCATTTCCGCGCCAACATCGATGACGCCATCGCACACGCCCGCGACCTCATCGAACAGAAGAAGGCCGCGAAAGCGAGTGAGCAAGCAGCCGCTTAAACAGAGGGACTACTGCGCATCGGAGCGAAACGAGGAACCATGAAACTGCAACAGCTTGTTTACGCCGTGAAAGTGGCGGAATGCGGCAGCATCACCGAAGCCTCGCGAAGGCTCTACATATCCCAACCATCCATCACCGCCGCCATCAGCGACCTGGAGCAGGAAATGGATGTGCATATCTTCGAGCGTACCAACAAGGGCGTTGTCGTTACCGAAGAGGGCGAGTTGTTTTTGGGATATGCGCGCCAAGTGCTTGAGCAGGTTGATCTGCTTGAATCTCGCTACAAAGGCAGCTTGCAGCAAACCCCGCATTTCAGTGTGTCGTGCCAGCACTACTCCTTCGCGGTGAACGCATTCGTCGACGTCATCCGCG
>CAVHFE010000101.1:0-6120 GCA_963635145.1 Oscillospiraceae bacterium
CTGTTGCCACGTAACGTTCTTATCTTTTTTGAATAAAGCCTTAAGAGAAGATGTTGTCATCCATTTATGTGGGCTTTCTTCGCCGATAAGAGAAAACAATTCATCACT
The DNA here is from genome assembly GCA_963635145.1 of Oscillospiraceae bacterium. Classification (GTDB taxonomy): domain Bacteria; phylum Actinomycetota; class Coriobacteriia; order Coriobacteriales; family Eggerthellaceae; genus Anaerotardibacter. The sequence goes on from CAVHFE010000101.1 coordinate 109, forward strand.
TAGATCGCTTCTGTAACCACAAAGCAACTAGACTGAATGAGCCCAAATGAATATCGTAGAAGTTTAGGTTTAGCGGCTTAGATATGTCCAAGAAAATGTCCATGCCTCCCTATTTCCTATAACCCGAATCAATCCAAGTCGTATGCTTAAACTAGATGGATAGCCTTTACAGAAACCCTAGTCCCCATGGCGACAAGATTGCTTCTCACCGCATCAAAGGTCACCTTACTAAAGAACGGAAGTCTCGGCCGTTCCTCATTATCCTTTGTGATGACGCCAAAAACGACCTCTTTGACGCTGTCTTCTTTCAGTTCAACAGCGAACCTAGGGTTGTTCTCGGCGAGAACCTTTGACGCCTTCGCTCTGAAATCTAGATCAGACTTCATAAGCCTCGTTGAAACATACCCCTGATTGAAAAGATGGCTCAGCGGAGCGGACCCCGCGTACTTCTTAACGTGAATGAATCTACCGTCATCAGTTAAAACGTCGCAGAGTTCGATGCTGCTTTGGCCTCCACCATACTTGATGTTCCTGGCATCCATAAGCGCAAAGCGTCCATCGCCTGACTCGACCAAAGCGTGGTTGTACTCGCCCTCTCTGACATCGTCTGGGCAATCAGGGAAATCAAGCTCGGAAAGAGCACAATCCTGGTAGGTCTTTTCGATACGGGCCGCGAAACCTTTCTCGACCTCATACCACTTGCCGCCATTTATGCAGTACTTGCAGCCGTCAAGCTCCACCTCACCATAAAGACACTTGGCAGCCGCCCAGGTAGACAGAGTCAGACCATCCGAATTAACCATGCAGACCTGCTTGTGCTCAATCTGCCCAAACTCTGTCAACGGCTCCCTTAACGAGAGAAGAAAATCCTCGATGAGGATATCCTGGCGCAGCTCCTCGAGCCCTCGAAACCTAAATCCTGCGACATACTCCCACGAGATGACCTCTGGCACGGCCATCCATACATCGGGCGACTTGTCGACAATCAGGCGAACGACACGCTCGTTAAGCCGCTCAATAATAGACTTCGACTTAACTAGTACGATGTTGTCGACCCATGGAAAACTGTCTTTATACGAATCGGTTGCATACAGCTCATATATATCGCCAAGCAAGGTCGGCAGCTTTACGACATCGCTTGGAATACTGAGGCTCAAGGCATCAGCTCCCGTTACGCCGCCTCCAAACAGAACCCCTTCGGGTAAGGCTGCGGTCACCGATTCCAAAAGATCACGCTCAATATCGATACCGAAGGCATCAATCGTTGAACGCCTCGGCATCTGCTCAGCCGTCTTGAGCGCATTACCGGCGATCGTAGTGCGCGAAATCTTCCGCAATGCACTTGGGTCAACGGTATTGAGAACGGTCTTCAGGCCAAAGCGTTCCACGTAGCACGACGAGTCAAGCATCGTGCGGCCATAGCCGAAAGCTAAAGCGAATAGCCGTTGCCCACCCTTAACGCTTGCGGGGACAATGAATACGGCGCTTACACTAGAGGTCCTCAGCTCATCGTCCTCAGCAAGCTCCGGGAAAAAAGAGACAACCCACGGCGGCGTTCTGTCTGTTGATTGCTTATAGAAAAGAGTTCCCATGCCTGGAGCCTCATGCTCATAGAACTCCTCTCTGATTCCTATGCAAGCTGCAGGGCAGTCGATTTCTTGCTTAATCAGATAGATTGATACTTTAATTTTTGCCATAGCTCTCCTTTCCAATGCCAAACCCTTCGCCATTCAGCACCTCACCGCATCGCTCAAACAGCCCGCCAACCCTGCAACCAAGAAACCCGAACAAACACTTCTCGAGCAATCGAGACGATCATTTATTTTACGGCTATAACAATCACCTCCAATCCGTCTAGGTATTTCCAACACAATCTTTATACCACACCGTCTCTATTTATGTGAATAGTGTTTCATCTTGTCCCAACTTTTGTTAAAATCATAGCAACGAAACGGAGGCAAGAATGAAACGCTCAGACATCGTCGAACTGATCAGATACCACGTTGATAGAGACAACCCGTCCTTCAACAGCAAAGCTTCGACCATCGCGCAAGAGTTCGAAGAGCAAGGAGCCGAAGATCTGGCTTCTTATATTCGTGCGCTCATTTCCGAAACCAGATCCTTTGTCCCCATGTCTGCAGCCGCTAAAGAAAGCGAACTTCTTACCAAAGTCCTTGTGGGACCCACGTCATTGCCGCTGCCGGCCCCTATAGCAAGCGACCTTACAGGGATAGTAAATGCGGTATCTCACAATATGGGGGTTAACAGATTCCTTTTCGTTGGAGCACCGGGAACCGGCAAAACCGAGAGTGCAAAGCAAATTGCAAGAATCCTGCGCAGAGAGCTGTACATGGTTAGCGTGCCAACCCTTATAGACAGCCGCCTAGGGGAAACATCGAAAAACATCGTCGCACTCTTTGACGAAATAGGGCGGTTGGGAAACCGGGGCATCGTTCTTTTCGACGAGATCGATGCGCTAGCGCTCGACAGAATTAATGTGAACGACGTCAGGGAAATGGGAAGGGCAACGTCTACCCTACTAAGCCAACTAGACTCCCTCGATGAGAATTCCCTGGTAATAGCAACAACGAACCTTTTCCCTCAGCTCGATAAAGCCCTAACTCGCCGATTCGACAAGATTGTAGATTTCGATCGCTACAACAAAGAAGATCTTGTTGAAGTAGGCGAATCGATGGCTACACAGCTCATAGAAACAGCCAGCTTCGTAAAGAGCGACCGAAGGTTGCTGAAAAAAATCCTGCAAACAGCACCGTCGCTGCCCATGCCTGGAGAACTCAAGAACACCATCCGTTCCGCGATCGCCTTTAGCGACTCCTCGAACCCCTGCGATTATCTTGTTCGCTTGTACTCAGCACTAAACACTAACAGCGAGTTAAGCCTACAAGGCCTCAAATCAAAAGGCTTTACCGTTCGCGAAATGGAAGTGCTTACCGGTATTTCCAAAAGCAAAATCAGCAGGCTTTTAAAGGGGGCTGACAATGAATAATTTGCTAAAGCTAAGCAAGGTGTTCCAAACCCGCTCGTCATCGGCCCTGGGGTATCCAACTCTCCCTAGTGGTGGGGCTGTTGCCTCCGATCACATTAGACAGCTTGCACAAAACCTCCTGTCTGCCTTAAGCGACTGGACGGGAGAGGCGCTGCTCAGCAAAATCCTAATATCGGCAAGATACAAAACAATCGTCGCTAAAAGCAACCGAATCAGAGAGATGCTGCGTGAGGGAAAGACGCTGCCCGAGGAAAGCATCGTGGGAGCGCGCTACGATGGCGATTCAGCCAATCTGAGACACGTCATCACGTATTACGTTTCAGCTACAACAATTGAAGCCACCGTGGAAGAGCTTGAATCTGTCGCGCAGCTCATAGACTCGAAGTTTAACGGGGAAATCACAAAACATGAAGTCGATGAGCTATGGAAAAGCCATTCGAGGGAATCCTGGAAGCGCCTCTCCGAGATTCCCCGCAGTACTTTCGCCCAGCTTGTAAGGGATGCCTTCTATGTCAGATCCTTCGAGCTCAACGAAGCGCCTCCCACGAAAAGCAAGTCGACCTTGGTCACTTTGTATCAAACCGAAAAAGAGCCAAAACTGCTTCTCGATGAACTGGGAATCAAAATCCCTGCCTCTAAATATCTCGACAACAGCATATTAATGGAGCCAGGCGAATACCAAGCCCTCCTAGAACAAGCGCCTTACCTTATCGCAATGGAAACGCTGGACTTCGGAAAATCCCCAGAGCTTCCCCTTGAGGACGCAGCCGAATCACCCCTTCCGATCCCCGCCCCCAACGATGAGCCCACAATCGGAGTCATAGACACCCCGTTCGAGGAAAAGTACCCGCCCTACTTCAGCGATTGGGTTAAAAGCCACACATGCATCGATCCCGAACTCATACTCCCCAAAGACACTGATCATGGAACGTCGGTTAGCTCGCTGATTGTCGATGGCCCATCGCTTAACCCTTGGTTGGAAGATGGCTGCGGGCGCTTTCGCGTGCGCCATTTCGGCGTTGCCCTGCAAAGAGGCTTCAGCTCGTTCAACCTGATGAAAAAGATAGAAGCAATTGTCAGAGACAACAGAGATATTAAGATCTGGAACCTCTCGCTCGGGTCACCCGATGAAGTTGAAGACAACTTCATCTCGCCCGAAGCAGCAATCCTCGATCGGATCCAGGTGAAATACGGAGTGCTTTTCATAATTGCCGGAACAAACGATAGCGAAAAAACAGGAACAAGAAAGATAGGCGCACCTGCCGATTCAGTAAACGCCCTGGTCGTGAATTCCGTTCGGCAAAACCGAAGCCCCGCAAGCTACACAAGGAAAGGCCCCGCTCTTCACTTCCACCGAAAGCCAGACGTAGCCTACTATGGCGGCGACTCGGGCGAACCGCTAACGGTATGCTGCGGCACCGGGGGCTACAAATCGCAGGGAACATCACTCGCAGCACCACTTATCGCAAGAAAAGCTGCTTACCTTGTTTGCGTAATGGGGCTCTCCTGCGATGCAGCCAAAACACTCATCATAGATTCAGCATGTGGATGGAATCCCAGCACCAACGACGAACAGGGCTACGGCGTTGTTCCGATCCATATCAAAGACATCTTAAAAACCACTGATGACGAAATCCGGTTCGTTATCAGCAGCAGCGCCACAAGCTACGAGACATACGACTACGCTATCCCAGTCCCAGCAAACAAGGGGGCATACCCCTACGTTGCCCGAGCAACGCTGTGCTACGCGCCCGCATGCGACCGGAACCAAGGGGTTGACTACACCCGAACCGAACTCGACCTCCATTTCGGACGCATGAATGGAACCGGCATCTCATCGCTGAAACCAAACAGACAGGGCGACGAGACGGGGACAACGGACGAATTAACCGCACGCGCGCAATTAAGAAAATGGGATAACGTAAAGCACATCCATGAGGCGTTGACGCCCCGCACGCGGCCAAAGAAAGCCTATAACAATCCGATGTGGGGGCTGAAAATCCGAAAAACATCCCGAATGCAAGCGGGCTCGAAAGAAAGCCAGCATTTTTCCCTTGTTGTAACACTGAAGGAATTAAATGGAGTAAACCGCTTCGAAATGTTTGCCCAACACTGCAGAGCGCTAGGATGGACGGTGAATGAGGTTGACATCACCAACCGCATAAACGTGTACGAAGACAGCCAGGTTGAAGTGGAGTGGGAGTGATCGACGCCATGACCTGTATCGTTTTCAACGCAGTAGAAATTGCGCAACTTAAGACAGTCGTCCAGCTACTCCAGCCCATGAATATGGTCGTCGTCCGAATGCGTTGAGATAAAGCGAACTATCTTCTTGTCTGCCAATTCTGTTTCCAGTTCCTACAAAATACCCTCGGCACGGTCATCCGGCAAGTTGCAGTCGATGATCGTGAAGTTGCTTGTGTTATGCTTGATATAGAACGTGTCGCCATCGCAGCCGGAAAAAGATTTTATCCGGCTCATTCGTCTACCTCCTCTTAACCAGCATCTTCAGGTACTTCAGCTGCCCCATTCTCCAGATAAGAAGCAGGTATACGCCGCCTCCCACAAGCGCCTTGGCCAAAAGGGAAAGGATCCCCGCCTCGGCAAAGAGTAGTCCCACGCCTAAAATTGCAGCAGCAGCAAATAAGCCTGCGACGAATTCCGGAACAAAGCCTTTTAGATAGCCAAGGACGCTCTTTCCGAAGCCCTTGTAAACCACAAAGTAGGTGAAAGGAACCGAACTCAAAATAAAGTAAGCGCTCACGGAAACGGCCACCGTTTCGAGCGACCCAAGCCAAAGTCCAGCAAGAAGCAAGACCGCCATCCCAACGCTCGTAATCAACGTATGGCGAAACAGGTAATCCGTCCTCTTCAGCCCCTCCAGGACAGAGAACACTGTGTAGTTCATCATCTGGAAGACGATGCTCACGCTCAGGATGGCGAAGGGCGCCACCGATCCTTCCCACTGGTCACCGAAGAAAAGCCAGATTAGCTCAGAGGCCGAG
>CAVHFE010000102.1:0-5980 GCA_963635145.1 Oscillospiraceae bacterium
TGGCTCCCCGGGTAGGATTCGAACCTACAACCCTCCGGTTAACAGCCGGATGCTCTGCCGTTGAGCTACCGAGGAATACGGTGTCTTTCGACGCAAGACAGTATTATAGGCATTAAACGCTTGGACGCAAGAAGAAATTTCAAATATTTCCTCTTGCAGACTATTCTTCGTTCTGACCTGGGCTTGAGAGGGCTTTCTTGGAAAGCAGAATCGTGATTCCAACCATGAAGAACGCCGCAACGGCGAACACCGCGCCCGCTCCGCCCGTGTATTGAATGCCCGCGTTTGCGACTACCAGTCCGCCGACCGCCGTGCCGAACGATATGCCGATGTTGAAGGCAAGGGGCTCAAGCGAGCTTGCCAAGGTAAGGGCCTTGGGGTGCAGCTCGTCTGCCACGCGCATGAAGAGCGTGATGCACGAAACCGAGAAGGAATACATAAGAAAGGCGATGGCGGCCATACAGAAGAGCGCAGCGGCTAGCGTCGATTGCGCGAGCATGAGTCCCACCAGCGCAAGTCCGAGCAAGGGGAAAATAACCAGTAAGGCTTTTATGCCGACTTTCGAGTCGAGCACGCCGCCTAGAAGGTTGGAAATCAGGCATATGCACCCGTACGCCATCAGCGTGCTGCTTGCGCCGTAGGTGTCCATTCCTAAGACAGTTTGCAAGTAAGGTGTGATGTAGCCGTAGAACACGTAGACCGAGCCAACGCCGAAGACGAAGATAAGGGTGCCCGTGACGATGCAGGGCTCTATCAAAAGCTTGGCTTGCTCCTTGGCGGTCACGGGCTCATCGGTGTTGCCGCTTCGGGGCATTATTAGAAGAAGCGCCCCACATACGAGTGCGGCAAGCACCACGGACGAGTACATCACGTAATGCCAACCGATGGTGTCGGCCATGATCTTACCCAGCGAAGTTGAAATGACCATAGCCATCGAGTAGGCGGCATACACCACTGAAAGCACGATAGGTACCTTCTTGTAGCTTACGAGCTCGGGGATGTAGGTGACGCCCACCGCAATCAAAGTCCCTGAGACAAGGCCTAAAGCGATGCGAGCAAGAAGCATGGTGCCGAAGCTGGTGGCTAGTGCGGAAAGAAGGTTGGCCGCTATGAAGACAAGCGCATAGGCCGCTAAAAGGGAATAGCGCTTGAACCGGCCGGTGACAAGCGTCAGCACCGGGGTCGCTACGGCATAGGTAAGCGCGAACAAGCTGATGAACTGCCCGACTTCAGGCAGGGTGACGCCGAAGTCGTTTGCGAGCTCGGCTTCGATGCCGATCACGTTGAACTCCGAGACGCCAAGTGAGAAGGCCAGCAGCACCAGCAGCACGATGCATACCGTACCTTGCCTGCGGGTATTTGCCAGAACGGTGGTATTTGCCATGATTACCTCGATTTTTAAGTTTCTGCTCTCTTCGTTAAAGAGCCCCGCGCAACCTTTAGTGGTTGGCGGGGCTGAACTTTTCGCTTTAGCAGCTTCCCTTATGGAACGGTTTGCATTGTGCACTTAAGGCGCCGTGCTTGCAAGGCTTATGTTGATGATTTTAGCGGCGCCCGATTCGCAGCGGCCTTCTTCCTCGGCGGCTGATTTTCTTGGTGGGTCGCTTGGGGTCGGGCACTAGGCGGGAGTCGTCGAACTCGAAGCCTTCGACTTCGTAATTGGTGAGGAGCTTTTTGGTGAAGTACTCAATCTCGCGCAGCTCCAGTAGCTGGTCTGGCGACATGAAAGTGTAAGCCCTTCCCGTCTCGCCTGCGCGTCCCGTGCGCCCGATGCGATGCACGTAATCCTCGGGCGAGGTGGGCACGGTGTAGTTGATCACGTAGCTTACCTCGTTGATGTCGATGCCGCGGGCGAGCACGTCAGTTGCCACAAGCACGTCGATCTTGCCTTCGCGGAAATCGCGTAGCGCCTTGTTGCGCTTCCCTTGATTTTTGTCGGAATGGATGGAGTCCGCTCTAATGCCTTCTTTCTCCAGACGGCGGGAGCAGGCATCCGCTTCGATTTTCGTCGGGGTGAAGACAAGCACGCGTTTTGTGCCTTGTTCCTTCAGAAGGGCGACGAGCAGGTTTTGTTTTTGGTTCCAGCTTACGGGAATTAGGAATTCCTCGACCGTTTCCGCGGTTTCTCCTTTGTGCGAGATTTCGATTCGGGCGGGGTCTTGCACCAGCAGCCCCGTCTTCGCTTCGAGCGCAGGGGTGAAGGTCGCACTGAAGAGGAAGGTTTGATGTTTGCCCGTAACTGCTTTGCACAGCGTGTGCACACTTGGCCAAAATCCCATGTCAACCATGCGATCCACCTCATCGAGCACCAGGTAGCGCACCTTGTCGAGCCTGCAGGCCTTTTGATTCATAAGGTCGAGCAGGCGGCCTGGGGTGGCGATGAGGATATCGCATCCTTGCTTCAGGTTTTTGATCTGCTTTTCGTACTTCACGCCGCCGATGATGCACTGCACGCGGAAGTCGCAATGCTTGGCTATCGTTTGGGCGCAGTCGGCGATCTGATTGGCGAGCTCGCGGGTGGGGGTGAGTATGAGCGCGTAAGGGCCCTTGTTGCCGGTTGGGCGCTCGCTTCCCCAATGCCTGACCATCTGATCGAAGATAGGCAGAAGAAAGGCGACGGTTTTGCCGGTGCCGGTTTGCGCTGCGGCCAGGATATCGCGGCCTTTGCAACCTTCGGGGATTGCCTGCTGCTGGATGGGCGTGGGCTCGGTGAATCCGAGCTCTTCGATTGCTTCTTGGACGGGCGTTGCCAAATCCAGGGATGAGAAAGTAATTTGTTCAGTCATACATTTCAGTGTAGAGCACATGGCCTTTGTTGCACAAGCTGGGCCGGCAAGAGTCCCGTTGCGAGGGTTCCTGTCGCGCACTGATCCGGGGTCTTGGCTTTCCGCTGTTTTCCCTCGGGAAGACGGCCGTGCTTTGAGGGCATTCATACATTGTGCTTGCGCGGGCAAGTTCTCTCTTTGAACGCAGGCGCTCGTGTCCCGCAAGTGCGGATCTTGTTCGGATGCTTGTCGCTCTCGGCGAGCGCGGGTATCTTCTTGGTCGTATACCTGCGCTTCGGGTTTTGATTTTCTTTGCGACATTGGATTCCGCCGTCGCTTTTAGTGTAAATGCCATGTGCACTTATGCATGGTGATGCGCTAGAATAGCGGTCTCGTTTATTATGCGTGTGCATATCGGGCCTATAGCTCAATGGTGGAGCAGGGGACTCATAATCCTTTGGTTCTCGGTTCGAATCCGGGTGGGCCCACCATCAAACATCAAGACCAGCTATTTTATTGGCTGGTCTTTCTTTATATGACGGTTCTTCTTCCTGCATGCTTTCGCCCTCGGTCTTTTTGATAAGTTCGGTGAAGCCGTCGAGGGCGGCAAAGGGCATGAATTGTCGCGCACGATGCGGGCTTGCCACTGCGGTATGCGCCCCGTCTTTCTCCATGCGTCGTTCTATATCGGCAAGGATTGCCTGCCTGCGCGCAGCCTCCTCGAATCTAATCCCTGAGAAGTTGAAATCCGGCAGCCGCCTTTCGGTGTGCTTATCATTTGGCGGCAGGTGTTGCCCATCTTTGCTACTCCGGGCTGAACTCTCGCATTTGCTCATCGTGTGGCCTTCCCTGGTTTGCTCTGCTCCGACAAGCTCAAGGCTTTCTTCGTGCTTGCGTGCGCTAAGACGGCAACGATTCGTCGCGACAGCAGATTACGTGACGCCTCGATTTTGCGCTCGTGCGCCAAGGCGGCCGAGCCTTTTTTGCGTTCTCCTTTTGCGTTCGCGAGCCAAGCCGGTGGTGTTCGGATATTCGTTTCGGTTTTGCGCGTGCTAGGCACGATGACCTCCGATTTGGAGGTTTCGCTCGCGCATTGTCGCCTCTTCCTTAAGGCTTCCACCTTTAAGAAGCGCGTTCTTGCCAAAGCGCTCATGTATGGCGATGGCGGTGTCGGCAAGGGACGTTTCTTTTTCTCGAGCCTCATCATCGAAAAGGGATTTTTGGTCGTAACGCGCGCAGCCGAGCGCGCCGAGCGATAGGGAGATGCGTTTGATGGACATTCGCTTATCCACTTTGGCGTCGTAAATCGCCAGTATCCTTTTGGTGATGAGAGCGGGGGAGCACGTTCGTTCGTGGAGCTTCATGCTCCCGCCTGCGTGCATGACGCTCTTCCTTCCATCCGGCGTCTTTACGTACCCGGAACCTATCCAAAGCGCCACTTGCTCGCAGGATTTCCCGAGCTTTCTGAGTTCGAGTGCTGCCGCCGTCGCCATTTCGCGCACGACCGTCCGCGCTTCTTCGGCCGAGTAATTCCTGATGAGCACCTGCCCGCTTGAAAGGGAGTTGCTGGAGGGTTGCCAGTCGCGGATTTCCTTTATGGTGCAAGGCTCCTGACCCCACGCGTGGTCGATCAGATATTCGCCGTTTTTACCGAACTCACGCATGATCCACTTCGGGTCGGTTGCGCAGATTCCCGCCAGATCGTGCACGCCCTTGCGGCTCAAGCGCCGTGCGATGCCAGGGCCGATTCCCCATATATCGGTAATGGGCTGGTGAAACCACACCCTTTGCTTGAATGAGCATTCATCCAGCTCGGCGATGCCGCTTTTCTCGTGCTTTGCCAGCAAGTCAAGGGCAACTTTGGCAAGGAAGATGTTGCTGCCGATGCCTGCGGTTGCGGTGATGCCCGTCTCCTTCAGCACCTCATCGATGAGCAGGGCGGCAAAGCCATGGGCGCTCATTTTCCTCAATCCAAGATAGGGTGTTATGTCTATGAAGCACTCGTCAATCGAGTACACGTGCATATCTTCAGGGCACACATGCCTCATGTAAATGGAATTGATCTTGGCGGCCACCTCCATGTAACGCCCCATGCGTGGCGTTGCCATGGTGTATTCGATGTCTTTAGGTATTTGGAAGACGCGGCACCGGCTAGGGACGCCCGCCGCCTTGATGGCCGGGCTAGCGGCTAAGCAAATGGTTCCCGGGCCCCGGTCGGGGTCTGCAACCACGAGCTTTTCCGTGAAGGGGTCAAGGCCGCGGTCGGCGCATTCGACGCTCGCATAAAAGGATTTAAGATCTATACATAAGTAATACTTTCGTTGCTCCTTCCTTTTTTGGTCGTTCATTTGCTCCCTCGCAATTCCCTCTAGCTTTTTACGAACATATGTTCGAATATAACACACATGGATTATCGAGCGAAAGACGGAGAGATGCAGCGCGTGCACCGCGAGCTCGTTGATGTCGTTGCGCGTTTCGGGCGTGATGGCTCGGTTGAGCCGGTGATCGTCATGTGGAAGGACGGTCGTGCGTTCCACATCGACGAGGTCCTTTCGTGCACGAGCTTTTGCCCCGAGCATCATGGGCGAAGAACCATGGTCTTCGATGTGCGTCTGGGTGGGCGCGTTACTCAGATGTTTTTGGAACATCGGCAAGGGAAGGGGGGCTTGCCCGACAAAGCTGTTTGGTGGGTCCGAGCCTTCGATCGAACTTTAAAGAATCCTGATGTGTGCTAGAACCTCTCTTATATATAGATATAGATAGATTCACGAAGGTAGGTCTATGTGTGGCTTGAGCCACCCTCGCTCCTGACGCGGAACCATCGCGCCGCCCCCCCATTCTTTGCCAGCTTGTCTGGCTTCGCTCGCCCCGACGCCCTTTGTTTCTTTCGAGCTCTCCCAACGGAAGTCATCTCGCCGCTCCCCATTCTTCGTCGGCCTGTTCGACTCCTCTGTCTCGCACCTTCCCGACTCAGAGCCACCGTCGATCGCTGGCTTTCACTAGCCTCCCGTGTTCACCTTGCCCCGATGCGTCTTCGTTTCGGCCTCGAAAGCAAGGCCCGCTAAGCCAGCGCCGCCTCATCCCCGCACCACGCAATCGGGCGTGCCCACCTGCAGCAGCTTCCTTCAAGGCAAAACCCCAGGTCGCAGCCGGGCGAGCCGCCGAAAAGGAGGAAATCCGAGTTTTCTCCCGAAAAAAGCTTGACCCGGGTGCCG
>CAVHFE010000103.1:0-5974 GCA_963635145.1 Oscillospiraceae bacterium
CTTCTCGATTACCCTATCCGCATTGCGGGTGAGCACGTAACATGATTTTTATATGCCTCTACTTAATAAAATCGGAGTGCCAGCACGGTTTATAACAAGCACACCCATTTTTTGTAGTAACATGCATCCGTTACGTAAACATCATGCTACCAAAAGGAGTCATTGTGACCGATTCACCATGTGACAACCAAAAAAGCAGCTTTAAGCAAAAGCTCGGCAAAAAAGAGATAAAAATCTATCTCTTATGCGGCATTGTTGCCACCTTTGTTTTAGCTGAATCTTTTATGGGAATTGTAGGAGGCTTATTCGGGGTCCTCTTAAATATACCTCTTGATATCTTGAACAACCTCATATTTGGCGTTGCTCTTGGTAAAGGCGGCACTGAACTCCTTAGTCTTTACACGATGTTTATAGGCGTAGCTATAAGTTTTTTGCTTATCTTATTTATTGTGAAGCCTTGGCGCCCTTACTTAAAAGCACTGGGTACCGCTCCTTCTGGCAATCGTGTCTCTATGCTTTTATTGGGTTTGCTTATCGGTTTTGCAATGAATGCTGTTTGTATTGCAATTGCCGCATTAACAGGAAGCATTCAGATTGAATTTGTACAGTTCTCAATCGTTGGCTTTTTGGTGTTTTTGGTATTCATTTTTATCCAAGCATCAACTGAAGAAATAGTTTGTCGCGGCTTTGCCTACCAACGCATCAAACGCACCTATAATGCCACCGTTGCAATTATTGCAACATCTGCTCTTTTCTCGCTTGGTCATATTTTTAATCCCGGCATTACGCCGCTTGCCCTTCTCGATATCTTCCTTACCGGTGTTTTGTATGCCTTAATGGTTCACTACTGCGATAGCATTTGGCTGCCCATGGGCGCTCATACGGCTTGGAATTTTACGCAGAATGTTTTATTTGGTTTGCCTAACAGCGGATTAACATCAACGTATTCGTTCTTTGGGCTTGCGGGAGATGCCGCAAATGGTATTGCGTACGATACGGTGTTTGGCGTTGAAGGAACCATCGTTGCCGTTGCCGTAAATGCACTAGCTATTGTGGCCTTGTATATTTGGGGTCGCAATCATAAAAAGCAAGAGTATGACATCTGGCAAGGCAGTGCGCTTGAAGCTTCGCAAGCGGCAACAGCAGCGGCGGCGGTACCTGCTCCTGTTACTGATGCCGCTATGCCAGTTGCTCAAGGCACTGTTGTTGCCGCACCCAATGAAGCAACAGCAGCAAACGCAACCAACAGCGCACCTTCCATCGCCCCCAACATACCAGCTCCAAAAAAACGCTGGTTTTATTAAACGCCTAGGCAACTTTGCAAATGAATTAATTTACAAAGTTGCCTCACTTTCTATAAAGGTAGCCATACCCTGTTTCGATAGTTACATCATGTTTGAGTGAGCTGCTTTGCGGCGTGTTTTGTACGCAACAAAGACGGACACACCACCCATAACCACAAGGGCAATTACAACAAATGCCATGGTATCTCCCGTCTTTGCGTGCACATCCGCTTCGCTCGTAATAAACTCACCACCGTTAGTAGATTCTCCTTCGGATTCACGCACCACGTCACCAGGAATTTCGTTGGTAGCAACGGCCGTGGCGCGCATCACGGTAGCGTAGCCGTTGTCGAAATCATGGGCCAAAACGTAAAGCTTGCCGCGATAAGCCAAAGCCTGCGCGTACACAACAGGTGTGTAGTTCACGCGCTTGCCGATGCTCTTAAACTCAGTTGCGCTACTATTCAGCAGGAACGTATCATCTTGAATAACCTCGGAAGTAGACGAGCCATCCTCGTTGTAGCCAGTCGTCGAGATAAGCCCGGCAAACACAGGGCCATCGGCGGTAGCGGTAAAGGCCGAAGTAAACACGAAGCCACTAAGAATCGCCGGGAAAAGATCGGTGCCATCGCCATAGTAGCCAAGGCTCTCCGTTGAAATCGAGCCATCGTCTCCCAAGGTGAGGCACTCCAGCTCAGTACAGCCGGTATCGGAGGAAGAGCCATCAACGTCGGACTTGAACCCGCTGAACAGATAGAGTTTGTTACCGCACAGCGCCGTCTGAATCCCGGACCACGACCGCGCAATTCCCGTGTTCGCGCGCGCCGCGCAAGACCCCACCACCGTGGCGCTGCCTGCATCAAGATCAAATTCGCGCACGTTGTCCCTAGTAAGGGTCATAAGCGCGGTGTCGCCCTTCATGGCCTTCTTCGCCGTGTCGACATCATAGTCAGAGGGAACCCAAACGCCCTGCGCCTCGGCCGCGGCGACATCTTCGGGAAGGGTGGTTGCCACGGACCCGCCGATAAGCAGCAGGCGATCACCCACGTTCACCAGCGATGCATGATGGGGAATCTCATCGGATGCCACCTTGTCGGAAAGATCGGACCACTTGCTGGTTGCCGGGTCGTAAGAGAACAGCTTCTTGGTGGCAAGACCGCCGTAATCCTTGCTTGCGGTAGCCCCCATCACCAGCAGTTTTCCGTCCCAAAGCGTGCAGCTGGCATAAGAAAGACGACACGGCAGGCTCTGAACCTCGGACCATGCCCCCGATGATATCTCGTAGCGCCAAACCTTTTCGTAGCAAAGCGCCTCCGATTGCGTGTTATCCGGATCGATTTCCTCGTTGGCAACCTGACGCGGACCGAACACGTAAAGCGAGCCATCAAGCGCAGCCATGGAGCTCGTGAACGTGCAGTCGTCGAAGAAGTCCGGCGTTTCGATGGTCTCCTCGTATACGGGCACTTCGTTTTCAGAGATGTTCTTGGAGAACACGATGGTCTGAGCGTAGTTGCACGATTTCCCATCGGCACGCGTGAGCTCAATCGTCAAATAACCGCTCACAAGCCCCTCGGGGCGCTCGACGACCACTTCGTTTTCCGACCAGCTCTTCACCGCAGCGACCTTGCCGCCTATCTTCACGCTACCCGCGCCATCCCCCAGCGAGTCGCCCTTGATGGTGATAGTTTCCTCGTTGGCGGAAAGCGTTGCCGAGACGATGGTGGGAGCACGGTCCTCGTCCGTGCCGGAGAACTTACTTGCGTCTATCATGCCGTTCGACGTGCACAGGCCGGTGAACGCATCGTATTGGGTAACGGAGCTCTTCAGCACGCGGGTAAGCGCGGCGGCGCGCACGCTCTTGTCAAGCTCGTCGTAACCGTCCATCTGCCCGGAGGCAACCGCAGCAAGGCCGGTCACGCAGGGCGCGGCCATCGAGGTACCGTCCATGTATTGGTACGGAACAAGCTGGCTTCCCGCCCCCACGCAGTCAATGAGGATTCCATCGGCGCTCGAATTGTTGAGAGCATCCATCATGATAAGCAGGTTCAACCAGATGTATTTGCTGCCGTTGTCGTCGGTATGCACAGCCAACTTAGAATCGTTGCTCGCCTCCGAAAGGGCTTTCTCAGCGGAAACGGAGATCGGATTCCATCCAGCGTTGAAGTTCGTGGCGTAGGCGGTTCTCCCGATCATGCTGGTGACACCCGTGGAATCAACCGCCTCGAGCATAAGAAGCCCCCTCTCCAGGAAGTCGGCGTCGCCGCCATTGGAAAGAGCCACCGAAAGGCCGGCGTTGGAAAGGCTGCTCAGCTTGCTGCTGTCAACCGGCACCTTAAAGGAGACCAGCATGTACTTAACGGTGTCGGAGGTTGCCTCGTTTGCCTCGTTCAGCTCGTCCTTGGTTATCTTGAGCACGCCGGTGCCAGAATCAAAGCCCACGGTTTGTTGGACCGTGCCGACCTTGCCCTTCGTGGCTTTGCCGCCCGTTGGCTGATAAATGCCCGTCCAAGCCTCAATTTCAGTGGAGCCCTGGCTGAAATCGCTGTAGGCCGCAAGACTGCTCTTGTCTTTGACCAAAGTGGGGATGAACTGGCTTGTGTTGTGATTGCCCTGCGAGATAGCCGTAGACAAAATGGTGGAGCCTGGGGCAAACACGTCGGTAGCGGTCTTACTGTAATTCGTGTAGTCCGCGGCGGCACCGGTCATCGACGCCGCATTGACAACGGTTACGTAGTCGGATCCCCCTTCGATTCTGGAAGAATCGAGCATCCCATCCAAGTTCCTGTTCTCATTGCCAGAGGCAAAGACGGCAGCAACACCCTTTTGCCCCATGCTTTCTGTGGCGAAATAGAAGGCGCGGCTTTGGGAAGTGCCCCACGAGTTGTTGGCGACGCGGATGTCAACGCCGGCATCCGCAGCGCGACCTAAGTACGAGAAGGCCTTTATAGCGGAATCGGTGCTCCAGTGTTCCGCCTCATCGGTGATTCGCACGCTAATCAGCTTGGCGCCGTTGGCTGCGCCGCTTACGCCGTAGCTGTTCCACGAAGCCGCAGCAATGCCCGCACAGTGAGTGCCGTGGCCCTGCACGTCAAAGGAATCCCCGCCATCACCACTGGCGTTGTAGCCATGAGCGTCGCCGCCTATCTGGGAAACGTAAGGACTCATATCGAACATGACGTCGGCAAGATCGGGGTTGGTGTAATCGATGCCGGAGTCGACGATGGCGATGACGCCTGCAGAGTTGGTCTGTGCCGCATCATTCCAACCGTCAAGATTCACGTCGAAGCCTTCCTTGTGAAGAGTGCCGAACGCCGAGGCTTCCGTGCCGGTATTGTCGACGTAGCCCCACTGGAAGGAGGCGCCGTCATCCAGCTGACCAGTCGAAGCAACAGTTGACGGAACCGTCGTCACGCCCTCAACCGTATCGTTTGACGATGAAAGAGCTTCAGAGCCGGAGCCGTTTGAATTAGCGTTGTTGGCAAAGCTTGCAGAGTTAGCGCCCGCGTTGGCATTTAAGCTGTTGGCGTTGCGGGCGTTGTTGTCGTTGTTGGCAGCAGCATCGTTGAAGCCGTTGGAAGCGCCCCTATCGCTGGTACCATCGTTGGAGGCATCCGAGTTCTTGGTCATGGAAGCACCGCTGCCGGCAGCCGAATCGCCGTCGTTCAGCCCTGTCCCGTCCGAATCAACGGAAGACGAGTCGATTTCGGAGAGCGACCCCGTGTAGTTAGGCTCAGCCCAAACCACGCGCGAATCATTTGCCAGCTCGTGCAGGATATCCTCAGTAGTCATGCCCTCCTGCTTCACCAGCAGGGTGTAGAGCTCGACATCAGAAGACTGAACCGCGGGAAGGGTGTTTTTGCCAGATGCTCCGTTTCCGTTCGTATCGTTCGCGCTTGCGCCATTCTCGTTCGCGGCGCCATCAGATACACCGCCTTCGGCGGCTGCGGCAATCTGTGCGCCCTCAAGCACAACCTCGGGCAGGGCCTCATCGAATGCGTTCTCGTAAGCGTCGCCCGTAGACAGAGCAAGCTCTTCGGTGTCAGCAACATCAAGAAGGAGATCGGAGCCGCCAAATGAGCCGTCGTCGAATGAAGCGCTATCAAGCAGACCATCGGCAAGCGAGCCTCCAACAACGCCGTCAACGGATCCACCGCCAACAGATGCTCCACCATCAAGGAGCCCGCCTGCGTCAACACCCGCAGCCGCGTCGGCCCCATCGACGCCCATTGCCGTCAGACTAGCCGCAGATCCGCCAGCACCCACGGAAGCAACCGCAGCAGCCGAATAGCCGGCATACGCCGCAGCGGGAGCAACGATGGCGATGATCTCGCCATCGACATAATCCCCAGATGCCAACATGGAATCTATCTGGTCTGCCCAAGATTCCTGCTGGCCAGAATTGCTGCCTCCATCGCCATCCGACGCTGCACCCGCCGAACCATCCGCGCCCGCGAGCGCACCCGCCGCCAGCGCAGACGGTGCACCATAAAAAAGCATCGAGGCAGACAGCAGTGCGGCTATCAACAATGAACCTACACGTTGAGCAGATGCACTTTGTCGCTTCTTTCGAGTATTCATCAAGCCCCCAACCAACGATTCATAACACAATCTTGGCTTACATTATCGCGAATATAAAGAAAGCACGAAAGCATGTTTGCTCATCTTTTTTATAAGCGGAATTTAGCCAGAAC
>CAVHFE010000104.1:0-5910 GCA_963635145.1 Oscillospiraceae bacterium
ATAGCCCACAGGCGCGGAGGTCTCCTGGATCACATAGGTTCCGAGGGGATAGACGACATGGTCTGGGTTTCTGTTGAAATAAAGATCATCCCCTGAGACTTTATAACTAGGATCACTGAGTCGAATGACTCCAATATCATCGCTGAAATCTTTCGTTTCAAATACCCACTGACGCTTGTGCTCGGTCGGAATGCCGTCCGGCACGCTGTCGTAGGTCCCCTCTTCCACCCCGTAGGAATCGTAATAGGTGACGGTGAACTTGGCGCCTGCGAGGGACGCGCCGGACAGGTCGGAGGCCTCGCCCGTCTCGCGGTCGAGCTTCTGGACTTTAATATAGGAAGGGTCATCCGCCGGATTGTCCTCGCAGCTGACGGTGATCACGTCGTTGCCGTTGCCGCTGGCCGGATGGACGGTCTCGTCAAGCTCGTAGCCCTTGGGCGGCACGGTCTCCTTCACATAATAGGTGCCGGGCAAGAGCTGCTGGGACACGGGCGTGTCGCCGTTCGCGTCGGTGGTGAGCGTCTGGACGCAATTGCTGCCGGCCTTCGCGTCGGCCTCGCTCTTGTAGATGCCGTACTCGGCGGCGGCGAGCGTATAGCAGTTGTTGCCGTCGGTGATGGAGGTGTTGGCGGACTTCTTGGCGACCTTGATCTTCACGACCTGGGGGATCGCCGCGGTGCGCACGAACGCGGCTCGCTGCCACTTGCGCAGCTTCTTGCCGGTGTTCTTCGAGAAGGTGACCTTGCCGGACTTGGAGACCTTGAAGGTCAGCTTCGAGCCGAACATGACGGTCTTGGCGTTGCCGTCGGCGTACTTCTCGGTGATCTTGAAGTCCTTGTCAGGGCCGTCGCCGTTGTGGTTCTTGGGGAACGCGATGCCCAGATAGACGATCTTGCCGGTGTCCTTGTTTGTGTTCACCACGACGCTCTTGTAGGAGGCGCCGTTCTCGGAGTGGTGGCTGGAGCCCTTGGAGCCGTGGTCGATGCAGGTCGCGCGCTTCTGCTTGCTGGGCGAGTAAAGGTCGCTCGCGCTTGTGGCGGAGAGCTTGCCGGTGAAGTTCGACACTTTGAAGGTCGAGACGCCGCCGATGCGCTTCCAGGGGCCGATCGAGCACTTGCCCTTATCCTGGGTGCCGACGTCGGGCAAATCCGAGCCTATGACCTGGGTGATGTCGGTTAGCTCCCACTTTGCCGTGACCTCGATGTTGTCGGTGACGGTCATCCCGGCCCTGTACTCGCGCTCGTTTCCGTTGGCGTCGTCGTAGAACCAGCCCAGGAACTTGTAGCCGGCACGCTCTTCGGGCGTGCCGAGGTCTGGCGTGGTGCTCCCGACGGCTGCCTCAATGTCCTTGGAGTCGGTGCGGCCGGCGTCGTCGTAGGAGACCGAGATGATCTTAGGCTCGGTGTCCTTGACCCACTTGCCGCGCACCACCAGGTCGTCGGGGACGGCGGTGTTCATCCAGTCGAACTCTTCCCAGGTGGAGCCGTTGTCGGAGGACGCCTCGAAGGAGAGAGCGTACCCCGCCTCCTGCTTCTTCTGGACGAGTTCGTCGAAGTTGCCGGCGTACCCGGCGCCCTGCTCGTTGCCGTCGGCGTCCTCGACGTCGTCCTCCCACTGGGTCGGGTCGGTCTCGCAGGCCTCGCCGTCGTTAACCACGACGGTGCCCGGCTCCGAGGACGACTTATCGGGGTCGGCGAACCACTCGCCGGTGAACCCCTCGATGGTGGTCATCGTGACCGTGTGCGTGGTCGCGGCCCGTGCGCTCTGGGCCGACGTGGCCAGGACGCATCCCGCGGCGATCGCGCATGCGGACAGGATGGCGACGGCCGTGCGCCATCCTGTCCTTGCTTTGATGCTCATCTGCTTCTCCTATCTCATGCTGCCTTCATCATGTTGCCCGGCCGGCGCAACATGATGACAAAATCACCGGCCAGGCACATTCCATTATACCGTAGTTGCCCTGGGCCATAAACCGGCAATGCCCTGCGCAGATGGTCCCAGGACCGCCCGCACAGGGCAAAGCTTCATTGATCGAGTGTTAAGAAATCGCCGTCCTGGGTCACCGTGCGAACCTCGGAATTCCCACGCCCTACATCTGCCTCGCCATCACCCCGATAGCCCTCCGAACCGCATAGGCCGTCCTATCGTCCATCCCGTCGGCGATCGCGCCCCAGTTGAAGGCGAGCCAGAGCGCCGCCGCGGCGACCGCGAGCGCGCCTGCGACCATCAGCCCCGTCCGTACCGGCCACCACCAGCTCTTCGAGCCGAGCCAGGCGAGCAGCGGCCACGCGCCGAGCTTCGCGCCCTTGCGCGAGTTGCAGCGCTTGCACGCCGCCACGAGGTTGCGAAGGCTGTTCACGTTGTCGGCCTCAAGTTTCTTGAGTGTCCAACGAGATACCCATCCGTCGAACCCCTTGGCGCCGGCCTTCGCCACCGGCACGACGTGGTCGACGGTCATGTCCCGTGCTTCTGCGAGCTTTCGTCCGCAGTACCGGCATTTCCAGGGGCCGGGGTTAGCGGCGATGAACTCCCTGCGGTAGGTTTTCGAGCGGGCATAGCGCGACTCCACCGTTTTTACGGCGAGCCCCTTGCGTTTTGCCAGCTTGGCATACCTTTCGGCTTCCGCTTTTGTGAGTCCTTCGCGCTCCCAGTGGTGGGCGTACTTCCCGTCGCTCACATGCTCGAAGCCCTCGAAGAGCTTAGGCCTGAACTTAGCCCTGCTCTTCTTGGGCTTCCTGATCTCGACTTTGTAGGTTGGCTCCAAATCCCGCCCTCTCTTCAAGATGACTATATTAAAAGAGGGAGCAGGCAGAAGCCCGCTCCCAAGCACGTTGTCCCGTTCAGACGCTATATGTCGGTTGGTCCCATCCTTTAGGATTCCGAAAGAGCCGAGAGCTCTTCGCGGACCGTGCGGGCCCGCTCGAACATGTGCGCATCGATCGCGTCCAACGCGTCCTTTTCGAGCTCGTCGAGCCAGTCGGCGTAGGCCTCGGCGCGCCCGTTGCGAAGGTCCTCGAAGATCCCGACGACGTTGGCGAACCTGTCGCTCACCTGGTCGTCGTACTCGTGAGGATCGACGTCGCGGCTCAGCGCGTCGATCTCCAAGGCAAGGCTGACGATGTTGGGTTCGATTCCTTTGAGCATTTCCGTTTCCTTTTCATCGATTTTTTCCAAATGAAAAGGAGGTCCCGGCCCGGGAACCTCCTTTAAGGTTCCCGTGACCCTGGGTTGGGGGGGGCGCTAGAGCCCTCTTGCCGAGCTTAGTTCTCGGTTCGCAGAGCGTCTGTGCCTTGGGCTGCCTCGAGCTTGGCGAGAGCAGCCCTCAGACGTCTGTTCTCCTCGTCCTTCCGAGCGCCCGCCTTGGCTTGTTGGGCGATGATCTCGTCCTTTTGGGCGATGATCTTGTCCTTTTGGGCTTTCTCCTCGTCCTGTTGAGCAATAATCTCGTCCTTCTGGGCAAGCTGTTTTTTCGCTTGGGCGAGTTTCTTGTCTTGAGCGGCTTTTTCCTTATTCGACCGCTCCAGCTGGGTGGCTGCCGTCATGATAATCATTTCGTCATCACTCTCCTTGGCGTCCTCTACCGCGCCGAACAGCGCCGAAGCGAAACTGTCTTCGTCCTTGAGGGATTCGGCTTCGTTTCCCTTGTGAACGTATTCTAGCATGTCGCGCAGGTCGCCTTCGGCCTGCTCCCATGCGCTGCCGTTCAGGATCACCGTTTCCGTGCCGTCACCCAGGGGCTCCAGGGTGTCCGGATCGATCATCCTGAACCGACGGACGGGTTTGCAATCCTTTCGGTCGCCGAAAAGCAGGTCCTTTCCGATGAAGATGACGTAGCTCAAGGGAAGCTTTTCATAGTCCTCCGCTTTCCCAAGGAAGCTCGTGTCCATCTTCGCGTGGTAGAACCTGCTTCGACGTGGGATGTCCTTCTCGTTTCGAACCTGCATTTCGATGTCGAACTCGACTTTGCCGGCCCAAACATGGGCGTCCAACCTCACGGTTTTCGTCGCTAGGCTGGTAAGCAGGGTTTTCTCGCTCGTGATGACCTCTACCTCGTCGACCGGCTTTCCGATGCAGAGCTCGATCACCTTCCGGCAAAGATCGTTCCTCTGCATCATAACGAGTGCGAAGATGACGGCGTTGGTGAAGCCGAGGCGTTTGAAGTGCGCCCTCAGCTCGTTCTCGGTTTTTCCTTCCATTTTTCCCCCTAAGAGTTCGCGCCGGGTCGTCACCCGGCAATTCTTTCGTTGCCGGGCCGTCGCCCTTCCATGCGCGGACCTTATAAGGTTCCGGGATGGCTGACCGTTTTAGCGTCTGAAGTTGTCAATGTGCTTTTCAGTCTTGTCCGCTTCGCCCGCACGGGGCGCCGCAAGATCGGTCATTCCAGATTATACCGCACGCTTGCCCGGGGCCATTCGGCTTATCTATCACCAAGAACGGCGGGAGAGTCGTATATGGCGAAAATCAACAGCCTTCTGACCTGGGATTATCTTATATGTAAGTATTCAGGTCCCACCTAAGGGCCTTTCTTTGGCTTTTCTGCTCCTTACTCGAAAACCCAGAAACATGCCCCTTACGTCGGCTTATATGAGTTTTCCCAGCTCAAACCCCGCAAAACAGCTGAAAATCATGATAATTGGCTTGATTCGACCGAAATTCTCGCAACCTAAGACCAAGCCGCCCGAGCGGAACCCGTCAAAGCGGTTTCGCTCGCCGACGACCGCACACCAACTTCGTCCCTTCCGAAGCCCGAAAGCCTCGCAACCGGATTCAAGCCCTGCGCCGAACGGCGCGAACCAGCCCGCAACACAGGCCCTTCACGCCGCAAGGCGCCAAGAATTTACCGCCTGACCAGGCAAAACAACCATGATAATTCGATGTACGAGCCCCATTCCGCAGGTGAATTTTGCTATAATGAAGTCATTCGCGAATTGCCGTGACAGACTTGTTCGACACCAGATTCCAATCGCAGGATCGAGGAGACGCCAATGACCATCAACGAGCCATCGAATGACAGGTTGCTCTCTTTAACCGACAACATCGGCGATGAGTTCATGTCAAGTTTTTCGGCGACGACTCGCAGGGCGACCGGTAGCACCTATACGCCTTTTGAGATAGTGAACTCGATGGTTCTCGAGTCGGCCGGGAAGATCGATCCGGATTGCGTGGTTGATTGCGGGTGCGGAAGCGGGAGGTTTTCTCTCGCTGCGGCTATGATGTTTCCCCGTGCGAAGGTGTATGCCGTTGATAATTCCCCGCTGGCCTCTTAACACCGACATATTCCCCTGGGTTGAGACCGGTAAGCAGCCGACCGACGAGCAAAAGCACGCGGCATGCGTTGCCGTTTCCGCTCTCATCGCCGATCAGAAGACGAAAACGCTGATGCGAGGGCAGTCAAGCCATGCCCAGGAGAAAACGGTTCGCGATACGCTTGTAAGCGAGTGCGGCATGAGTCTCGTCGACGGCCATGACTTTACGACGATTCCCGGCGCACCTAATCCCGGAGAGGTGTTCAAGCGCGAAACGAAAGTGAATGGAACAAAGGTGGACGTCGTTTTCGGCCTATTCGACGGTCGCATCATGTGCCTTGAGTGCAAGGTGTCGAACAGCGAGGTCAATTCCTATAAGAGATTGAACCACGAGGTCGTCGACAAAGTCGCCAAATGGAGGGAGGCGTTCGGGAAGCAATGCGTTACCGGCGCCGTGTTGCAGGGCTGCTTCAAGACTTCGAACCTGCTTTCCGCTCAAGAGGAGGGCGCGTACCTGTTCTGGTCTGCGAATCTTTCGGAATTGGTTCAGTTTGTGAACTCGACCAAGAGCTGAAACTGCTAGGAAGTTGGGACGAACACATCAAAACCTCAACCCCTTCTTCCTCTCGTATTTCTTGCTAACCCCAAAATACTTCCACTTCTT
>CAVHFE010000105.1:0-1109 GCA_963635145.1 Oscillospiraceae bacterium
TCGATCAATCCGTAACGGGCATGTTCGAAAGGAAGACCCGTGTCGGGCTATAGGAATGTGGTCATCGCAAATCCTTGTAAACTGCAATATCGCGGTGGCTACCTGGAAGTTCGCAAGGAAGACGATACCACGCGCATCCATTTGGCCGAGATCTCCTCGATTGTGCTCCAAACCAATCAGGTGTTCGTGAGCGCATATTTGCTTTCTGAGCTGGCCAAATCAAAGGTCTCCTTCGTTGTTTCGGACGAGAAATGCGATCCGATTGGCCAGTATCTGCCGTTGTACGGTGCCCATAACACAAGTAAGAAAATCGCAGAGCAGCTGGAGTGGACGGAACCTGCGAAAAAGCGTGTTTGGCAAAGGGTGGTTCGTGACAAGATCGCGCATCAGTCAGCGCTTCTAACTGCGCGAGCCCGAGAACAGCAAGGTGGGCTGTTAAGGGATATTGTTCCTGAAGTACGGTCGGGCGATAGCACCAACAGGGAAGGCCATGCCGCCCGATTGTACTTCAGCGCATTGTTCGGGCCAGACTTTTCTCGCGACAAGGAAATCCCGCTTAATGCAGCCTTAAACTACGGCTACGCGATCATTCTTTCTGCGGTAAGCAGGGAAATCGTTGCGCGCGGTTATCTGACTCAGGCGGGGATATGCCACAGAAACGAATACAACCAGTTCAATTTGAGCTGTGACCTTATGGAGCCCTTCAGGCCGATAGTGGACAAGGTCGTTTTTGACAATTTCGAGGGCGATTTCGACCGGAACTTCAAATTGCTTTTGGTGGATATTCTGAATCAAGGCATTCCCTACAAAGGCGGTACCTATCGCGTGGGTTCGGTGATCTCGTGCTATGTAAGTGATTGCCTCAAGGCTCTGAACAGGAGCTTTTCGGTTGATGAGATTGCTCATTTTGGCATTGTATGACTGGCGGGGTTAGGAATAGGTATATGCGGCTTGTCTTGTTCTTCGATTTGCCGGTTGAAACTGCAGCCCAGCGAAAGGCATACAGAACGTTCAGGAAGTTCCTTATCAAAGACGGGTATCTTCAGCTCCAGGAATCGGTTTATGTGAAGCTCGTTTTGAACGATGGTGCTGCTTCGGCTGCGGTTATG
>CAVHFE010000105.1:1385-5727 GCA_963635145.1 Oscillospiraceae bacterium
CTGAGCCGTATACCGTTTGGCAGGATGATTCCGAGCTGAAGCCCAAGGATTCCCTTCTGGTTATAACGGATCCTCTGCATCTTCCTTGGGATGACAGATCTCTCATGTCTACCGTGATAAAGCGGATGGAGCGGGAGTTCCTGGAAGATGAGGAACTCAGGGGGAAGATGGAGGCGGCAGAGGCTTTCTTGAGGGAAAGGCTGGGCGTGCTCGATCTGGGCTTCAATGCCGATTATGATTTTGCCTTACAATGGGATTTGAAAAGGTATTTGAAATACCTTGGCTTCGGAGTGTCGTATTGCTCCGAGAAATCGTTCCTTGACAATCTGCTCAATTTTTTATCGCTTGCTCTTGACTCGGGCTGTAAACGGGTTCTTGTGTTTGTGAATCTGAAAAATTTTCTGACGAAAAACGAGCTGAAAGTGTTCTACGAGCACGTTTTTTATTCGAAATTGTCGGTTCTGTTGTTGGAAAACAAGGTGGATGGTTCAGTATACGAATACGAGGCAAAACATGTTGTTGACCAGCACTTTATCGAGTTTTAAGCAAGCTATCCAGTCGGTTTTTCCGTCCTTATGCAGTGGGGATTTTGCTCTAATGGTTTTGGAGCAGTGTCGAATCGACTGGTAATCAAACAACCTGAAAGAGATCGCCTACAGCCATTACGTTTTGGAGCAGTGTCGAATCGACTGGTAATCAAACCCTTGGAGAACGTGTACTCCCAGGCATCGGTTTTGGAGCAGTGTCGAATCGACTGGTAATCAAACCCCGCATATTCGACGCCGAGGGCATCCCCGTTTTGGAGCAGTGTCGAATCGACTGGTAATCAAACGACATCCATTGCCGATACGTGCAGACGGGGGTTTTGGAGCAGTGTCGAATCGACTGGTAATCAAACACGTGGCGATGGCGGGCAGGCAGACGAGGCGTTTTGGAGCAGTGTCGAATCGACTGGTAATCAAACGCGCGGGTCGCAGGAGCCTCGTAAGCGTTGTTTTGGAGCAGTGTCGAATCGACTGGTAATCAAACGTGCCCGTGTACCTGGAGGTGCCGGACGGTGTTTTGGAGCAGTGTCGAATCGACTGGTAATCAAACCTTGATTGAGGGTCGATGATCCATGGTCGTGTTTTGGAGCAGTGTCGAATCGACTGGTAATCAAACCGCAGTGCTGCCGCCGCCGATGGTCACGTCGTTTTGGAGCAGTGTCGAATCGACTGGTAATCAAACCCGGGGAGTTCTTCCTGCACTGCGAGGGCAGTTTTGGAGCAGTGTCGAATCGACTGGTAATCAAACACGGCAACCGCTACTGTGTCAACCTGGAGAGTTTTGGAGCAGTGTCGAATCGACTGGTAATCAAACCCGAGCCTCGCCCGCATCATGGAGACCCGGTTTTGGAGCAGTGTCGAATCGACTGGTAATCAAACAGGGACGTGTCCTCGATCGCGTAGGCGGAGTTTTGGAGCAGTGTCGAATCGACTGGTAATCAAACAGCTCGCGCAGCTTGCCGCAGCTTAGGCAGGTTTTGGAGCAGTGTCGAATCGACTGGTAATCAAACTGCAGGCGCAGGCCAGCCCATCGGGGTCCTGTTTTGGAGCAGTGTCGAATCGACTGGTAATCAAACACCTCGGCGTGGCTCGTGACGTCCACGTAGTTTTGGAGCAGTGTCGAATCGACTGGTAATCAAACGGACGGTGGCGAGGTACTCCTTCGCCATCTGTTTTGGAGCAGTGTCGAATCGACTGGTAATCAAACAGGCTCCCTTTCCTGACGGTGAGCCTCACCGTTTTGGAGCAGTGTCGAATCGACTGGTAATCAAACAGGCCGTGGGCGGCAACATCGACCCCGCCGAGCTTTCCGAGGCCGTCCACGCCGCCGCCGTGGCGTGGCGCGTGGTCGAGATCGTCGAAGGCTAGCAGGGCGCACCGAGGGGCGGGAAACCGTCCCTCTCGCTACTGGGTCGGTTTCGGGCATTCCGCCGATATGATTCGCGAGCCCGTGAACCCCCAGGAAATTTTTCTCGGAAGGAGGAACCCCAGATGGCCGGAATATTGCTGCTGAACGGCGTCGCCATGCTGTTCGTTCTCATTACGTGCCCGCTCTTCATGATCATCAAGGCGATCATACGGGATCACCGGATAGAGCGCGAGATAGAGGAGGCGTGGAGGAGGCACGAGAAACTGGCGCGGAAGTGCCTCGACTGCATCGAGCGCGGCGAGGAGCCGCCCGAGGAGATGCGCAAGGAGAGAATGAGCGCGTGCCTCGACTACATCAGGGCCATGGGCCGCACCTACGGGATAGACGGCTTTCGTCAGGACATGGAGAAAAAGTACCCACTCACCGATGTGCCGCGGGCACGGTAGACACGGAAAGCGCCCAGGCCGATACGGCCCCGGGCGCTTTCTGCGTACGCCGATGGTTCATGAGTTTTGGAGCAGTGTTGAATCAGCTGGTGATTCAACATGTTTTCAGCGATGGCCGCCCTGCGTTCTTTTGCATCCTTGATGTCGAGGATGTCTTTCTTGGAGGGTTTCCCTGGTTGCTGCTTGGATCCCGCTTCCGGCACTTTCGGGGCACCGCCTGCGGGCTTGAGCTGCGCGGCGATTGCCTGCGCCTGCTCGGTGAGAGCTTCTTCGTCCGCGCCGTTCAGGGCAGAGACGATGGAGCGATCCAGGCCGGTAGCCTTGGCAACGGAATCAACGAGCGCGTTTCGGGCTGCGCTAGCCTTCAGCGACTTGTTCTCGTCTTCCAGCGCGGCAAGCCTTTCCTCGACCGTGCGGTCTTGGGCAGGCTGGTTCTTCAGTTCGTCCAGCTCCTTCTTGTTCGCCTTCGAGCGGCCTTCCCATTTGCGGGACTCGGCAAGGGCTTTCTCGTAAAGCGCCTTGTAGTCCGGCTCTCCCTGGATGCCCTGCGCTGCCGCAGATTCGGGCTGTTCGATGGTGGGATCGGTCTGCTGGTTACTGGGATCGCCTTCCACGATTCCCTCCTTTCCCGCTGCCGTGCGGCTGCGGATCGTGCCCCGTGCGGGGCGTTTTTGGGCATAAAAAAGACCCCGTGCGGGGTCTGGCATGAAAAAGCGCCCAAGGGCGCTTGGTTCATCATCTTAGGTTGCTCTGGTCGGGGCGGCGGGATTCGAACCCGCATGGGCAATGCCCACGTGCTTCTGAGGCACGCGCGTCTGCCTTTTCCGCCACGCCCCGAAGTGGTACAATATAGGTGTTTGATGGTTTCGCTCGGGTCTCGGATCGGTGTTGAAACCATCGCTTATTTTCCGAATGTATCGGTTGAGCCATCCTTTAAAATCAGTATCGCTTGCTCGAATTCGAATTGTCCTTTATTCGAAAAGTAACGCATTGAGCTTATTATTTGGCCTTTAGCCTCATCATCAGTCAGTCTGCTGTAACGGTTATCGACGACAACCTTGGGATTGCCAAGTTTTGAGATGTCGATATCTCTAGGTATGATCGCACCGTTGCTGGTCAGTCTTTCCCACTTCGAATAGCAATCATCCATGCGCTTCTTTAACGCACTAAGACCGCCTTCGATGGTCTTTAAATCCCAATATCCTAATCCACTGCTATTCAATATGGCCATATCTATGTTTGATGTCCCATTCCCCTGCTCATGCAGGAGTGATATATCGTGGCCTTGTCTAGCTAACTGCGCATAGCCTTCCCATTCGAGAGGGTGATGCTTCTGCATTGTTTTCAGCTCGCCAACTGCTAAACGGGTCAAGTCTAGGTTTTCGGCTCTGAAGTTAAATGACGGGCGGTTCTTTGCTGAGTTCAGATTAAAAGCCCTCCATTTGAATGCAGTCTTATGATCGGCGTCCAAGCTTTGATCGGAATCTATTCCCTTACACTCTTGCCACAGCTTATACAGCTCCTTCGGCTTGTAGCCCTCCACAAGCTCGGCATCGGGATCGTCTTCGAACCCTGGGACTACCTTGCAGTCGCACCGACGATGGAAATGTTTGAACTCGCCTGCGGTTTGGCGCGTGTGGTATACCGCGCCACGGCTTGCGAGCATGATGCGGAACGTGCAGGTTTCCCGTCCGGTAGGCACACGGGCAAACCTAATGCCCTTTTTCTTGTCGCGCCCAACGTTGGCGATGATTGTCTCGTTGAGCGCACGAAGGGCATCGTTGCGTGCATACTCGCCGCATGCTTTGGCGAACGCCGCCGGGCCTTCCTCGGTAAGCTTCTTTGCTTGGTAGCGGGCAACGGAATCTGTCTTCTTCGGCACGTAGACAGCAGACGTTATGGCCTGCTGCAGCTTCACGCCGTTGGCTTCCGCTTGGAAGTCGTACCAAGTGGCGGCGAACGATGAAGCCAAGTTGTCGTAA
>CAVHFE010000106.1:0-5629 GCA_963635145.1 Oscillospiraceae bacterium
GCCTCTGACTGGTGGGCTTTAATTCGTGTGTGGGGAGGCAGCGGAGATGCTATACTATCTCGGAGATTGCGTGGAGCAGAACTACGCGAAAGCCGCTGAGCTTTACGACATGGCTGCCGATGCGGGGAAGGTGGCATGCGCCTTATGGGCAAGGTGGAGCTCCTAGATGTCTTTGAGAGGATGCTGGAACCGTTCGCCAACGACGTGAGGATGTGGCTCGTCTCTGTCGAGAAAGTATGGGACTGCTATCTGGCAAACAAGAAACGGGTGAATGAAGAGACAAGAAAGTTCTACACCATGATAGAAGGATAGAGATATGGCGTTGGAGTTGAGTGGCGAGACGACCCGCTGCGATTACAAGGTGCAGGTTGGAAGGGATAAGCCGAAGAACTGGCTCAAGTGCGTGAGCGCCTTCGCGAATTCGGAGGGTGGCACCGTTTATTTCGGCGTGGACGATGACGGTAACGTGACCGGCGTCGATGATGCGAAGGGCGACATCGAGTACATCTCGCAGATGATCCAGAGCCGGATCGACCCTTCCGTGCGCTACCAGCTGGATGCAATCGACGAGGACGGCAAGACCGTCATCGCGCTCGACGTTCCTGCGAGCGTCCACGTGCCCCATTACTACACGGCCGACGGCAGGCGCGAGGCCTTCGTGCGCAGCGGAGATAGGTGCGAGGGCGCATCCGCGAGCCAGCTGAACGACATGATCCTGCGCGGCACGAACCGCACCTGGGACATGCTGGACTCGGGCGCATGAACCTGATGGAGAGAAGGGGCAGCGGTCTCCGCGAGATATGCTTCGCAACTGCTGCCGAAGAGACCTACCGGCCTGAGTTCAAGCCACGCTTCAAAAGCGAAAATGGCGTGTTCCGCGTGGTGCTTGCCGACATGAAATATGACCCTACCGGAACGACCGACCAAGTTACCGACCAAGTTACCGATCAAGTTACCGACCAAGTTGCGGCACTCGTAAATATCTTGCATGGCAAAGAGCTCACGGCTCTTGAGATCATGGATCAGCTAGGGCTTTCCCATCGTCCTACGTTTCGAGAGAACTATCTCAACCCCGCGCTCGAAGCCGATCTGATTGAGCGGACGATCCCCGATAAGCCGAATAGCCGGAACCAGAAGTACCGGTTGAAAAGCTAGGAGGCGGTCTCCAACGTCCAGAAGAGGATGCGCTCAAGCGGAATCGATGACAAAACGAGCATCGATCTGCGCATCGAGAACAGCGATCTTCTTTAATGCAAAGGGGTGTGCTGTATCTTATGGCACGCCTTCTCTATTGACAATTGCTCATTATCAAGTGGAACAGTGTTCAATTTTAGATTAGCGAATACAAGTGAATCTCGTGACCTCGTCGCCGAAGTGCATCTTGAGCGCGCTGCCGCCTTTGACGACGCCATCGGGGAGCATGCTCGCCACGATCGCGTTGGCTATGACCGTGCGGGACCTTACGAAGGCCTGGGGCGTGTTTCCGCTATCATTGCAAACATTTATTTAACGATTTGCTTTCGCTGCATTTTCATTTGAAACGACCGATCTATCTGCTATTATGTCCGCGGCCTTGAGCATAGTATTGGTTGCATTCATTTCTTTATGCAGTCCCGCCTGCCTATATGAGATACGGTCGAAATGGACCAAGGCGTATAATGCCATGAAACAAATGTATTGCACTTTGTATGCTGGGAGCTTGCGATGAGGAGCTACACGGAGCTGGTTGAAGCCAAGGCTAGCGAAACCGATATCAGGCGTTACCTCGTGGAGGGCGAGCAGGTGTCTGTGACGCTGCGCATCCCCGACACGCTGCGCGATGCCGCCAAGGAAGAGGCGGCGCTTCGGGGTATGAGTTTCTCTGCTTTTGTGCGTACGTGCATGATCGAAGAGCTTGCGAAGAGGGGCGCATAAGGTGGAGCAGTCTGCCGAGCATATCGCCGCTGCCGGGTTCCTGGAATCCTTCGTACAGCGGTATCCGATGCCCATACTGGAAACGCTTCTGCGCGACCGCAGCGCGGGGCGCAACATCATATGGGCTGACAACGAGTACGAGGCCCTGGGTGAAGGCTACATGGGCGACGACGAGATCACTGTCGACAAGATCACCGGCCTTGCGTCCGGCGTCATAAAGCCGCGCATCGCTAAAGCAGCTGAGAAGCAATCCCAGCGCACGAAGAGCCGAGCCGAGGTGTTCACGCCCTCGTGGCTGTGCAACCAGATGAACAACGACATAGACGCAGAGTGGTTCGGCTGCCGCGATGCCTTCAACGTTGAAGGCGAAGACGACGACGGCATGCGGAGCTGGGCGGCCAATGACGACCCCATCGAATTCCCGGCTGCGAAAGGACTTTCCTGGCGCGATTACGTAACCGCCACACGGCTGGAAATAACCTGCGGCGAGGCGCCGTTCGTGTGCTCGCGCTACGACACCGTTACCGGAGACCCCCTGCCCGTTCATGAGCGCATCGGCTTCTTGGACCGCAAGCTGCGCGTGGTGTCCGAGAACACGAAGACCCGCGCAACATGGACCAAATGGGCGCTTGCCGCCTTGCAGGCGAGCTACGGCTTCGAGTACCAGGGCGACAACTTGCTGATTGCACGCATAAACGTCTTCGAGACGTACATGGAGCACTTGCGCGCCCGCTGGAACGAACCTGCAGCCGCCGAAGACCTTGAGCAGGTCGCACTGGTGGTGAGCTGGAACTTCTGGCAGATGAACGGCTTCAACGATGCGGTGCCGACCAACAAGATGGGCGCCGTTGCTGAGTCGCCCTTGGGTGAAGAGTCGGCTCTTTTCGAAGAGCCGAAGCCCGAGCAGATGCAGGCATCGATTTTCGACCTACTGGACGAGCCGGAACCGGAATCGCCAATAGAAGAAGCACCCCAGGAGACTGTGCCGCTGTGCGTGCTTTACGACTGGAAGAACGGCGAGCTTTTTGAATTCGCTGCGTTGAAAGAGAAGGGAAACCCTATGGGAAAGAAGTTCTACGCGGTTATTGGCAATCCGCCGTATCAGGAGACGGTTGAAGGAACGAGCGATAAGCCGATATATAACTACTTTATGGACGAGGCCTATAAGGTTGGTAGCAAGGTAGAGCTCATCACCCCTGCACGTTTTCTTTTTAATGCAGGGAAAACGCCGAAAGATTGGAACCGCAAGATGCTCGATGACCCGCATCTGAAGGTTCTTGACTATCAACAGTCGAGTGCGACCGTTTTTCCCGGCACTGATATCAAGGGAGGAGTTGCTGTTACCTACCACGATAGGTTGGCAGACTTTGGCGCTATTGAAGTGTTCTCCGCATATGCTGAGCTGAGGAGCCTGCAGAAGAAGATTGCACCTCATTTGGTGAATGGTTGCCTGAGCGACGTGATGTACCTGCAGAATCGCTTTAATCTTCAAGTTCTTTATGACGATTATCCCGAAGCGAAAGGCATCATCAGCAGCGATGGCAAAGAACGGCGCATTGTTACCAGTGCTTTTAATAAACTTTCCGTTTTCGAGGATGAGAAAAGCGACGAGGACGCGGTGCAGATTCTTGGGCTTGCTGGAGTAAACAAACGCACATACAAGTGGATTAAACGCAAGTACATTGAAGACAACGGTAATCTAAACTGCTACAAGGTGATTCTCCCCATGGCCAACGGTTCAGGGGCTATTGGGGAAGTTCTTTCAACACCCCTAATCGGGGAACCCCTAATCGGGTATACACAGTCCTTCATGGGCATTGGTTCGACGGACAGTCGTAAAGAAGCCGATTCCATCCTCAAATACATAAAGACTAAATTCGCGCGTGCTGCTCTCGGGATACTTAAAATAACCCAGCACAACACTCCCGAAAAATGGGCTTACGTCCCATTACAAGACTTCACTCCCGCATCCGACATCGACTGGTCGCAGTCTGTGGCCGATATCGACAAGCAGCTCTATGCCAAGTACGGGCTCGATGACTCCGAGATTGAGTTCATCGAGACGCATGTGAAGGAGATGGTGTAGCCATGGCTTTCACGGACATCACCGGCAAGGTGAAGACCGGCCGCCCCGCTCTGCCCCAGGTCTACGCCTACACGACGCCGGAGATCGCGCGGCACGACGGGTGGACGAAGATCGGCTACACCGAGCAGGATGTGGAGACGCGCGTTAAGCAGCAGACCCATACCGCCAACGTGCAGTACGTTATCCACTGGCACGGCAACGCGACTTATGAGGACACCGGCGAGACGTTCCGCGATACCGACTTCCACGGCTATCTGAAGAAGCTTGACGTGGCCAACGAACCGGATACCGAGTGGTTCGAGATCGAGCCCACTCCCGCCAAGCACCGGTTCTGGGAGTTCCGCGAGAACCATGGCGTGCTGGATACCCCGGGCGCCATCGAGTACAAGCTGCGCGACGAGCAAGAACGGGCTGTGGAGCAGACGGCTTCGTATGCGCAATGCCACGAGCGCGGCGAGTTCCTGTGGAATGCGAAGCCCAGGTTCGGCAAGACCCTCACCAGCTACGACTTCTGCAAGAGAGTCGGCGCCCTGAAGGTGCTCATCGTTACCAACCGGCCAGCTATCGCGAACTCCTGGTACGACGACTACGTGAAGTTCCTGGGACGGGAATCGGGGCTGAACTTCGTCAGCAGCGTCGATGCCCTACGCGGCAAGCCCTACTGCATGACCCGTCAGGAGTTTCTTGACCGCGACCGCACGAAGTGTCCGGCGGGCTTCATCGAGTTCGTGAGCCTCCAAGACCTTAAGGGTTCTATCCACTTCGGTGGGCAGTTCGACAAGCTTTCCGAGGTGGCGAGCCTGGAATGGGACGTGCTCATCATCGATGAGGCGCACGAGGGCGTTGACACCCTAAAGACCGATGTGGCGTTCGACCACATCGACCGCAAGTTCACGCTGCACCTATCGGGCACGCCGTTCAAGGCCATTGCCAACGAGAAGTTCCCCGAGGACGCGATATTCAACTGGACCTACGCCGATGAGCAGCAGGCCAAGGCCGATTGGGCTGACGGCTCCGAGCTGCCGAACCCCTACACCGACCTACCGCGGCTCAACATGTTCACCTACCGGATGAGCGATATCGTTGCCGACAAGGTACAGCGCGGCATCGATATCGAGGGCAACGAGGTTGAGTACGCCTTCGACCTCAACGAGTTCTTTGCCACCAACCAGAACGGTTACTTCACCCACAACGATGACGTAGATCGGTTCCTGGACGCCTTGACCACGCAGAAGAAGTTCCCGTTCTCCACGCCGGAGCTTCGAGACGAGCTGCGCCATACCTTCTGGTTGCTCAACCGTGTTGACTCGGCCAAAGCCCTGGCCAAGAAGCTTAAGAAGCACCCCGTCTTCGGCGATTACGAGGTAGTGCTGGCCGCCGGCGACGGCAAGCTGGACGACGAGGATGAGAGCCTGAAGGCCTTCGACAAGGTGCGGACGGCCATCGCCTCCCACGACAAGACTATCACCCTTTCTGTGGGGCAGCTGACAACGGGTGTCACCATTCCCGAGTGGACGGCGGTGCTGATGCTGTCAAACATGAAGAGCCCGGCGCTCTACATGCAGGCGGCCTTCCGCGCGCAGAACCCCTGCCTCTTCGAGCTGGGCGGCGGCACCTACGCGCGCAAGG
>CAVHFE010000107.1:0-5608 GCA_963635145.1 Oscillospiraceae bacterium
GCTGGGATAATCGCAGAAGACGCCGACCAAACGCTCGTCGCGCCCTGAGCTTCGGGCGGAGGGTGGCGTCGTCCGTTGTCTAGCTAGAACACTTCCGCCGAACCGGAACGGCGAGTATCATTCACGGCAATGCCGCCCAATGAAGCATCAAAACCGGCAATTTCGACGGCGCCAAAATACGTTTTGGTTGTTCCTTTAATGGTTTTATATCCACTTGTTTTCGAGGTATCCAATATATCCTCCCTGCCTTTTTCGGACTCGACCGCAAAAGTGCTGTCGTCAAGGTAAAGAATCCTATTGGCGTCGACCGCACGCTGCAAAGGCATTTCCTCGATTAACGCTGAATACAAAACCTGACTTAGGATTTTGGGGATTCTCGTTCCACCGGGACTCCCCGCTCCAAACACAAACGACCCTCCATCGACAACAAGCGGAGCCGTATACGTTCTTGGGCGTTTACCCGGCTGATACGCATTTACCCCATCGGAGGAAAACGAATCCATGCCATTGTTCAGAAAGAACCCGTTACAGCAGACCCCCGACCCGAAAAACTCTCCTAGGGTATTGGTGGTCACAACAAGCAAACCCGCATCATCCATGATCGAATAAGAGGAGGTAGTGTCAGATTCGGGCTCCGAATTCCCCGCGCTAACGCTTAGACCAGAATCCATCAGCTTTGACAAATTGCCCTCCGAAAGGATCGAGTCAAAATCGACTGGATCAGAGTAATCAGGGTCTGAAAGATACTGTGCTCTAATCTTGTTTGCCAATGAGCTCGATTTGCTCAATGCATCCAAATACTCCTGTGGAGAAGACGAGGGCGAAGGCGAACCCGAAATGCCCATACATTTCAAAAGGGCCAATACACTCGCCCCAGAGAACGGCTCAGGTGCAACGCAAAAATCAGCCCCCAAACATTTCTGGGCAAGGCAATTCCTTCGTTTCGCCTCGTATGCCGTCAAATCAGAGAGATCGCATCCAATCGAGCTGGAGACGGAGCCGGCAACTTCTCCTTCATAAAAGCCCGCCGAGCCCTTGTCGACGATTGCTTCCAACACAGACGCTAACTGAGGTTGCTTAAGAGTGTCCCCCCGTCCCAGAATCTCGCCCTCATCCCAATATCCCTCAATACCCTGAAGGTTTCCCTGGTATTGGGAAAGATACGAAGCAAGAGAGGAATCCACCGTAAACCCATTTGCCGCCAGATCTCTTGAAGGCTGCACAACTTGACTCCACTCCATTGAGCCATATAGGGAATGCGCCAATTCGGCGCCTCTCGTAAAACCGGGGATGCATGAAACGCCTCGTTTTGCGGAAAACGATTGGGGCGCGGCGATTCGGTAATCGATAAAGTCACTTTTGCCGCTGACAGTGTCATATACAAGCATTCCGCCGCCGCCACCCAAACCAGAGCCATATGGCTGCACAACACCCAAGGCAAACCCAACCGCCACGGCGGCATCGACAGCATTGCCACCCTGCTCGAGGATGTTTTTGCCAACTTCAGTTGCCAGGGAAGCGTTTGTAGCTATCGCCTTCTGGTATTTCTTCTCGGTCTTGACAGATCCGGAAGAAGACAAGGCTTTTTCCTCTTTATCATCCGAACAGCCGATAAACGTTGTCCCGAACGACAAAACGCCCATTGCGGCAAGAACCTTAATCGCTGTTCTTCTTGATATATCAGTCATCTTCATACGCTTCTTCCTCTAATGAGCTGGTTTGAGCCAAATCGCTATCGCCTAAATCGTCCAAAGAGATAAAAAGGCTGGAACCGTCGAGATGATAGTCCGATTCGTTCAGATGCTTGGCAACGATTCTGACGTCTCTGTCCACATAGAAATCGCCCACTGAATTTGTAGGGATGCCGTTTTCGATCCTGATGAACTGAATCATCGCGCTAATCTGACGCTGACTTCCGACCGCAAGCTGCAATACTGCTCCGTCTTTCGTTCGGGTCCATGCATTGTCATGGGAGTAATCACCCAGCCCATAAGCAATGAGCTTACCTTGGTAGATCTCCACAGGCTGAAGGGTATGGGAATGCTCCCCAACGACAACATCAGCTCCCGCCTCAATGAGCTCATGAGCCAACTCTTGCTGTTCTTCGTTTTCCGTTGAAGTGTACTCATAGCCCCAATGGACATTGACGATAATCAGGTCGACCGAGCTGCGCATTTCATACAGACTCATGAAAATGTCGCTGTTGTTTTCCGTTGCTATACCGGGGGACGTTTGCGTTGCGGCATAATCTTCGGGGACAATATCGCTTATTGAATAAACCGCGACCTTAAAACCATTGATCTCTTTGATATAAGGATCGGAAGCATCGCTCGAATTCTCGCCCGCACCCACAACATCGATTCCTTGGGATTCAAGCGCATCAATAGTGGAGCGAAGGCCTTTCTTACCGTAATCGACCGCATGGTTGTTCGCAAGGGAAAGTGCAGTGAAACCCGCCTCTTTCAGGCTCCTTGCATAATTCGAATTTGCACCGAGCTTATTTGAGCCGTCCTTGGCGCTTTTATACTTCTCCCCTTCATCGAGCAATACCGACTCAAGGTTCCCGAACACTAAATCAGAATCAGACCACAAGCTTTTCGTCTTCGAAAAAATAGATGCGACCCCCGCAACCGAAGATAGGCGCTCTTCGCCACATGCAAGATTTATATCTCCTACAAGAGCAGCTTTAAAGAGTTCTGTTGAGGCACCTTGCCCCGAATTCGTTTCTTCTGAAGCGCTCGATGCGCCGATCGATAGGAGCGACTGGCCCGAAACAAAAACCATCAGCAGGATCGCAATGCCCAATGCCACCAAACCAGCATTGAGCTTGAGGCCTCGGTGCTTGTGTTTGTAACGCAGTGCCTTTTCTTTGATGGTGAGCTTGCGCTCTTCCTGAGCCGCCATTTCTATAACCCCAGAAAGTAGAAGGCATTCATGATGAGGAACACGATGAAAGTTCCTAGCGCAGCCATGCCAAACGTAAGAGCAGAGCCCTGCTTAGAGATCTGGTTAGCGATCAGGGCAGGAACAATAAGGCCAATACCCCTGAATTCAAGCGAGCCAAAGGGAACCAGCGGAAAGCAATAATCCATGATCAGCTTCATAGTTACCGCAACAAGCATGAACGCAATGAATTTCCTACGACCATAGATCATCACCACACGGGATAGACCATGTTGAACAATCAGATACGAGGCAAGAGCGATTACGCAGATGACAATTACAACCTGCGGGTCATCGAGCGTCATGGCGAGGTATGCAGGGGTGATAATACCGCCAGGCGAAACGCCAAACGCTTCCGACATAACCAGGGAAACCGCCAATCCTATGATCAGGACGAGCGCAAAGTCCATTACAAACGATGAGACCATTTCATTCCTTTCAACAAACCGATTACGCCGTGAAAATCCTGATGGGCAAGGGTGGGCATCGAACTATCGCCACAGTCCATTAAGTCGATCAGATCGATAGCATCGCCATGGATGTTGCCTACGCCCAGCACCACCGATCCTTCGAATTCCATCGTCGAAAAGAGACGAAGAACCTCGCTCGCCCTCTTTCCTTCCATATCCACGTACCTGCTCAAGTTGGGATACTTACCGTTTTTGTATGCTTTACGGAGACGTCTCAGGCCCTGTCCCATTCCAACCAAAACCGTGCCTTGGGGAAGCCACGGAAAAAAATCTCTAATGAATTGATCGGTTCTGTCGACGCGATCAGGACGTCCGTTAAACAGGACTACAACCCGCGTGTTCGTAAGGCCCTTTGACTCCATACGCCTCCAAATAGCAATCGAAGACGATGGCTCATTCGCAGCGAAGCCGTTAACAAAAACGATGCGTGGCTTTTCGACCTTGACAATCCTTAGGGCGCCAGGATCGGGATTTGCTTTCAGCATGCCCGCCTCGGCGACATCGCGCGGAATACCCAGCGCTTTTGCAACCCCATACGCAATAACTGCATTGGCAGGAAAGAGTTCATAGGAGAACTTTTCGAGAAACGAAGGGTCTACGTCTCTTTCATCTGCTACCACCAACCTGCAATGGCGCCGACGACAGACCCGGTCGAACACCTCAATATGCGGCCCAGGCATTGTTATGGTTAGACCATCCCAGGGAATACTATTGGCAAACACACGCGATATATCGGCAGTTGTTGGACCCATAACATCTAGATGGTCTTCAAGAACGTTAACCACCACATACACCTGAGCACGAACCATGTCATTCTGAACAAGTTCCTGGTATTCGGGCTTCAGCGCCATACATTCGAAGACCATGGAATCGGCGCCGTATTTCGCCGCTTTATCAATGCACTTGATCTGTTCCTTGATATTTGCGCCTTCGGGTTTCCTTTTAATGGGAGTTTCAGTCCCATCAGGATAGATAAGCCTTGCCGCAGTACCCGTTGTCTTTCCTACGACGTTATAGCCACCTTCGGCCAACACGCTTGTTATCAGGCGAGTGACAGTCGACTTTCCCCTGATGCCATTCACGTTC
Organism: Oscillospiraceae bacterium; assembly: GCA_963635145.1. Lineage (GTDB taxonomy): Bacteria > Actinomycetota > Coriobacteriia > Coriobacteriales > Eggerthellaceae > Anaerotardibacter. Next base: position 4,500 of record CAVHFE010000107.1, read on the forward strand.
ACCCTTAGGGGAATTCCTTTGAGGTTCTTGTCGTTCGACCTCTTTTCAAGTACACCATAGCCCGTTAAAGCGGCAATGACCGCCAAGGCAATAACCAATTCCAAAGCGCTTTGCCCTTCTTTCATCCGTTAAACAGGTGAAAGGTTAAAACATAGAAGGGGGGGGGCAAGTTTTGGCCCCAATTATTAGTTTTTGCGCTGATAAAAAGGAGAAACGGGCGATTGGGGGGTGTGTAAACCAATTCCGTCACATCCCCATTCCCGCGCAAGCAAAAGGCCAGCCGCTCTTTTGAACGACTGGCCTTGCAAAGACTTTCAAAACCAAGCTTTATGGCATCGATCTTTTCCCATTACTCGATAACATACGCCGCTACGATTTCAGCATAATAAGCGGTATGCCTGTTGGGACAACCCTGGTATTCGTCTGCTGGGTACCATTTCACTGCATCTACCGCATCTAAATTCGCCAGATCTTGCTCCTGTTTGAACACAACACGGCATTCCAGGGTTAAAGGCAGCTCTCGAATACCTGGCGCTTCAACCTTCTCAGAACCCTCAAGCGTAAGACCGAGCTCTGAAGCCTTGTCCATATCACGACCCGACTTAGAGCCGCATACCGCCGTGATTTTCTTGTCGTACTCTCCCATGGGCAAATTCACCGTGAACTCGCCATTAGCATCTAGGAATTCCTTGGTATAACGACTTTCGCGAACATAAGTGATAAACAGGGGCTTACCCCATTCGATCGCAAGGCCGCCCCAGCTGATAGTCATGCTGTTAACTTGCTCACCTTGCTTAGTGGTAAGCAGCACGCCATTGTTTACCTTCTGCATGATTTCGCTGGCATGTTCTAAAACATCAATAGAGCGCTTCATCTTTTCTCCTTCACGTATATTCCGCAATTGGTCGTGGCGACCTGCGCTAACCAAAAGTGCCTTTTCCCTATCACCCAACAATCTTAACCAAACCAGACAACAATCTAGTACGCCTCGTCGAGTGGGGCGTGCGCTTTCACGTCACAGGTGAGCGGGAAGAACTTCTTCTGATGGCAGCGATCCAGCGCCACCAGGGCGATCATGGCCGCGTTGTCGGTGCAGGCGGAAAGCGGCG
>CAVHFE010000108.1:0-5490 GCA_963635145.1 Oscillospiraceae bacterium
AAACTCTTGGTCGCGGGGGCTGGATTTGAACCAACGACCTCCGGGTTATGAGCCCTAGTTTTCAACAAGCTGTTCTGAATTGGTATCGTCCATTATAGTTTGAAAACCGCAGGTCAGCAAGTTGGTATTATTTGGTGCTTCTTGGTGCTGTTTGGGGTACGGGACCACTTTGGGACCACCTACGGGACCACTTGGTGATAAGCTCTGCCCAACGGAAACGTGGCAGTTGGGAGCAGCATTGAGCCATGATCGCATCACCATCGAAGGCGAAGGGTCCATCGTCGAAGTAGAGCGCGGGAGGGTATACCGCATTCGCCTGCGCCTTCCCCCGGAAACCCCGGGAGGAAAGCGAAAGTGGTCCCCTCAACGCACCGTCCGCGGCAACAAGGCAAAGGCCCGCATCGAGATGGAGCAGTACCGCTCAGAGCTCGAGGAAAAGCTGAACAATGAGTATTCCATGCTCAAAGTCGGCACCTATGCCCGCGAGTTCCACGAGCGCCGCAAGACAATGGCCTCCCTCTCTCCCCTCTCCCTCGAACGCGATGAGATCGAGATAAAGCGCTTAGAGGATATCTTCGGGAAAGTGCCCGTGCAGAAGATAGACGCCGCCATGATCAACAAGATGTACGCAAGGCTCCGCAAAAACGGGATGACCCCCAGCGCGCTGCACAAGCTCCATCAGAAGCTCAGCCAAATACTTAAGCAGGCGGTTAGGGAGGAGATCATCCAGCGCAACCCGTGCGACTTGATCGATGGCGTCAAGCGCCCAAAGGCAAAGGAGCGCCGCTCGCTATCGCGGGAGCAGGCGATTCAGCTCGCGAGCGACCTCAAGGACACGGCCCGCACCGGCCGCATCGTGGCAGTATGGATGGCGCTCGCCACAGGCATGAGGCGCGGCGAGGCGCTCGGCCTCGTCTGGGCCGACGTCGACCTCGTCCACAAGCGCGTCTACATACATAAGCAGCTCGACAGCAAGGGCATGCGCCGCGACCCCAAGAGCGAGAAGTCGAAGCGCAACCTTTCGATCGACGACGGAACCGTGCAGTTCCTCACGGAATGGAAAATCATGCAATCCGACCTGTTCTTCGGCGGCGACGATGTCCCCGGTTCAACACCGGTATGCACCAACGAAACCGGCAACTTCATCTCGCCTGCAGCGTTCGACAAATGGCGCCGCAGCTTCTTCGTTGAGCATGGGCTGGGCACGTTCGATAAGGAGGAGGTCTGGTACGACCGCCAAGGGATCAAGCGCTACACCCGCAGCGGGTATCATGGCTTCAACCTCCATGAGCTGCGCCACACGCAGGCGACGCTTCTGATAGGCCAGGGCGCCGACATCAAGACGATTCAGAATCGCCTGGGCCACTCGACCGCATCGCTCACGATGGACATCTACGCCCACGCCATCGAGCAGAACGACCGCACTGCGGCCGACACCATCGGCGGGTTGCTGGAGCTGTAGCGTGGCAGCCGTTGCGGCTGTGACAGCCGTGAGGGGGATGCCCCTCGACCTGCCGCACCTGCAACAATGCCTATTTGCCGAAGAAGCCACGGAGGGCGTGGATGGCCGCCTCGAAAAACTCCGGCTCCTCTTCTTTTGGCTGCATCTCCGATCCCATATGAGACACCATCCCGACGTGCACCGCCTCTTCGGACTCGGCGAACGCAAAGAACTCTCGACGGATTTTTTCTTGCTCGCTTTCGGCGCCTTTCATCCTGCGTTTGCGGAGCTGGCTCCGGCAGCTGCCATCGCAGACATTTCGGGCGTTGCCCCTTTCCCGAGCAACATTCATAAGCCTTCCGCAAAATTCGCAACGAGCAAGCTCGAGAGGAATCTTCCCCTTATTGATCAGATTCATCACACTCCATAGCGAGCAGACGAGGTCGACGTTAAAATCGTTAACCCTCACCATCGGCTTCTCGGGGTCGATTCTTCCGGCTTCCGCAAATAAGTGTTTGTAGTTTTGCGTGACGCCTTCCTCTATCAATCCGTCGAGGAAGCCCTTCAGGTATTTGCGCGCTAAGTATTCAAAGTTCTCTGGGGTCTCACCAGACTGGCAGAGGACATGAACGGTCCTGCCGCGACCGTAAAGCTCTTGCTTTTCAACGCGCCTATCCCCTTTTCGGACCAGGCTCAAGCGGCAGTGGGAGAGCTCGGCTTGATAGGCGTTATAACGCATGTCGGAGCCCGGATTGTCCAAATCGCTTCCGCACGATTCGAACCATATGGTGTACCGATCCTCCGCCATGGACTTCACGATGGAAGGATTGCTATATCCATCCCCAGCGTCAACTGATTCTACGTCGAATAATTCCATATGGATCTTACCGAGAACACGGTTGAATGCGGCTTCATCGCCATTGGCGGCCATGTAAAGCTCCAGCGCATCGCGAAATAGAAGTGCGATGCGGTACATCCTTTCGGTGTCGACGCTAATATATCCATCACGCGACAAGCCGTTTCGTTCATCATCGTCGAAAAGCCCATATGCGCACTCGCACGCATGGAGCAGATCGCCCTTGTCAAGGTGGAGATGGCGAATCTCGTTCAGACAGCGCTCCTCTTCCATGAGATAGCGGTCGAAGGTGGGCTCGTCAATCGAGCCATCGGGGAGCGCACTTTCCCGGTTTTTCTTTTTGACGATGGTTTTCTCTTCGGCTTCAAGCTCCTTTTCTTTTCCCTGGAGAACGCCGATCTTCTTCTTGATTCCGCTGAAGCCGGAAAAGTCTTTGGCGATATGCCTCATTCCGTAGAAAAAGATCCTCTCGGCCGTAAGCCCCTTATCGCCTTCGACAAATAGACCGTTGCGTTTGAGGCTACGCTGAAGATCCTCGACTTCGTAACCACTGCACGCGCTTTCCAATACGGATTTCTCCGAAGAGACCCGGGCGTTGAAGTCCTTTTCGTAATCCTCGGCAAAGGAGAGACGCCGCGGCTCTAGCGGAAGCTCCCTCGTTCCCGGCCCCCAGCCGTCCGAACGCATATGAGGAAGCCCGAACTGATCTACGAAGCCGCTCACTTCTTTTACGAGGGCCTTTCCTCCCTCCTTGCCATACGAACCATTCTCAGGATCAAATGGGCAAGGGTCGTTCGCCCAGCAATATGGAATCGTCCTCTCTGCGATGTTCGCGAAAGCTAAAAGGGCATCGACGGCGTTCTGCTGGGCGAAGTCGGACCGTTCCGACTTCTTTGTCCTTGCGTCGGGCACGCCTTCTTTCCTTGCTCCTTGGAACCAGAAGACCGGAGCCCCATCGAACGTCGGCCCGAGGCCGTTGCCGCTAGCATGGAAACGGCCATTTCCGCTCAGTTTGCGACATAAATGAAGGCTTTTGAATAGAGCTTGCTTTTCTGCCTTTTCCTCGGCTTGCTCCGCTTCCCATTGCGCTTTGGATTCCTCCGGGCTCATGTTTGCGCTCCTGTCTGTTGAAGTCACGACAATTTTAACTGATTCCAACTCAATCCAAACAAAATCGCATCTATATTTGTCGTGCCAAACCAAAATGCCAGCGTGTCATGCAATTTATTTGCCGTGTGCCCGTCTCAATTTCGGCTTCGTAAGCGTTTTGTCGTGTCATTTGCGGGATGCTTCACCTACCAACCGGTTGCCATCGGCGCATGGATCCGCGCCGGCAGTATCCACACCAGAAGGGCGGCCAATTCGGCCGCCCTGCCCGAAAGGAGAAGAAGAATGGAAGAGCAAGCAAAGAAGAGCCAAACCAAGCCTTTCCTAGGCTGGGAGGACTTCGCCGCGATGTTCAGCTGCGGGCGCAGCAAGGCGCTGCTGCTCATGCACGAGGTGGGCGTCATCCACATCGGCCACGCGGTGTTCGTCCGCGCGAGCGACCTGGACGCCTACCTCACGGAGCATGGGTCCATCGACATCACCTGGCCCATGAGCAAAGCCCGCCGCAAGGAGGCCCGCCGTGCGCAGCGCTAACTACATCGACCAGCTCGAGACCAAGGCGCGCACCCGCGAGGCCCATGACATCGAGCCGCTGCCCGACGGCCCCGACCTCGAGGGCAAGGTCTGCGACATCGAAGACAAGCTCGATGCCGTTGCGCGGGCCTTCGGCGTGAAGACGGTCAAGGACTACCGCGGGCGCTGGCGCGTGGTCCCGCTCCGCAGGGGCGGCGAGTAGGATGGCTGGGCTCGAGACGTTCTCGCTCGCGGACATCCTGCAAGAGCCACAGGAGAAAACAGACTGGATCATCGAGGATTTCGTCACAACGGGACTCCATCTGCTAGTGGGCCCGCCGAAGGTCGGCAAGTCGTGGATGTCTCTCGACATGGCCATCTGCGTCGCGCAGGGCGACCAATTCCTGGGCTTCGCCACGGTGAAGTGCGACGTCCTCTACCTCGCGCTCGAGGACCCCAGGCGGCGCATCAAGACGCGGGCCTGGAAGCTGCTCGACGAGACCAGCGGCAACGTAGACTTCGCCGTCGCCGCCGAGAAGGTGGCCAGCGGCCTCATCCCGCAAATCGAGAACTACCTGGCCGGGCATCCCGCAACGAGGCTCGTCATCGTCGACACCTTCCAGATGGTCCGCAGCGCGAAGAACGACAATGCCTACGCCGCAGACTACAACGACCTCACGCCGCTGAAGCAGCTGGCCGACAAGGCCCGAATCGCCATCGTTGTCGTTCATCACACCCGCAAGCAGGGCGACTCCGACGTGTTCAACACCGTGAGCGGCACGAACGGCATCACCGGCTGCGCCGACAGCACCATGGTACTCTCCAACGTCAACCGCGCCGACGGCAACGCGACCATATCGCTAACGGGGCGCGACCGCGAGTTCCTAGAGCTCAAGATCCGCTTCCGCCAGTGCCGCTGGCTTCTTATCGAGAAGACCAGTCAAGAAGAGCTCGAGGAACGCGAGGTGCCCGACGACGTGCTGCGAGTAATCGACTTCATGGCGGCCTGCCCGTCGCAATGGCAGGGCACGTCGAGCAAGCTGCTCAGCGAGATCGGCGCGGACGGCGTGAGCGTCGCGGCGTTCGGCAAGCACCTGGCCGAACACGCATCCTTCATGGCCAATCGCGGGATCGGCTACGAGCGCAAGCGCACCCGCGATGGCACCGTGCTCACGCTGAGCCACATCCGGATGGAGGCCGCCGATGAGCAGTAGCCATACCAGGCGCCTGAACGTTCGCATGTCGCAGTCCGACTACGAGGCCCTGGCCCACGCGGCCAGGGCCTCCGGGCTCACCATTTCGGATTTTGTGCGCTTCCGCTGCCTGGAGGACGACGGCCGCCCGCGCATCGTGGTCGATTCCAAGACCCTGAAGGCCCTCTATGCAAACGAGCGCAGGATCGGCGGGCTGCTCAACCAGCTCCTGCGCCACGCGAACGCCCGCCATCAGGACTTCCCCGAGCTCGCAGTGCAGGCGCAAGCGGTTCTAGCGCAGCTTGAGGAAAGCTCGAAGCAAGTAAGCGAACTGATCGCAGAGGCACGCGCCTCCGCATAGACCATGAAAAGGGAAACTA
>CAVHFE010000109.1:0-5474 GCA_963635145.1 Oscillospiraceae bacterium
TGGCGCGTTCTTTGCCATTTGCTTCAGCCTTCCTTCCGATGTGAGCGGCGCCCTTACCTTGCGCTAATTCGACGAATCCTTCGACATGGCCTTGATTAACGCAGCGAGCGAAGCGATCTGCTTATCGCTCATGCCTCTATCCAAGAGAGCGTTCGAGATCGTCTTCTCTTCCTTGTCGCCAATTTCTCCTTTGATGAAAATTCGGTCGGCAATCTTATTGGTGATCTCTTTCTTCTCTTCGTCTTCAAGGTTGGCGATAAAGGGCTTGTATTCCCTTAGCGTCAATTCCGTACGCCTTGCGGCCTTGGCCTCACGCTGGTTGTGTGTGCCGCGTTTGAAGAGGAAGCCGGAGACAGTGAACGAAGCAACCGACACTGCAAGCTTGAAGACCGAAGCGGATGTCGCATCGGCGTTAAGGCCAGTAAGTGCGAATGCGACAAGGCCGATTCCTACGATGGCAAAGAAAATTGCCAAGCCATCATACACGCGTACGGCCTTTTCTTTGTCCGTGGCGTATTTGGCATAGTCCGTCGTCATGGCTATTCCGCTTACAGCATTAGCGGTATTTTCGATTTCATCTAGCGTCTGCTCTGCACTAGCCTTCGCCTTTTCGAGGTTGGCCGTATAGCTCTGCTTAACACTGGCGAGGTCGTCGTCTGCTTTATGAGCACGTTCTTCGACCTCGTTTTCGAACCGATCTCCCAATTCGTCTCGCCGCTCGTCGAGATTCGCCTTTGATGTTTCTATCGCTTCTTCAAATGACGACTTGAGCGATTTTATCTCTTCGTCGAACTCGGCTTTTTTCTCTTCAAACTGGCGAGACAATTCCTCGACTTTGTCAGCCGATTCGCGGGCTTGCTCTATCTTCTCTTCGGTGGTAGCGAAAAACTCGTCTCTAACGGCTTCGGCTATATCCGCAGTCTGGCGACCGTTGTTTGCTGGCCACTCTGAAGAAATGACCCGCATGCATTCGTCGATAGCCCCGTCAATCGAACTTACGTTGTTCGGAATCTGGTTTTGAATATTTCTCAACTGCCCATAGAGCTCATCAAGAGAGCTACGCCTCACGAAATATGCGTTGGTGGTCTTCTTTCGCTTATCGAGCTGCTCCAGCAGGTATCGCAAATAGTGACGAGTATCAACGGGAACTTCGGAAACCCTATCATCGCTTTTCAGTTCTTCGACTAAAGCCCAGAGCTCATGGTTGTCAAATGCCTTTCTGTCCTTCATTACTCACTGACCTTCCAGGTCAGGGGCCAGTTTGCTGGTTGAGGCATTTCCGCCAATGCGGGCAGGGCATCAACTATCTCCATGGTGCGCACAGAAACGGTGACGAGCCTCTCGATGAGGTCGACGATGTAACGCGGATCGTCGCTGTAGTCGTTGGGGTCGTTGACAATGCCGGACTTGCTATCCGTCTTTACCTGGTAACGGTCGATCACCCACTCGAGCGGGCTGCGGCCGTTCACCATGTAGCGCTGCGCGTGTTCCGGGATGTCGCGGATGACGAGGTTCTCGTTGTAGATGAGCACGGTATGGTCATCTGCTTTCTTACCGGTTTCCGGATCCTTACGCTTACCCCATTTGATCTTGGTCACGGGGCCCGGATTCTCGCCGTCACCGCTTTCCTTCACCGGCCAGCGATCCACATCTTCATAGTTGAGGTGAAGCTTCGCGAGAGCCCTGCCAGCGCCCGCGAACTCTTTGAAGTTGCGGGAAAACGGGATGCGCGGCAGCTCCTTCTGCAAGTTCGCAGCAAAACGCTCGCGGTATTCGGGTGAATGGAGAATGCCGTAAACGTAATAGAAAATGTCTACCTTGTTCACCTCGAAACGCTCGTTGCTGCGAGCCAACGCACTCGGAAGCCCATCGTTCTTCGCCTGCTCAACGGTGCGACCTTTGGCGCCGCCGTATATATTTGAATACACAGAGCGGAAGAGATTGAGTGTTTCATCTGTTATTGCCTCGTGACGAACATATCGTATCTTTTTAGATGAGTCCCCTTCGAAAAGACCACCGAAAGATTCACGCTCTTCGTACCAATAAAGAGGAAAGCACTGGCCATGATTCAAAAGCTCTAAATCAGGCAGCGTATTTACTATCATCGTCCCTTTTTCCGAGTTGCTAATAACAATATTAGGCATTAAGGAAGGTGCTTGTTGGTAGGTCATTTCGGCCCCGCCTTTTCCCTTGTCCACGGAAGAAACGCTAGGCTGTTGGTAGGTCCTTTCGGCCTTTTCCCCCTCGCCCGTTGCGAGAGGGAAAAGGCGGGGCTGTTGGTAGGTCATTTCGTTCATGACTTTGTTGTAGTAAACCCACTGTTTACAGAAGGGTCTGTACATGCCGAGCACGACCGCGTTCTCCCCCAACTCGATGGGCTTCCCCTTCTTCGCGAAATCCTCCATGCGACGAGTCCAGCTGAAGCGTGTCGGATCATACACGACTTCACGTCCAGCGGCATAAGACCTATTTATCTCATCGTTCATATCCGAGACTAGCTTATCCATGCGGGTTCCAACAGCAGCGCGATTGTATCCCCAAGCCCATGAGTCTCTCTGTGTTTTAAGACCTGCTGACCATATTTCAAATACCCCAAAAGGCGCTTTCTTTTTCTGAATACCTATCGGGGCAAAATCGTACCAAGAGTCATCACGCTGGTTGAGCCAGTCGCCATGACGATCGGGGACTATCAAATCCCATTCGAATTCCTGATCCTCTATCGAACTGGCAATGATAGAAAGCTTTTCCTCGTAGGCAAGATTGTCTCCAATGTCGTGATAATGAATCACGCCACTCTCGCTTGCGTCAGGGTTCCGTACCAACAAGGTTATCGCGATAGGGCTTTTTGAGCCGTTCTTAAATATGTTATCGCCTTCGGCCTTTAGTTGAGCTTTAGTAAGCCTTCGGAATTCTTTGTTCCCTCGCAAATTGAAAACATATATGGAGCTGTATTCCTTAATCAGCATGCGTCTGAACTGGTCGAAAGCGACCCCATCAAGCCAACCAGCCCCAGAGACGAACGAAACAATACCCTTGTCGCCAATCCTGTCCGATGCCCATCGAAATGCTTCGATGTAAGAATTGTATACAGCGTTATTATTGGTGGCACTTGACCCGATAACATACGTTTCATTAATACGACGTTCTAATGATGGATAACGCATGTTTTGATTATTGTCGTTAGCGTTTTTCTGACCTACCGAATACGGTGGGTTACCAACGATTACGTTAATGGGCGTCTTCATCTGCTTGAGGATGCGCTCCGTGTTGTCGACGAAGGTGTCGAGGTCGATAGGATCGCCCTCCTCGTACATCTGGAAGGTGTCAGTTAACACAGCCCCCTCGAACGGGACGTAGGCACCGGGCATGCGCGAGTGGTAGGCGTACTCGATGTTAATAGTCGCTATGTAGTAGGCCAGCAGCACGATCTCGTTGCAGTGCACCTCGTTGGCGTACTTGTACGTGAGCCTGCCGCTGGGGATGAGCTCGGCGTCCTGCAGCAGGTTCACGATGAAGGTTCCCGTGCCGGTGAACGGGTCGAGGATGTGGACGCCGTCGTCGGCCAGGCTCTTGCCGAACTCCTTCCTGAGCAAGCGGTCGGTTGCGTGCAGGATGTAGTCCACGACCTCGTTGGGGGTGTAGACGATGCCCATCTTCTCGTGCGTCGCCTTGAAGGCCTGGCTGAAGAACTTCTCGTAGAGCTCCTTGATGATCTTCTGGCGCCCGCCGTCGGTGCGCACGGAGCCGGCGCGCAGGCGCACGCTCGAGTACAGCTCCGCGAGCTCGCGCCTCTCGGACTCCGTCTCGATGCCGAACCTGCGCAGCGTGTCCACCATGCCCTCCATGGCGATGGACACGGGGTTGGAGCTGGCGAACTCGGATCCTGCGAACAGGGCCTCGAACACGGGCAGCGTGATCATGTGCTGCGCCAGCATCTCCACGGCCTCGGCCTCGGTTATGCCGTTGTTGAGCGAGTCGCGCAGGCCCTTGAGGAACACGGCGAACTCGGGGGCCGCGGGTCCGCCGGCAAGCACCAGCTCGCCCACGCGCTCTATGTGGCGCTTGGCGATCTGGCCGATGTCCTTTGCCCAGTCCTCCCAGTAGACCTTGGTGCCGCACTTCTTCACGATGACGGCGTTGACGGCCTCCTGCAGCTGCTTGTCCGTGAAGTCGAGGCGCATCTGGCCGCTGCCGTCATCGGCGGGGGTGGTGCCTTCGCCGTCGTCCTCGTTTTCGGACGTCGGGGCGGGCTTGCCCTTGCCAACGTTGACGACCTCGACCACAGACGTGGTGGACATGTCGTACTCGAGGGAGTTCATGGCGCCCTCGAGCCGCTCGTCGTGGCTTCGGAGTGCCTGCAGGATCTCCCAGACGACCTTGAAGGCGTCGGTGTTGTCGAGCGCCTCCTCGGGCGTGTAGCCGGAGGGCACGACGACGGGCAGGATGATGTAGCCGTAGTCCTTGCCCGTGAAGCGGCGCATCACGCGGCCCACCGCCTGCACCACCTCGACGCGCGACTTCTTCGGCTGCAGGAACATGATGGCGTCGAGGTTGGGGACGTCCACGCCCTCGGAAAGGCATCGGACGTTAGAGAGGACGTGGCAGCTTTCGCCGGAGGTGTCGGCGAGCCAGGCGAGCTTCTCCTTGCGGTTGGCCATGTCCATCGAGCCGTCCACGTGGCGAACCTCGCACTCCAGCCCGGAGACCTCGTTGCCCTGCTCCCTCTCGTAGTCGATGTAGGCCTTGACAGTCCGCTCGAAGTAGTCCGATATGCGCTTGGACTCAGGGATGGTGGAGCAGAAGGCCACGGCGTTCTTGAGCGGGTGGCCGCCCTCGGCCTTGCCCTGGTCGGACAGCCCCTTCCAGCAGCCGATGACCTTGGCGGCGTCCGTTATCTCGAAGCCCTCGTCGTCGGCCATGGCGCGCTGGTAGACCTCGCTCACAACGTCCTCGGAGACGGTGAGCGCGATGACCCGGTAGTCGGTGAGCAGGCCCTCGTCCACCGCGCGGGCGAACGACAGCTTGTAGAACACGGGGCCGAACTTCTCGACGTCGTCCATCGACGAGATCTCGTAGCTCTCCTCCTTGGCCTGGCGCCTGGCGTTGTCGCCGTAGATCTTCGGCGTGGCGGTCATGTAGACGCGCTTTCTGGCGGAGACGAGGCGGTTGTCGTGGACCTTGGTGAAGGCGCTCTGGTCGGAAAGATTGTCGGAGGCCACCGACGCGCCCGTGGTGCGGTGAGCCTCGTCGCACACTACGAGGTCGAACGGGTCGAGCCCCATGCGCTGGGCGTCGGAGACGACTTGGATGGACTGGTACGTCGAGAACACGACGTTGACGCCGCCGCTGCGGTCGAAGCGGCTAATCTGCTTGTAAAGCGCCCCGGGGTCGGTGGTCGCGGGGTACGGGATGTCGGAGAGCGACGTCTCCCAGGTGTCGCCCTCGGTGCGGCTCGCCGTCTCGTCGGAGCACAC
>CAVHFE010000110.1:0-5336 GCA_963635145.1 Oscillospiraceae bacterium
TGGAGTTAGGGGCGTAAATCTTATGGAGCTTATGGCAGCGGGCGAAGACCTATAGTGACCTGTATCGTTTTTTCGGACACGCAGTTGTGAGATTTGTAAAGGGCAAATCAGTCATCATGACATACACAACCGAAAGGATGAAATTATGGCTACCGACATTCGATACACCAATGAATACAGGAAAGAAACTACCGACTACTCATCTCTACTAACCGCCCTGTTTTCTTCGATCGTGCGCATGAGGCAGGACTTGCCGCAGCGACGAATGCCGGTGATCACCTTGATCATCCCGTCGTCGTGGTAGAAGCCCCTGGTCTTCTTGAGATATGACTCCCGCTTGAATAAACGCATACTGTCCCCAATCGAATTGGGGACAGTATGCCAAATTATTGAGTTAAGGGGGTAAAGAGCGTTATTTAATCAATTTTTACCCCGATAAATCTCCTATTCCCACTCATAAGTGAGAAAATACGAGGTTCGCGCCTGCGTATGCGGCGTGGGCCGAGTTTCGAGTGCCGCCGGGTGTCGGCGCGCTTCTAAGCCTTGACCCGCGAGATCCGCTGGCGAACTCCCCAGGGATGTCCGGCTTAGGGAAACTGCGCTATAATCTGATTACCAATCAGCGTCCTTGGACGCGTTTCGGCAATTAGGACTGGCAGGCAACCATGGAAATCAAGCGCGACAAGTACCTCAACGCCCTCATCGAGCGGAAGCACAACGGGCTCGTCAAGGTTGTGACGGGGATCCGCAGGTGCGGCAAGTCGTACCTCGTGTTCAACCTCTTCCGCGAGCACCTTCGCGAAGCCGGGGTGTCCGACGATCACGTTATAACCGCCCAGCTCGACCTGCGCAGCGCGAGGGGCCTGAGGGATCCCGACGCGATGCTCGACTACGTGAACGAGAGGATCGCGGATTCGAACATGCACTACGTGCTCCTCGACGAGGTTCAGCTGCTGCCGGATTTCGTGGAGGTGCTGAACGAGCTGCTCGCCAACCCAGCCGTCGACGCCTACGTAACGGGGTCGAACTCGAGGTTCCTGTCGAAGGACGTGATCACAGAGTTCCGCGGTCGCGGCGACGAGGTGCACGTCTTCCCGCTCACCTTCGCCGAGTTCATGCAGACGAGGGACGACGACAAGCTGCATGCTTGGGCGGACTACGTCGAGTACGGCGGCCTTCCCTTGGTGGCGACCATGCGTACAGAGGAGCATAAGGCGGCCTATCTCGTGAACCTTTTCGAGGAGACCTATATCAAGGACATCGTGGAACGCAACGGCCTGCGCAAGACTCAAGAGTTGGAAGACCTCGTGGACGTGCTCGCATCGGCAACTGGGTCGCTGACCAACGCCCCAAAAATACAGGCGACGTTCAAAAGCTCCCTGCACTCGAGCATAAGCACCGCCACCATAAGATCCTACATCGACTGTCTGGAGGACGCCTTCCTGGTGAGCGAGGCGAAGCGCTACGACATCAAGGGTAGGAAGTACATCGGCGCGCCCGTGAAGTACTACTTCGAGGACGTCGGGCTGCGCAATGCCCGCCTCAACTTCAGGCAGGTCGAGGAGACCCATCTGATGGAGAACGTTATCTACAACGAGCTGCGCGCCCGCGGCTTCTCGGTCGATGTCGGGATCGTTCCCAGAAGGTACATCGATGAGGACGGCAAGAAGAAGACAAGCACCCTCGAGGTGGACTTCGTGGCCAACCGCGGCTCGAAGCGCTATTACATCCAGTCCGCCTATGCGCTGCCCGACGCGACCAAGCGCGAGCAGGAGTCCGCGTCGCTCAGGCGCATAGGAGACAGCTTCAAGAAGATCATCGTCGTCAAGGACACGGTGAACACCACGCGCGACGAGGACGGCATCGTAACCATGGGCTTGTTCGACTTCCTGCTGGACCCGACCAGCCTAGACAGGTGATTGATGCCGTGCGTGCGAGATAGGCCTCGCGCCGCAGAGGCGCTGTTCCAGGCAAAAAACGAGGGAGGCTATTTTGACCTCCCTCGCAAGGGGCTGTTGTCTACTCCCACTCATAAGTGAGAAAATACGAGGTTCGCGCCTGCGTATGCGGCGTGAGCCGAATTTCGAGCGCCACACCGGGGCAGGTTGCCGCCACCATGGGGATGCTGAAGAGCGAGTGCGAACTCAGGCAGATGCGCAAGAGGGAGAGGCCCTTCAGGAAGGCGAGGTTCCCAGCCGTCAAGTCGTTCGAGGGATACGATTTCTTTCAAGCCGTCTTCCCAGACGGCTACACGCGGGAAGACCTCGTGGGACTGGGATTCGTCGATGAAGCCCAGGACTTCGTGTTTCACGGGCAGACGGGCAGGGGGAAGAGCCACCTGGCGATAGCTATAGGGGCCGCCTGCGTCGAGAAGGGCATGGAGGTGAGGTTTTTTACCGCCGCCGAGCTCGTCTTGGCGCTCGCTAAAGCAAACGGTAAAGGCCAGCTGAGAGAGATGCTGCTCGATCTGGCGAAATGCAACGTGCTCATACTGGACGAGCTCGGCTACGTGCCGTTAGACATAGAGGGCGCGGCCTGCTGTTCCAGGTGATAAGCGACTGCTACGAGAGACGCTCGCTTGTGATCACTACCAACATCGAGTTCAGCAAGTGGGGAACCGTGTTCGAAGACGACAAGATGGTGGCGGCCATTATCGACCGGATAGTCCACCACGGCAGGCTCGGCATCGGCAGGATCACCTTTCGCAGACTCCTCTTCGCCCTAGATTGCCCAGACCGGCACCGCCTGCACGTTCCTAGACACGAGATACGGCTCTTTGGTCTGGCAAATCACATGGCCGAAGCCCATCTCGTAGCCGCTCAGCTTCTCCAGGGATTCGAAGTTCTTGACGGCATCGGCGCCCACGGTGGCGGCCGTCTTCACCTCCACGGGATACAGGACGTGCCCTTCTTGGATGACCAAGTCTATCTCGCGTTTCTTGGAATCGCGGTAGAACCAGACGTCCCGCAGGTTGGCGCCGGCGTTCATGTAGCTCTTGAGCACCTCGGACACCGCGAACGTCTCGAACATATGGCCCGCCACGGCGCCGTTCCTTAGCTGCTCGGGCGTGATCCACCTTGTCAGGTGGCAGGCGAGCCCCGTGTCCATGAAGAAGATCTTGGGCATCTTGGTGAGCCGCTTGTCGATGTTGGGCCAGAAGGGCTCGACCATGCGCACGATGTTCGACGCCTGCAGCGCCGACAGCCACGACTTCGCCGTCTTGTGGTCGGTCCCCACCGCGGCGGCGACCTCGGAGGCGTTGAAGAGCTGGCCGGTCCTTGCGGCGCAGGCGACCATGAAGCTGTAGAAACGCGTTTCGTCCTTGACGTTTATCAGCTCGCGCACGTCGCGCTCGAGATAGGTCGAGACGTAGTCGGAGTAGAACGAGTCCCAGTCGATGCCCTTGTCCTGCAGCTCGGGCATGGAGCCTCGATGGATGATCTCCCAGATGTCGAGATCGGCTCCGTGCTTGCAGGCTGCCGCATCGATCTCGGAGGGCTTGTATTTGCGGGGAGCTTCGGAGTCGCCCAGAAGCTCCCTGAGGCTGAGGCCGGTCATCTGCAGGATCCTGATCCTCCCGGAAAGGGATTCGCTCACGCCCTTCATCAGATGGTAGGTCTGCGAGCCCGTGAGGACGATTCGGCCTTTCTCATCCGATTGGTCGACAAGCAGCTTCAAAGGGAGAAACAATTCGGGCGCCCGTTGTATCTCGTCAATGATGATCGGGATGTCCTTCGAATCGAAGAAAAGCTTCGCATCCTGCTTTGCCAGCGCGCGGTCGCGGGCGTCATCCATCGTCACATAGGTGAAGCCGCTGCCCAGATGCCGCTTCAGCATGGTCGTTTTCCCGACCTGGCGCGCACCAGTGACGAGCACGACCTTGCCCTGGCGAAGCATCGCGTCGATCGTCGATTCGATCTCTCGCTCGATGTACATGAATGGCCTCCTTAGCTCAGGAGACCATTATCGCAGGTAATCTGCGCGTGGTCAATTTTGGGAATGCAATTCCCATTTTTAACCTATTCTCACTCAATAAGTGGGAAAGTACGAGGTTCGCGCCTGCGTATGCGGCGTGAGCCGAATTTCGAGTGCCGCCGGGTGTCGGAATCCCGCGACCTGGGCTTTTGAGCGATCTCGGGGACAATTTCGGGACAAAAACGCAAACTCACGGATAAACTCAGCCCCTTTGAGTTTACGTTTTTGTTCCCAAGGGTTTCGGGCAATCTAGAAAACGCGTTTCCGCAGGTCATCGCTTTATCGAAGTTTGTCCGACAAATCCAACTCATGAGCTACCAGGGGTTTTGCTTGCTGCCCGTCGCCAGCCCATCGTGTTCAACTCGGGCAAGACGGGGTACGCGATGATGAGGGTGGACGCTGCGGGGAGCGCGGGATACTTGACGGCGGGATAGAAAGAGACCCCGCGCCACTGATGTGGGGCGCGGGGTCGTTCTACCTCAGCAGCCTTTGGACGGTCTGGTGGATCTTGTCGGGCTCGATGGGCTTGGCCAGGTGCTCGTCCATGCCGACCTCGCGGATTCGCTGGATGTCGTCTTGGAAGGCGTTGGCGGTCATGGCGACGATGGGCGCCCGGCGGGCGTCTTCGCGGTCGAGCGCGCGGATGGCGCTGGTGGAGGCAAGGCCGTCCATCACGGGCATCATCACGTCCATTAAAACGATGTCGTAGTGCCCCTCGGGCGAGTCGGCGAACTTCTCGAAGGCACTTGATACGATCTAGGGAAGGGGACCGGCGAGCAGCGCTCGCGGAGAGCGAGCTGATAGTTCGCCTGGATGCCACGCTCCAAGCAGAGGCGCCCATGCAATACGCGTGGGCGCCTCTCGTTGCTGTTAAGCCGTTGCCGCCTGCAGGTTGGGCTCCGCAAGTTTCTTCCTGCTCGCCGCCATGGAAAGTGCCGCGGCGAGCAGCACCGAGAGAACATCCGCAAGGGGCTGTGCCCACGCTATGCCGTCGATGCCCACCGCGCTGTTCAAGATGTACATCGCTGGGATGAAGATGAGGCCTTGCCTGCTGATGTTGACGATTAGCGCCGGGAACGCGGCGCCCATGGCCTGCAGGCTGTTGACCAGCACGTAGAAAATGCCGAAGAGGAAGCTGGTCGTCAGGAAGATACGTCCAAACGCGAACGCGTAGCCATAGGCGTCCGGGTCGGACAAAAACGCGCCGACGATCTGCCCGGTGAACGCATAGCAAACCAAGGTCATAGCCGCTCCCACAGCCGTGGCGTAGATGAGCGAGAAGCGCAGCGTCTCGTGATAGCGCCTTGCATCCTTCGCGCCGATGGAATAGCCCAGCAGCGGCTGGACGCCCTGCCCGATTC
>CAVHFE010000111.1:0-5292 GCA_963635145.1 Oscillospiraceae bacterium
TGTCCTGTGTGCTCGCGCTGTCGCTGTGCCCGGTGTATTCCTGGGCCGACACGACCGATGGGGCAGACACGACCGATGCGCAGGAGAACAGCAACACATCTTCGGACGACGACTCCTCAACGTCGGACAATGGGCTTGCGGAAGTTCAGGCGGTCGAGGATTTTGCGGCTTCGCAGGTTGAGCAGAATCTGGTTTCGACTGCGGCTACGGCAAATGGGGAAGACGCATCGCTTTTGGCCGATTCCTCCGATAACGCGAATGCGGTCGCCGATAGCGACAGCAACTCCAGCAGCGGCAACGCCACGACGGTTCCGGTTACAACCATTGATAGCGGAGCGAGCTCCGACAAGGTCAGCTCAACCGTGCTCAACAATGATGCTCCGACGGGTTTCTCCGATCTGAAGAAGTCCGGGTCCGGGCCATACAATAATGAGGGCATCAAGTCCGTCATGAAAAATCCCATGATGGAGCTGGCTCTCATTCAAAGCTGGGACGATAAATCGAGCGTGATCACGTTTGATCAGTATGACTCCTCGACAACCCATGATGATTCATCGGGAAACTACTATTCGAAGGCCCCCGTCGCCCTGAAGGATTACACCGATAGCGACGAGACGTTCGGCGGCGGTAATGTGAGCTGTTCGAATGGCACCTATCTGTCGAATTTCAACAAGGCGGAAAACTACTCTGGCGGCACTGATGGCGCTGACGTTAACAAGGTTTCCTATTCGCTCATAAGGGCAGTGGCCTTCAGCCCGACCGAAAGCCCTCGTGACGATTGCGTAGCATATGTGGCGGTCGATGCTTCATCGAACGCAAAGGAGCCACGGGTTATCACCTGGATGTACGACTTCAAGTCAAAGAAGCGTTCGGAAGAAGTCGAGCTGGGCACCCTGAAATGGGACGACATCAACAACGGTGCCGATGGGTGCCGAATGCTCAACTTCATGTCCATCACCGCTGGCGATTACTATGGAACCGGCAAGGATTCCGTGGTCGTTTACTTCCCCGGACATGGTGACGGCAATACCGGAGACACCGGTCTTTACGAGGTGAAGTGGACGAAGGGAAGCGACAACAAGTACAGCTACGAGAAGTCAAATCTCTCCAACAGCCTCATCCATCCGCTCTACAGCGAGAATTGGCAGAAGAGCGGCAAGATCACCAACAAGCTTGCATGCACGTTGAAGACGGGTCAGTTCAACGATGACGATATCGAGGACCTTGCGATCGTCACCAACGTTTCCGAGGTTAAAGACTACGAGAAAAGCGACATGCGCAAGTACGTTCCCTACATTGCCGTGTCGATGGGCACCAAAGGGGCTTCAACGGGGACCATTATCGGCAACTCCACCGCAAGCGGCACCTACGTGGAGCATGAGGGTGATGTTGATGGTCACACCGATGATGGCTACACCTACTGGAGCTTCCCCCGCAACCCCGGTCTTGCGGTTGGCGATGCCGATGGCGATGGCAAGGACGAGATAGCCGTTGCCGGGTCGCTTGCTTACCAGCGAGGGGCGAATAAGAATGCGAACGCTACCACGGTGAATGACAAAGACAAAGCCTGGTATGATCAGAATATCCATTACCATGCGGTGGGCGTTTATTCAGCTGCGAACAGTTCGATTGCCGAGCAGTCTTTCAAGAGCGATCTTAAATCGACCGACTTTTTCGTTGGCGGCGTCTATGCAGACGATAGCATCCTTGCGCGGTCGGGCCTCGAGTTTGTCAAGATCAACGGCGACGGAGCTCAGGAATACCTGTTCATCGACGGTGCCCTCTATTCGTTTGCGTCGAGCTCGTGCACTCTGAACACCGAGGAAAAATCGGTATACACCCCGGAGTACTTCACGCACACCGATGGCGGCGTTAAGAGTCATCCCGTCACGGATACCTACGTTCAGTCGGTTGTGGCCGGAAACTTCGACAATAATGCTGCGGGACGCGAGCAGCTGATGATTCTGACCGGATACAAGACGAAGTGGTACAAGTTCGACTCTGCTGCGGTGATCAGCGTTGGAGGCGTGTACGCCAACGACAAGAAGACCGATTCGGGAGAGACCGACTTCCAGCCAGCTACGAATTTTTACAGTAGCAATATGTATCATCAGGCGAACTACACGTGCGTGAGCGAGGACAGCGCTCTAGAGGATTCCTTCACTTCCGAAATCGTGGCACTCGACTATGACGATGACGGCATCGAGCTTGAATATGCTGGAGTGAAGTACGGTTACTCCGACGTGCAGGTTGAAGCGGTTGTCCAAGCTGCGCCTGCGTTCTCAGAGCTCGGCCAGAACTCGTCGGATACGACGAGTTACAGGATTTCCTCAGCGTACACCACCTCGTCAACAACGGGTAGGTGGTGGTCGGCTGCTGCTGGCATATCGGTAGGCGTTTCAGGTTCTGTTGCCGGAGGCGAAGGCGAAGGCGGCGAAGGTGGCGGCGGTGGAGAAGTCGATCCAGAACCGAATCCGGACCCGCCGAACCCGAATCCGAACCCGGATAATGGCGAAAATGCAAATCCGCAAGCAGAGGCTATGCTTGCGGATGATGGCGAAATCTCCCTTGCTGCGGTTACCGGCGGCAGTGCAGAGCTTAAGGTAGGCTGGGTCGGCAATTGGAGCAACCAGTGGAAAACATCAACGTTAACCGAGTTCAGCGCAACGTTCAGCGCTAAGCACGAGAACACCGTGGTGCTTAGGCGCATCCCCGAGTACACGTTCCAGTACAACATCAAGAATGCTGGAAGCGCGGTTGGCTTGGGGGACTCCAAGAGCATGGCTCTGACAACCATGGCTCCCCCTACGTATGTGCAGCTGTCGGTGAGCGATTACAACAAGTTCGTTGATGAATACAACGAGAAGATCAAAGATAAGGTGGATTCCGCCGGTAATAAGTATGCGACTCTGAGCAAGATCGAAGATTCTTCTTTGACCGAAAACGAGGGTAACCCGTACGCGTATAACACTAAGCTCGGGGGAACAGGCATTCAGGACACCGATTCTTACGTGGCCGATGATACTTCCGGCAAGGGTCAGTTCGGTAAAGAGCCGACGTGGGTTACCCTGGGTTACAGCGGTGCAACGACCGCGGTCGGCTTGAGGTCGGTCGCTGCTAAAGAGTTTCTGCATTCATGGCGAAACGGCTTTAGCGTCCAGGTCGATGCTAAAGTCCAGATTGCGAAGATATTTACCATTGGTGGATATGTTTCGGGTTCGTGTCAATGGGGAGGATCGGAAGGCGAGGGCACGAAATCGGGGAAGGTACTGCAAACAACGGTATCGGATATCAGTCTCGCAGCTGCAACCGCTCTGAACGCTGCTTCAGAGGAAACCATAAAGGCGTACGGTTTCCAATGGGCTTTCGCTATTGGTGACATGAAAGTGTCTTCTGGCAGTGACGGGAAAGACGTGTATGCTCCCTTGCTGCACCATGTCGTAAAAGACGTCACGTCCCCGCCTAAGCCTGTTACCTTGACCGGCTGCAAGCTGCAAACCACGAGTTCGTCATCCAGCGGCTCGACGAGCGGCGATACCGCCGGCGGAACAAGCAGTGGCGGATCAAGCAGTGGTTCCGCGGACGGCAGCGCAAGTGGGTCTGGCAGCGCTGCCGGTGGGGATACGAGCGGCAGCGGAACTGAGGCTGGTGGTACGAGTGCCGATACCAGTGGCTCCTCCGACGGCAATACGGGCACAAGCACCGATACCAGCGGTAGTTCCACTGCGGTAAAAAAGAGCGTTCTGCTTACCTGGACCATCCCCGATATAAGTCAGAAAACGTATACGAAGCGCAAGGCTTATGACAGCAACCATCTGAAGTACAACATCTACGTGCGCGATGAGACTTCGAAGACGGCAAATTGGACCAAAGTCAAGGTCAAAGAGGACGACAGCCCGCTTACCATAGATGATGTGACGACGAATGAAGACGGGTCTCTGTCTTATAGCCTGCCAATCACCGACGCCAATAGCGGCGACATGAAGGCGTATGCCATTCGCTGCATCGGAATCGATGAAGAGAACGGGAAAACGACCGACACCGTGGAGAGCATTAACTCGAATGCGATGTCGATCATCTATACCGACGGCGCGTCGGGAGGGGCTTCCGCCTACGATATCGCGTGTGCTCACGGCTATAAGGGCACGGTTACCATGTGGCTTGATTCTCTGAAGGGTAAATCTGCCTACGAGATTGCTGTGAGTAATGGGTGGTTCAAGGGCACCGAGAAGGAATGGATCGATTCGCTCGTTGGTAATCCTGGCCCGAAGGGCGATACGGGAAAGTCCGCCTATGAGATTGCTCGTGAATATGGTTACGAGGGCGATGAGGCC
Source organism: Oscillospiraceae bacterium (assembly GCA_963635145.1). Classification (GTDB taxonomy): domain Bacteria; phylum Actinomycetota; class Coriobacteriia; order Coriobacteriales; family Eggerthellaceae; genus Anaerotardibacter. The sequence continues at coordinate 4,335 of CAVHFE010000111.1, forward strand.
ACATGGGTGGCCGACCTGTATGGCGATGACGGTAAATCGGCATACCAGATCGCGCTTGATGAGGGCTTTAAGGGGACCATACAAGAATGGCTGGCAAGCTTATGCGGAAAGTCGGCATACGATATATACGTCGATTCCGTATCGACCAATGTTGCGCTGACGGAGAGTGCTTTCGATGAGCAGGGGAGCGCTTCATGGTACGACGCATATAAATCCGCCCTTTCCAAATCGAGCGAGAAGCTTGCGAAACCGGTAAATGCTCTCAGCGAGGCCGACTTTATTCAGGCCTGCGTTGACAAAACCGGTGCCTACAGCGTCTATAAGAGCTGGGTCACCAGCTTCTTGAAGTATGTCGTTGAGAATAAAGAGGGTTTGACGGATGAACAGAAAGAGGCGGTGCACGACGCTCTGACTGCCGATTATCGCAATGAGTTTGACAAGCTGGCTGCTGAGGCCGGGTGCGCGACGGCTGAAGATTATGCAAAATTCAGCGTCAACGAATTGAACAGCTTGATTCACGGCATCTTCACGTATTCGGGCAGCCAATATCAATGGGAAGACATGAAATGGGAGGATGTCAAGGATCAAGCCACGAGCATGTGGACGGACGTCCTCGGGGACCTGTGCGCGTATTCCGTGTACAAAGATACCCTGACGAACAAGACCTCCAACCCCAACATCATGGATGAGCAGGCGTGGCTCGAAAGCCTGAAGGGCGAGAAAGGCGACAAGGGCGAAAAGGGCGACACCGGAGAGAAAGGTGACAAGGGCGATAAGGGAGACACTGGCGAGAAGGGCGATACCGGAGCCAAGGGCGACACTGGCGAGAAAGGTGAGAAGGGCGACACCGGCGAAACCGGCGCGAAAGGCGACAAGGGTGATACCGGCGCGAAAGGCGATAAAGGCGACAAGGGCGATACCGGCGAGAAAGGCGATACTGGTGCCGCCGGTAAAGACG